>CAWJDA010000005.1:0-163460 GCA_963841525.1 uncultured Solirubrobacterales bacterium | reverse complement strand
CAGCTCGGCCCCCCGGCGGCGCCGGCGCCAGCCGTGGCCGGCTCTCGCGCGTAGCGGTCGAACCACAGGGTGAAGGAGAGGAGCCCCCAGATCTGGCGGCTCAGGTCCTCCTTGCCCGAGACGTGCTCGTCGAGGACGCGAGTGACCGACTCCGGCCGCAGACAGCCCTGGCGCTCGATGGCCTCCGGCGAGAGCACGTCACGGGCGAACGGCTCGAGATCACCGCGCAGCCAGGCTGCCACCGGGATGGAAAACCCCTGCTTGCGACCGCGAACGACCTCCTTGGGTAGCAGCGGCTCGACGGCCCGGCGGAGCAGCCGCTTCTTCGAGAGCCCACGGACCTTCTGTCGCGTCTCGAGTGCCAGGGCGAGCTCCGCCACCTCGGTGTCGAGGAAGGGGACCCGCGCCTCCAGCGAGTGGGCCATGCTCGCCCGGTCGGTCTTCACGAGCAGGTCGTCGACCAAATAGATGCCGAGATCGAGGTCCTGGAGGCGCGCCAGCTCCGGGGCGCCCTCGGTCTCGGCGTAGCGGGCGCGGTACGCATCGACCGGGTCGGACACGCGATCGTCGGCGAGCAGCTCGTCCTGTGCCTCGGGCGAGAAGATCTCCTTCCAGGCGTGGTGGCGCTCGACCGGTGGCAGGTGCGCCCCGCGCATGAAGCGCTTTGCCTTGTAGTCGAAGCTCACCTTCTCGGAGGAGCTCGGCAGCAGCTCGACGAGCGGCCGCAGGAACGTCGCGGCCCTGCCGACGCGGGGAGCGAGCCGGTCGGCCACGTAGGTGTAGTAGCCGCCGAAGAGCTCGTCGCCGCCCTCTCCGGAGAGCACGACCTTCACGGTGTCCGCCGCCAGCTGCGAGACCAGATAGGTGGGAAGGGCTGAGGAGTCGCCGAAGGGCTCGTCGAAGGCCTCGACCAGTCGGGGCAGCAGGTCGACGGCGTCAGGCCGCAGGACCAGCTCATGGTGGTCGGTCCCATACCGCTCTGCAACCAGGCGTGCCTGCCCGAGCTCGTCGAAGGAGCTCTCCTCGAAGCCGATCGAGAAGGTGCTGACCCGATAACCGCTCTCCCCCGCCGCCAGCGCGGTCAGGACCGCCGAGTCGACCCCGCCCGAGAGCAGGACGCCGACGGGCACGTCCGAGACCAGGTGCGCCCTGACCGAGTCCCGTAGCCGGTCGCGCAGCTCCGCTGCGAGAGCGTCGTCGCCCTCAGTCCGCACCTGATCGACCGCGGCGGGGGTCGGCCGGGCGAACCGCGAGATCGTCACCTCCCCCCTCTCGGCCACCAGTAGGTGGCCCGCCGGCAGCTTGCGGGCCTCGGTGAAGATGGTCAGCGGGGACGGGATGGAGTTGAAGGCCAGGAACGACTCGAGCGCCTCCGGGTCGATCTCCCGAGAGAAACCTGGTTGGCGGAGTAGCGCCTTCAGTTCGGAGGCGAAGGAGACCGTGCCGCCGGCGACGCGGTAGTAGAGCGGCTTGATGCCGAAGCGGTCGCGGGCCAGGATCAGCCTCTGCTCGCGCGCATCCCAGAGCGCGATCGCGAACATGCCGCGCAGGGCCTCGACGAAGGACGGCCCGCGCTCTTCGTACAGGTGCACCAGCACCTCGGTGTCACTCTGGGTGGAGAAGGTGTGCCCGCGGCCGCGGAGCTCCTCCATCAGCTCCCGGTAGTTGTAGATCTCGCCGTTCTGGATCACCTGGATCCGCCCGTCCTCGTTGGCGATCGGCTGGTCGCCGCCCGCCAGGTCGATGATCGAGAGGCGCCGCATGGCGAGCCCGCAGGGCCCGTCGATCACGCTTCCACCGGAGTCGGGGCCGCGGTGGAGCAGCGTCTCGTTCATAGCGGCGAGCACCGCTGGGTCGGGGGCGGTGGCCCCGTCCAGGCCGACGAGACCGCATATCCCGCACATGGCGGCGAGTCTAGAGAGCGCCCGGGATGCGGCTGGCTAGCGGTTCTTCTTCAGCCAGGCCTTGGCTTCGCGCGCGACGTCGTCGGTGAGATTGCCGAGCGCGATGTTGGCGTCGACCAGATGCAGTCCCCAGGTCTGATCGGGGATCGGGTGCAGGGTGGGGGCGCCGCCGACCGGGCTGATCTGCAGCACGTGGGCGTTGTTGTCCGCGGAGCACGCGCCGGTGTATGACTGGGACTGGACCCATGTGGTGCTCACACCGGACGTTGTGGGCACGCCGACGAGGCCGGTCGCCAGGCCTATCGTCGTGCCGGGCGCGAACGGCTGCGAGGGGAACACGGAGGTGAGCTGGGCCGAGCCGCCGGCGAGCGCCGCCGGGTTGGTGCAGAGCACCTCGCCGGTCGTCGGCAGGCCGGGCCCCGCGACGGCCGAGGGTCGCCCGAAAAGCGAGTTGTTCGGCACCGGGGCGTTGAAGGTCGAGAACGCCATGACGCAGCCGGTCTGATTCGCCTTGACACAGCCTGGGATGTGCTGGAAGTCACCCCCGACCTTGGAACCCGCCGCCACGGTCACGTTCCCGCCCAGCAGGATCGCCGAGACCAGGCGCTTCCGCACCTTCCTCTTCGGGTCGATGACCTGGTGGATCAGCTCACGCAGGACGAAGGTGCCTTGGGAGTGGCCGATCAGGACCACGCCGCGGCCCCGGTTGTACTTGCGCAGATAGGTCCTCCAGGCGGCGAGCACATCGCCATAGGCGATCTGCCGCGCTTCGTCAGTAAGACCGCCGCTGCCGAGGATCGCCTGCAGGGTGACCTGTCGGTACATGGGCGCGAACACGCGGCAGTGGAGGCTGTAGCGCGCCGCCTGGTAGAGCGCGATCGAGCGCTCCTCGGGATCGATCGAAAGGTCCGAGTTGGTGCTCTTGTCATCGCTGACCGTGGGATAGACGTAGAAGCAGTCGATCTTGCGCTTCCGGTCCGGCTTCACGTCCTGAGTGCCAAGGTTCTGGCCGGTGGGCGAAACCAGGGTCGTGGTGAAGCCCGGCTCGCAGGGGTTGTCCGGGATTCCCGGCTTGCAGAGCCAGGTGGTCGTGTCCCTGACGTGCTTCTTGGCCTTCTTCCCCGCGAGGGCGGACGGCGCCAGCAGGCAGCCGAGCGCCAGGGCAAGCCCGATCACCACAACGACCCTGCGCAGCGTCCCGCTCCGCTCCTCCATCACCCGGCAGCTTATACCCAATCGAGACATGTCACCACCGATGTCCCGGAGCGCGCTGCGATGTCCGGAGTCGGTCCGGGGTGCCGTTAGCGGTCCCTGCCGCGGAGCGTCAGCGACGCGATCCGCCCGATCGTCGCGCTGAGCACGCGCAGGTAGAGCCGGATCGAGCGGTCCGCGATGTACTCGAGGTCGTGGATCAGCTTGTCCTCCCAGGAGTCCTCGCGGGTGATCCTGGTCTGGGCGAAGCCGGTGACGCCGGGGCGCACGACGAGGCGCTGCCAGTACTGCGGGATCTCCTCGCAGAGCCGGTTGAAGAAGGCGGGCCGGACCGGGCGGGGGCCGACCATGCTCATGTCGCCCCGTAGCACGTTGAAGAGCTGGGGGACCTCGTCGATGTGGGTGAGGCGCGCCGCCCGCCCCACCATCGTCACCTCCTGTTCGGTGCGGAGGCTGAGCTCCTCGCCGTAGTAGGGCCCGAGCCGGCTCTCGGCTCCGGGACGCAGCGTCCGCAGCTTGTACATCGTGAAGACCTGGCCGGCGCGGCCGACCCGCTGCCCGCGGTAGAGGACCGGCCTGCCCGAGGTGAGCAGGGTCGCGAAAGCGAGCAGGCCCAGCAGCGGCGAGAGCAGGACGAGCGCCGAGCCGGCGATGAGCAGGTCGAGCCCGCGCAGCGCGATGTCCACCCGCCGCGGGGCATACACCTCGGAAGCCATGACCGAGACCTGCTCGGCGACCGTGCTCGGCTCGTCAGTCCGAGTGTGCCATCCGGCTCGGCCGCCCCGAGCATCTCCTCGACCAGCAGGCCCGGATCCCGGCGGATGCGCTCCCCCTGGCCGCTCTTCTTCTCCAGCTCGAGGGCACGAGGATCGGTCAGGGGACGGAGCCGATTGGCCCGGATGAGCGCCTCGTCGACGCCGCCGAGCCGGCCGCCGTAGGTGGTGTAGACGGGGGTGCCCAGGGCCACCGCCTCGCGGTTCATCGTCCCCCCCGCCGAGACGACGAGATCGGCGAGGGCGACGAGGCTCTGCGCCTCGACGGCGTGGTCCGGGACGATCAGCGAGGGCAGGGCGAGGCTCCTGACGTAGTCGCGCTGTTCCTCGGTGCGGGGGAGCACCACGGCGTGCACACCCGGGTCGGACCCCACCCGCGCGAGGACCTGAGGGAACAGGGGATTCGACTTGCGGTGATAGAGGGAGACATCAGGCGGGGGGCGCACGATGACCACCACGCGCTCGGTGTCGACGCCCACCTGCTCGAGCGCGTCGGGGTCGACCTCGAAGTCGGCGAGATAGTACTCCTCCTTGAAACCCGGATATCGGAACAGCTTCTCCGGGCCGACGCCAAACCTCTTCAGCCGCTCGGGCGGCACCGAGTCCGGGAAGATCACCCGCTTCGCCAGCCGGCAGCCGACGTGATGCTGGAGGACGGCGAACTCGTAGTCGTGCATGTTCGCCTCCGGGATGCCGAGCGTGCGAGAGGCAATCGCGATGTCGTTGGAGCCGTGGGCGATCGACAGGTCGAATCCCTTGCCCTTGCCGAAGCGGCGCATTCCCGTGGTGCGCTGGATCAGCCTGACCAGCTTGCTGGCCCGCGAAGCCCCGCCGTGCTTGCCGATCTTGGTGTGCTCCATCCGATGAAGTGCCAGCAGCTCCTGGGTCTGGGCGTAGTCGCGGGAGGTGACCAGCACCTCATGGCCCTGCGCCCTGAGCCGCTCGATGATCGGCCGCAGCACCAGGACGTGCGCGGGCGCGCTCATGTCGGCCCAGATCCTCACCGCTGTCGGGGTCAGACCGTCGCCGCGGAGAGCTCTGGGTAGAGCGGGTAGCGCTCCATGAGCGCGCGGGAGCGCTCCAGCAGGGAGTCCTTCTGGGAGTCGAAGTCCTCGCCGAGGGCCGCGACGATCACCTTGGCGACCTCGCGCAGGTCGTCCTCGACCAGGCCCCGCGTCGTCAGCGCGGGCGTCCCGATCCGCAGCCCCGACGGGTTCATCGGGGGGCGCTCGTCGAAGGGGATCGCGTTCCGGTTGACCGTGATCCCGACCTCCTCGAGGCGGTCCTCGGCGGTCTTGCCGTCGAGGCCGGTGTTGGTGAGATCGACGAGAACGAGGTGGACGTCCGTCCCGCCGGTGAGGACGTCGATCCCGCCGGCGATCAGCTCGTCGGCGAAGGCCTGGGCGTTGGCGATCGTCTGGCGCTGGCGCTCCTTGAACTGATCGCTCTGGGCGATCCGGAGGGCCACCGCCTTGGCGGCGATGATGTGCATCAGCGGGCCGCCCTGCTGACCGGGAAACACCGAGCGGTTGATGTCGGCGGCGAGCTCCTCCTTGCAGAGGATCATCCCGCTGCGGGGGCCGCCGATCGTCTTGTGGATCGTCGTGGTCACGACGTCCGCGTGCGGAACCGGGCTCGGGTGCTCGCCGGCGGCGACCAGACCGGCGAAGTGCGCCATGTCGACCATCAGCTTGGCGCCCACCGAGTCGGCGATCTCGCGGAAGGCGGCGAAGTCGAGCTGCCGCGGATACGCCGACCAGCCGGCGACGATCACCTTCGGCTCGTGCTCCTCCGCGAGCTCGGCGACCTCGTCCATGTCGACCCGCCTGTCCTCGCGGCGCACGTGGTAGGCGACCACGTCGTAGAGCTTCCCCGACACGTTCAGCTTCATCCCGTGCGTGAGGTGGCCGCCGTGGTCCAGGGCCATCCCCATGATCGTGTCGCCCGGGTCGATCAGCGCCATGTAGGCCGCGTTGTTGGCCTGGGCCCCGGCGTGCGGCTGGACGTTCACGTGCTCCGCGCCGAACACCTCCTTGGCCCGATCGATGGCGAGCTGCTCGGCGATGTCGACCCACTCGCAGCCGCCGTAATAGCGCTTGCCGGGATAGCCCTCGGCGTACTTGTTGGTCAGCACGGAGCCCGCCGCATCCAGCACCGCCTGCGGCACGAAGTTCTCCGAGGCGATCATCTCCAGGGTCCCCTGCTGGCGGCCGAGCTCGCCGTCCAGGACCCGGGCGATCTCCGGGTCGACCTCGGCCAGGGGCGCGTTCTGGAAGTCGTCTGGCAACTCGCTCACGCGATCAAGGTTATGGCCTTTGGGCGATGGACCGGGTGGCGCAGCCGGGGGCCTTGACATTTACTGACCGCTTGGTAAATAATGCGGCCGGCCCCCAAGACAGGAGAAGAGATGACCGACGCGACCGCGACCCAGAATCAACGGCGGCCACAAACACCGCCGCCGGATGAGCTGCACACCGACGACGAGGCCCTCTCTGTCCTGATGGACGCCGACATCGACAAGGTGATGTCGGGCCTCGACAAGATCGTGGAGGCCGCCCCCTCCTACGAGAAGCTCTTCGCGCGCTGGCAGCGCCAGCACTGGTCGACCGAGGACTTCGACTTCAGCGTCGACGCGGAGCAGTGGGCGGACAAGAGCATGTTCACCGAGGACGAGCGCCGCTTCATCGAGTTCGGCTTCTCCGAGTTCTTCCTCGGCGAGGAGCGGGTGACGGTCGAGCTGCTGCCGTTCGCGATGGCCGCCCCCACCCACGAGGCGCAGGTCTTCCTCACCACCCAGATCTCAGACGAGGCCAAGCACACCGTCTTCTGGGATCGCTTCTACCGCGAGGTGCTGAAGATCGACGCGGCCTCGCTCGGCGACATGATCGACAAGCAGCGCTACGTGGTGAACGACGACTGGGAGACGCTCTTCAACGGCATCCTCCATGAGTGCGCCGAGGACCTGCGCAAGGACCCCGGTGACTTCCCGTCCCTGGTCCGAGGCGTGACGGTCTACATGATCGTGATCGAGGGGATGCTGGCGCTGACGGCCGCCCGCTTCATGATCAAGTCGCTCAAGGAGCGAGGCTGGTTCCCGGGCTTCACCGCCGGCTTTACGGCCGTCAACCGCGACGAGTCGCGGCACGTCGGCTTCGGCGTCAAGTTCCTCGCCGACGCGATCAAGGACGACCGGGCGAACGCGAAGATCGTCGAAGACACGCTGAAGGAGTGCCTGCCGGTGGCGCCGCTCGTCTTCGTGCCGCCGTGGGTCGACGACCCGTACGACTTCCAGACGCCCTTCTACCACTCGAGGGAGATCTACGAGTACGCCGCGAAGTCGCTTTCGAAGAAGCTCGCGGCGATGGGCCTCGACCCGGCGATGCTCGCCGCCGCATGAACAGCGCCAGCGCGGCGGCAACACCGGCGCGCCGCGGCCGGCCGTCCACCGGCGCACGCGAGCGAATCCTCGAGGCCGCCATCGAGGTGATGAAGGCCGACGGATACGCCGGCCTGACGATTGCCAAGGTGGCGGCCCGCGCGGGCGAGTCGAAGCCGCTGGTCACCTACCACTACGGCTCGAAGCAGGGCCTGGTCCAGGCGGCCGGCCGGACGATCGCGGAGCTGATCACCGACGAGGTGCTCGCAGCGGTCGAGGGCGCGGAGACCGTGGAGACGGTGGTCAAGGGAGTGGCCACCGGGGTGGAGCGGGTGCTCGACCGCGATGAGCGGGTCGCCCGCCTCTACTTCGATCTGGCCGCGGTCTCGGTCGTGGACCCGGAGATCCGACGAACCATCGCCGCCGTGAACGAGCAGTGGCGCGTCGTCCTGATGCGCTTGCTTAACGAGGCCAGTGATGGCCTGCCGCCCGCTCGGGCGCGGGTGCTGACGGTGATGGTGATCGCCGGCATGCAGGGGTTGACGCTCGAGCGGATCGAGCGCGGGGCGACACCCGAGTGGCGGCGGGCCCGCGAGCTGTTCGTCCGTAGCGCCGTCGCGGCCACTTCTCACACCCGCGCGTAGCCGCTGGGCCGTAGCCTGCGAGGGACAGTGCCGAGCGAGAACCTCGAGACCGTCCAGCGAGGCTTCGATGCATTCAACGAGAGAGGTGTCGAGGGGATCATCCCCTTCATCCACTCCGACTTCGAGGCGACCACGCCTGCCAGCCTCGCCTCCGAGCCCGACACCTATCGCGGACCCGACGGCATCCGCCGCTGGTTCGACTCCTTCGATGAGGTCATGGACGAGATCCGCTGGGAGCCGCATGAGTTCCGCGAGGTCGGCGACCGGGTCGTCGTGGAGTTCACCCTCCGTGCCCGCGGCAGGACGACGGGGTTGGACTTCGGTCAGGACGCCGTGATGGTCTGGGAGGTCCGCGACGGCAAGGCGAGCAGGCTCGAGCTCTTCCAGGGGCTCGATGAGGCGCTGGCGGCCGCCGGGGCGTCGAGCTAGCCATGGCGGAGCCCTACCGCGAGTTGTTGGACCAGTTGGCCGACGCCTACAACCGCAGGGACCCGGACGCCTGGGTCGCCGTCTGGAGCCCCGACTGCGAGTGGCATCCGTTCCTCACCGCCCGGGTGGAGGGGGATCCCGGCTACCACGGGCACAACGGCATGCGGGCGTGGTTCGAGGACGTCGACGAGATGTTCTCGGAGATGCACGTGGAGATCGGCCCGTTCCGCCAGGTCGGCGATCGCCTGCTGGTCCTCGGCCAGATGACCGCGACCGGACGGGTCAGCGGCGCCGTCGTGAGCAGTGAGGTCGCCTGGGTGATGGAACTGCGCGACGACAAGCTACGGCGCGGCTGGGCCTACATGAGCCACGAGGAGGCCGAGCGGGCCGCCGAGGAGGCGGCCGGCTAGCCGGGCGCCGACTCCCCCAGGATCCGATCGATCACGCCCTGCGGTAAGGCACCCTCGCGTAGCACCTCCCAGCGGCCGGCCGAGTCGAGCTCACTCAAGTCGACCACAGTCGAGGGGGCGCCGATCAGCTCTCCGCCATCGATGGCCAGATCGGTGGCGGCGAGGACCGGCTCGTCGATCTCATCGAAGCTCCGCGGCGCGGGTTTCGCGCTGCGGTTTGCGCTGGTCTGGAACACCGGCGTCATCGCCCCGGCCAGGGGGCCCTCGATCAGCCGCACCCCGAGACGGCCGGGGTCGTCACGCGAAGCGAGCGGATAGCGGCGCGCCGAGTTGGCGATTACGAGGGTCACCGGTCCCGGCAGGAGCTGTGACATCGCCTGGCGTGAGCGCTCTCCCAGCCCGGAGACGAGCTCCCGCATCGCAAGGGGCGAGAAGTACATGACGGCCGAGGGCTTGCCCTCGTCCCGCCCCTTGATCGCATGGATGCGCTCGACGGCATCCTCGTTGAGGGGATCGCAGGCCAGGCCGTAGAGCGTGTCCGCCGGGAAGACCAAGACGCCGCCATCCCCCACCACGCGCTCGAGCGCCCTGCGGGCGGCATCGGCTCCGTCGCGCTCGACCGAAAGGACCTCCGTCATCGACCGAGGACGACACGGTCGATGCCGCCGAGATCGGGGCGGATCTCCACCTTCTCGTAGCCGGCTGCGCGGACCAGTTCGGAGACCTCGACTGCCTGTCCCTCGCCGACCTCGAGGGCGACTGCGGCCGGCCGCTTCGCCAGGGCCGTGAGCTCCTCGAGAAGCGCCACGATGACCTCGAGGCCGGTCGTGCCCGCGACGAGGGCCTCTCGTGGCTCGTGATCGCGGATCTCCGGCTGCAAACCATCCCAGTCGTCTTCGCTGACATAGGGAAGGTTGGCGAGCAGCAGATCGAACGGGCTTTCGTCCGGTTCGGCTCCCGCCAGCGAGTCGAAGCCACGCAACACGACGTCCACCCGGTCAGCCAGGCCGAGGCGCTCGGTGTTGCTCTGCGCGACCCGGACGGCGTCGAAGGCGGTGTCGATTGCGATCACGCTCGCTCCGGGCAGCTCGTCGGCCACGGCCAAGGCGACCGCGCCGCTCCCCGTGCCGACATCGAGCACCGAGCTCGGGCCCAGCTCGAGCGCCACCTCGACGAGCAGCTCCGTCTCCGGCCGCGGGATCAACACCCTCCGGTCTACCAGCAGCTCGATCCGCCTGAACCCCTTGCGGCCGATGATGTAGGCGACCGGCTCGCGCCGCAGGCGACGGCGGACCATCTCGGCGAACCTGCGGGAGGCCCCGACCGGCAGCCGCATCTCCGGCTCAGCCGCGATCTGCGCTCGGTCCCACCCGGTTGCGTCGGAGAGCAGTACCTCGACGTCCAGGCGAGCGGTCTCGCATCCGGCGGCCTGGAGCGCCTCCGCCGCCCCCTGGAGCGCATCGCGGGCTGCCGAGGTCTCGGTGCTCAGGTCGTCTCCGCGGTCTGAGCCTCCAGGCGCCTGCGCTTCTCCTCTGAAGCGAGAGCGTCGGTGAACTCGTCCAGGTCCCCGGCGAGGACGCGGTCAACCCCGCTCACGGTCAGCTTGACGCGGTGGTCGGTGACCCGGTCCTGCGGAAAGTTGTAGGTGCGGATCTTCTCGGAGCGTTCGCCGGAGCCCACCTGCGCACGACGTTCAGACGCGATCTCCTTCTGCTGCTCCTCGATCTCGCGTTCGAGAAGCCGGGCACGCAGCACGCGCATCGCCTTGTCGCGATTCTGGTGCTGCGATTTCTCGTCCTGCATCGCGACCACGATCCCGGTCGGCTCGTGGGTGATGCGGACGGCAGAGTCCGTGGTGTTGACGGACTGGCCGCCCGGCCCGGAGGAGCGGTAGACGTCGATCTGGAGGTCGTTCGGGTCGATCTGGACATCGACCTCCTCCGCCTCAGGCAGCACCGCCACCGTCGCAGTCGAGGTATGGATGCGGCCCTGCGATTCGGTCTTGGGGACGCGCTGCACGCGGTGAGTCCCACCCTCGTACTTGAAGACCGAGTACGCCCCGTCGCCCTTGATCGAGAAGGTGACCTCCTTGAAACCGCCCACCTCCGACGGAGACTGGGAAAGCGTCTCCACCGAGTAGCCACGCCGCTCGGCATACCGGGTGAGCATCTTGAAGAGGTCGCCAGCGAAGAGTGCGGCCTCGTCCCCCCCGGTCCCGGCTCTGATCTCGACGATCACGTTCTTGTCGTCGTTGGGGTCTCGCTCCACCATCGCCAGGCGGATCTCCTCTGCGAGCTCCTCCAGTCGCGGCGGGGCCTCGGCGATCACCGTCTTGAGCTCGCGGTCGTCGCCATCCTCGGCGAGCAGCTCCCTGGCGCCCTCGAGGTCGTCCTTGAGCTTCAGCCACTCCTGTGCCAGCTCGTGGGCAGGCTGAAGCTCGCGGTACTCGCGCCCCACGTCGGCGGCGCGCTCCCGGTCGGAGTGCAGCTCCGGGTCGGCCATCTGCCGCTCCAGCTCGGCAAAGCGGCCCTCGATCTGGTCGACGAGGTCATCGATCATGGGTCTAAGTGTGACGCGAGGCCCGGGATGAAAGGGGCGTGCCGGACGCAAACCGGCAGAAGGGGGCGAGCCTGGGGGCTTGCCGGCTTGTGGTTGCTATGCGACCCGAGGACGGCAAAGCCTCCACCGATGAGACGATTGCCGGCCTCGCGGCAGGCGCACACGGTGTCGTCGCGCGTCGCGAGCTGCTGCGAGCTGGGATCACGCCGGAGCAGATCAAGCGTCGTCTCGCACGTGGCTCCCTGATCTCCGTTCATCGAGGGGTCTACCGAGTCGGACACCGAGCGCCGAACCGCGAGGCGCACTACATGGCCGCGGTGAAGGCTTGCGGCGACCGAGCCGTGCTCTGCGGCCGAGCCGCCGCGCATCTGTGGCGGCTGGCCAAGGGCTCCCCTCCCCGGCCAGAAGTACTCGCACCGGCGACGCGCTTGGTGCCCGGCGTCATCACCCACCGTTCATGGACGGCATCGACGGACATTGCCGACTGGCGCGGGATCCCCCTCACGAGCATCCTGCGAACACTCGTGGACCTGGCTTCTTCATTGCCCGAGCCGGCACTCGCTCGGGCCTGCCATGAGGCGGGCGTGCTGCACCGGACGACTCCAGCTCAGGTTGATGCAGTCCTCCGTCGCTTGCCGAGCGCTCCCGGGCGAGCGAAGCTCGAGCGTGTCCTTCACGGTGAAGTCCGTGTCACTCTCAGCCGGCTGGAGGCTGCGTTTCTGCGGCGGCTCAAAGAAGCCGGCCTCCCACCTCCGATCACGAATCGAGTAGCCGGCGGCCACCGCGTCGACTGCCGCTGGCCGGAAAATCGGCTCACCGTGGAGCTGGATAGCTACCGGTTCCACAACTCGCACCATTCCTGGAACAAGGACCGGCTCCGAGAGCGGGAGGCACGAGCACGTGGCGATGAGTTCCGGCGCTACTCCTGGAGCGACATCTTCGAAGACCCGCGGTTCAGGCTCTCCGAGCTGAGCGAGCTGCTCGGGGTTGCCGAGTTCGGGTCCCTATAGGACCACAACACGGCTTCGCCATCAGGCGGGGTTGCTGCGGCCGCTCAACGCAAGTCGCTTCGGGCTACGCCCTTCGCTCCAAAGTAGAGCGGCCTTGCAACTTCGCCATCAGGCGGGGTTGCTGCGGCCGCTCAACGCAAGTCGCTTCGGGCTACGCCCTTCGCTCCAAAGTAGAGCGGCCTTGCAACCCCTAGGCGACGATCTCGATCGCCTGGCCTCGCTTCGCCTCGTAGGGATCTTCGACTGCGAGCACGGCCTGCAGCGCGCGGATCGCGACCTCGAGCTGGTCGAGGTCCGGCTCGCGGGTGGTCAGGTTCTGCAGCATCAGGCCCGGCCACATGATCGCCCGCACCCAGCTCTTGTTGCGGTGCTTGCCCGCCCACTTGATGACCTCGTAGGAGAGGCCGGCGATCAGCGGGATACCGAGGATCCGCGAAGCGACCAGCCAGTACCAGGCAGGCAGGCCGATCGGCGCGAAGACGAAGATCGCCAGCACCATCACGATCAGCAGGAAGCTGGTGCCACAGCGCGGATGCAGCCGTGAGTACTCCTTGGCGCGAGCCGGCACGAGCTCATCGCCCGCCTCGAAGCAGGAGATCGTCTTGTGCTCGGCCCCGTGGTACTGGAAGACCCGCCGCAGGTCAGGCAGGCGGCTGATCGCGGCGAGGTACCCGATGAAGATCGCAGTCCGCAGGACGCCCTCCACCAGCCAGAAGAGGAGCGCGGAACCGAGCCAGTCCTTGATCAGGCTGGTCGCGCCCACCGGGATGACGAAGAAGAGCCCGACCGCGAGCACGAGGGAGAAGAAGATCGTCAGGCCCCAGGTGAAGCCGCCGATCTCCTCCTCTTCCTCGCCGTCGGCCAGTTGCGCGTTGGCGGAGATGGCGAGCGCCTTGAAGCCGATCTTGAGGGACTCGGCGAGTGCGACGATGCCGCGGATCACGGGAAGGCGCAGGACACGGCTGCGCTTGGCCCACGAGACGATCGGCTCGGAGGTGACCTGGATGTCCTCCTCCGGGGTGCGGCAGGCGACCGACCAGGTCGAGACGCCTCGCATCATCACACCCTCGAGCACCGCCTGGCCGCCGACCGGGGCGTCGCCCACCGCAACCGGCTTGCCGTCCGGCATCCGCTCGGACTGGGCGCGCGCGGGACGCGCCCCGTTGGACCGCGGGTCGGGCTCGGGGCTCAACGGGCGCGCTTGGCTGCCCGGCGCCGGAATCGCTCGACCCGGCCCCCGGTGTCAACCAGCTTCTGCTTGCCCGTGTAGAAGGGGTGGCACTGCGAGCAGATCTCCACGTGCAGCTCTGGCTTCGTGGAGCGCGTATAGAAGTCGTTCCCGCACGAGCAGTGGACGTGCGAGAGGACGTACTCGGGGTGGATATCTGCCTTCATCGTCTGTTCAAGTCTAGCCAGGCTCAAGAACACAACCGGCGGGAGAAGGATCGCTCCCAGCCTGCGCGAGTTGACATACAGCCTGTAGGTGAGATATACATACAGTCTGTATGCCAAATTCGAGGGCGCTCCGAGCGACCCGATTAACGAAGAGAGGCTCCCGATGACACCGACCGCGACCGACTCCTCAACCACGGCGATCCGCATGCTGGCCGAGCGCTACGGGGAGGCCTGGAACCGCCAGGACCTCGACGCGATCATGGACCTGCACGCCGACGAGTGCGTCTTCGTCGCCCACGCCGCCGGCTCCGCCCCGGCCGAGGGCAAGGAGGCTGTCCGCGAGGCCTTCGCCGCCTATCTCGCGCTGCTGCCGGACATCAACTTCGCGGAGCGCGCCCTGCACGTCGGCGAGGACTTCTGGGTGCTGGAGTCGAGCATGACCGGCACCGTGGAGGGCGAGATCGAGGTGGAGGGTGAGTCTCTCGGCGATCGCGGGGCCAGGGTCGAGGTGGACTGCGTCGACGTGATCGAGGTCCGCGGCGGCCTGGTCGCCAGCAAGCAGACCTACCTGGACTCGAGGGAGCTGCAGCGCCAGCTCGGGGGTGAGTGATGGCGACCGCGACAGACAAGGAAGTCACGGCTTCGCCATCAACGGCGGCCACAAACACCGCCGCCGAATCTACGGCCGCCGCTACCGCGGCGGCCGCCTGGGTCGAGATGTTCGCCGAGGGCTGGGCGAACCCGGTCGACGCCGACAGCTTCTGCGACCACTTCGATCCCTGGCTCGACGACCAGGTTCGGATGATTCAGCCCTCGCTCCGCCCCGTGGTCGGCAAGCGGGGCTTCCGGGAGGAGTTCGCCCGGCCGCTGTTCGACCTCGTGCCGGACCTGCACGGCACGGTCGAGAACTGGTCCGGGAGGGGGGACGTGGCCTACATCGAGCTGCGTCTCGAGGGTACGGTGGGCCGGCGCCGGTTCACGATGCGCACCTGCGACCGGATCAAGCTCCGTGACAGCAAGGCGATCGAACGCCTGGCGTATCTCGACGCGACGCCCCTGATCAAGGCGGTGCTGGCGAGCCCGCGCTCCTGGCCCACCTTCATCCGCAGCCAATTCCGCAACCTGAGGAGGCCCGCATGAACGAGGTGAAGCTCCCGCAGGGAACGATCCGCTACCGAGAGTCGGGCGAGGGCCCGCCGATCGTCTTCGTCCACGGCCTATTGGTCGACGGACGGCTGTGGCGCAAGGTGACGCCTCTGCTCTCCGACCGCTTTCGTTGCATCGTCCCCGATCTTCCGCTGGGCTCGCACGTGACTCCCATGAATCCCGACGCCGACCTCTCCCCCCCGGGTTTGGCCCGGCTGATCGAGGGGTTCCTGCAGGCACTCGAGCTCCAGGACGTCACGCTGGTCGCCAACGACACCGGCGGCGCGATCTCGCAGATCACGGCCGCGAACCATCCCGAGAGGATCGGGCGGCTGGTGCTGACCAACTGCGACGCGTTCGAGAACTTCCTGCCGCCCGCTTTCCGTCCGCTGCAATACGCGGCGCGTGTGCCGGGGATGCTCACCGCGACCCTGCAGGGCATGCGGCTCGCCCCGATGCGGCGGCTGCCGATCGCCTACGGCTGGCTCATCAAACGCGACTTCGCCGCCGCTCCGACCCGCGAATGGGTCGAACCGTTCCTGGCCGACCGCGCCATCCGCCGCGACACCGTCAAGGTCCTGCGCGGGATCGATCCTCGCTACACGATCGAGGCGGCGGAGAAGCTGCGCGACTTCGAGCGGCCGGCGCTGCTCGCCTGGGCCGTGGAGGATCGCTTCTTCAAGATCTCCTATGCGGAGCGGCTGGCCGAGACCATTCGCGGCGCGACGCTCGAGAGGATCGAAGACTCCTACACGTTCGTCTCGGAGGACCAGCCGGAGCGCCTCGCCGAGCTGATCCGGGACTTTTCCCGGGAGCGCGCGACCGCGCGCGCCTAGGTCAGCAACCGCGCAGCTTGCTCTTCAGGCTGACCGTCCGGCCGTCCAGCGAGCTCGTCACCGCCTCCAGGCGATCGCCCGAGGAGGCGTGGTGGAGCTTCATGCGGACCGGTGGCTTCGCGTCGCGGCCGACCTTCTTGCCGCGCAGGTAGAAGGTGGCTTCCTGCGGGTCTCCCTTGCCGGCCACCATGGCCACCGAGCAGTTCTTGGCCTTCAGCTTCAAGGCCGGTCGCGCCCGGCATCGCTTTCCGGCGCAGTTGGCCACGCCGGCGAGCAGCTGCTGCAGGGAGTTCTTGACCCGCGCGTAAGCCGGGTTGTTGACCGCATTCTGCAGCTCGAACGGGTCGTTGCGCAGGTCGTAGAGCTCCTGTTCGCCGGTGCCGTAGTTCGCGTAGAGGTAACGGTCCGTGCGCACCCCCTGGTAGTTGAGCGGCGGGTCCTCCGGGTCCTCCGTCGTGTCCGGGACGAAGTACGTCTCCAGGTCGAGAGCGCGGCCCGGCCAGTACCGCTTCTTGCCCATGATCGGCAGCAGCGACATGCCGTCCTCTTTTCGCCCCGCCTTCGCGTGGGCGAAATCGAGGACTGTCTCCGCCAGGTCCACGTTCCCGACCGGCTGGCGGCGGTGGACACCCTTCGGCACTCCGGGGCCGCGGATCAGGAGCGGCACCCTGATCGACGGCTCATAGAGGCGGACCTTGCCCTGCGGCACCCGGTGCTCGCCGTGGAAGAAGCCGTTGTCGGACGTGAACATGAGCACCGTGTTCTTCAGCTCGCCCTGTTGCTCGAGCGTGCTGACGACGTTCTGGACGAGATCGTCGACACCCAGCACCGCCTCCGCGCGGGCGCGATAGCGGGCGTCGACCCCGTTGATGCCGGCCTGATTGAGCAGCGGCAGGTTCTTGATGTTGGAGGGCTTGTCCGAGACATCGGCCTCGTTGAAGTCGGGATTCCGGGGCGCATCGAGGCCCGCGAAGTGGCCCTCGTAGCGGCGCGCGGCGCGCGGGTTGTCCCCGGCGCAGTCGCAAGAAGCGGCCTCGGAGTGGGGATCGCGGGGCGCGACCGAGAGGTAGAAGGGCTTGTTGCTCGGGGCCCGCCGCCTGATGAAATCGGCCGCCTTCTCCGAGTAGACGTCGGTCTGATAGGTGGCGGGATCGACGATGTCTGGGGTCGATCCGTAGTGGATGATCTGCCCGTTCTCATTGAGGGTGTAGCCGTAGGCGGTGTACGTGCCGCCCGTGAATTGGTCTGGATTGTCAATCGAGCCGTACCACTCGTTCCAGCCGGGCGGGACGTCTGTGTCGGGCCCGGTGGCGCCGTAGCCGTTCAGGAACTTGCCGATGTGCGCCGTGTAGTACCCGGCGCGTTGCAACCAGACCGGCAGCGTGTTCCCGAGCGTCGGAGCCAGCTTGCTGTAGCCGCCCGAGGGGAGCTGGTTTCCACGCACCCCGTGGTTGTGCGCGTACTGGCCCGTCAGCATCGTCGAGCGCGAGGGGCAGCAGAGCGAGTAGTTGACGAATGAGTTGTCGAAAGTCACCCCGCGGGCCGCGATGTCCGCGTTCGTCTTGGTCAGGAACTGCTGCAGGTTGACGGATTGGTCGTCGTCCATGATCAGGACGATGTTCGGCCGCTTCTGCTTCGCGGCGTGCTTCTTCTTCGCCTCGGAGCCGCTCGGCGTCATCGCGACCGCCGCACAGAGCAGCGCCGTGAGCAGCATCGCCAAGGTGAGCCGCCGCCGGCCCCACGGCGCCGCCATCGCAGTCTTCGTTGACGCTCCCTTCCCCACGCCCAAATAAACCGCGCCGGGGACATTGAGTTGCGGTCTTCTACGTGTGACGCCTGTGTTCGCGGGCGGAGTTACATTACGAGTCGTGGCGAGTTCAGGGGAGGTGACGCCAGAGATGATCTCCGTAGTTCTCGCGGATGACCACGCCGTCGTCCGCAGCGCTCTCCGTCTGATGCTGGAGCGGGAACCCGACATCGAGGTCGTCGCCGAGGCCGGTGACGCGGATTCCGCCGGCCGCTACGTCAACGGGCACCACCCCAAGGTGCTGATCCTCGACATCAACATGCCCGGCGGTTCCGGATTGACGGCGATCCCGTCGATCAGGGAACAGTCGCCCGACACCGAGATCGTCGTGCTCACGATGCAGGACGAGACCGCGTTCGCCCGCGAGGCCCTCCAGGCGGGGGTCCTCGGCTACATCCTGAAGGAGGCGGCCAGCGAGGAGCTGGTCAAGGCCGTACGGATGGCCGCGGAAGGCAGGACCTACCTGCAGCCTGAGCTGGGCGCCCGGCTGGCGGCCGAGCCTGACGCGGCGACACCCGACGACCTCTCGGAGCGTGAGCTCGAGGTCCTGCGGCTGATAGCGCTCGGCCACACCAACAACGAGATCGCCGAGCAGCTCTACCTGAGCGTGCGGACCGTCGAGTCCCACAGGGCGCACATCCAGCAGAAGCTGGCGATGACCACCCGCTCCGAGCTCGTCCGCTACGCGATCGAGCGCGGCCTCATCGATGTGTGAGGGTGCTCCCCAGGAGCAACCCGTTTAGGGCAGGTCTTCAGCGCGGGTGGTAAGCGGGATCTCCGCCCGGACCCGCGTCCCCGTTCCCCTGGTCGAGCGAACCTCCAGGGTGCCTCCGAGCAGCGCCGCGCGCTCGCGCATTCCGACCAGGCCGAATCCCTCCCGGACGAGCGCCGGCTCGAAGCCGACCCCGTTGTCCTTCACCTCGATCTCGATGGCGTTGCGTGACGAGCGCACCGTGAGACCGGCCCGCCGCGCCATCGAGTGCTTCGCGACGTTATTGAGTGCCTCTTGGACCAGCCGGTAGACGGCCGTCTCGAGAATCGGCGTCGGGCGGGCGTCCTCCTCGCGCGGTAGCTCGAGCTCACAGTCGACCTCCATGCTCGCCCCCTGCTGATGCTGCTCCACCAGCGCCTGCAGCGCAGCCTCGAGGCCGATCGTGTCGAGTGATGCGGGCCGCAGCTCGGTGATCAGGCGCCGGAGCTTCACGATCTCATCGTCGATCTGCGCGACTGCCGCCTGGCTGGTGGCGTACAGCTGTTCGTCGGTGTCCTCCCGCAGCGCGGACGAGAGCCGCATACGCAGCACCGCCAGCGCCTGCAGCGTCTCATCGTGCAGCTCGCGGGCCCAGCGGCTACGCTCCTGCTCCGCCGCGTCGATCGTGTTCTGCAGCCGCTCCTCGGCCATCGACCGCACGGTCGCCACCCCGGTCGCCGCACTGGCCGCGAAGGCCTCGAGCAGCCGCTGGTGTTCGTCGTCGAAGCGCCCGGGCTCGCCGATCCGGTCCAGGGCCACCACCACCCCGAGCGGGTCGCCGCGGAAGAGGAGCGGCGCGATCAACGCTCGGCCGCTCTCCCTCGCGCCGAGATCAGACCCCGTGAACCTGCCCAGCAGGACCTGCTCCGACGCCTCCGAAGCGGGAAGCTTGAGCTGTGAGACCTTGGGGTCCAGGCCCTCCGCGATTGCGGCAGTGGCTCCCACCACGAGCTCGTCGCCCTCCTTCAGCATGATGACCAGCGCGCGGGCCTCGACGAGCGCCCGGCCTCGCTCGACGATCGCCTCCAGCACGCGATTCAGATCGGTTTCGCCGCCCACCGCGAGCGCGACGTCGGTCGCCGCCTGCAGCCTGCGAACCGCCCGGCGAAGCTCGTCCCGGTCGCGCCGGCGGTCGGTGATGTCGCGGATCGCGGCAAGGGCCATCATCCCCTCTTCGGTGGCCACCGTCGAGAGCGAGATCTCACAGGGAAATTCGCTCCCGTCCTTGCGACGTGCGTGGAGGTCGAGGCCGGCGCCCATCGGGCGTGTGCGCGGCGCCTCGAAATAGCGATCCCGATGCCCGACGTGGCTGGGCCTGACCCCCTCGGGCACCAGCTTCTCGACGGACTCCCCGATCAGCTCTTTTCGTGTGTAGCCGAAAACCGCCTGCGTGCGGGAGTTCGCGAGCTTGATCTCCCCGCTCTCGTCGACGCCGATGACCGCATCGGGGGCGAATTCGAGGAACTCGCGCTCGAGCGTTTCGCTCGTGTGGTCCGGCACGCGGCGAGCATAGTTGAGGGTGTAGCGGGTAGCCGTTGGGCGTCATGCGGAACCGAATCCACTCAGTGCTCGCCTGTCTCATCGCTGGCGCTCTCTGCGCAGGGCCGGCTTTGGGCTGCGGCGGAGGGAGCGACTCGGAGACGGTCAACCAGAGGACCTCACAGAGCGGTGCGCCGGAGGCCGGCGCGACCGAGCAGCCCCTGAGCGCAAGCGAGCAGCACGGACGCGAGCTCTTCGTGCAGCATTGCGGCGCCTGCCACACCTTCGACGCAGCCGGGACCGTCGGTCAGATCGGGCCGAACCTGGACGACATCGCCGTCAACGAGGCGGATGTCCTGCATGCGATCCGGACCGGCGGCGGGCAGCACAGCCAAGGCGCAGGCGGAAAGACGGGCAACATGCCCCGCAATCTCGTCACCGGCAAGGAGGCGCAGGACGTCGCGGCCTTCGTCGGCGCGAACGCCTCCGGCAGCTCTACTCCCTAGCGGCCACTAGCCTCCCTCGAGCGAAGCGAGCCCGTAGCGACTTGTGATGGGCGGCCGCTCGTGGCCCCTGATGCGCGGCCACCAGGCCGCTCCACTCAGGAGCGAAGGGCGAGCCCGTAGCGACTTGTGATGGGCGGCCGCTCGTGGCCGCGATCTGATGCGCGGCCACCAGGCCGCTCCACTCAGGAGCGAAGGGCGAAGCCCGTAGCGACTTGTGATGCGCGGCCGCTCGTGTCCGCGATCTGATGCGCTGCCACCAGGCCGCTCCACTCAGGAGCGAAGGGCGAAGCCCGTAGCGACTTGTGATGGGCGGCCGCTCGTGGCCGCGATCTGATGCGCGGCCACCAGGCCGCTCCACTCAGGAGCGAAGCGCTAAGCCCGCAGCTACTTGTGATGCGCTGCCGCTCGTGTCCTCGATCTGATGCGCTGCCACCAGTCCGCTCCACTCAGTAGCGAATCGCTAAGCCCGCAGCTACTTGTGATGCTCTGCCTCTCTTCTCCTCGATCTGATGCTCTTCCACCAGTCCTCTCCACTCAGTAGCTAATCGCTAAGCCCTCAGCGACTTGTGATGCGCGGCCGCTCGTGGCCGCGATCTGATGCGCGGCCACCAGGCCGCTCCACTCAGGAGCGAAGGGCGAAGCCCGCAGCGACTTGTGATGGGCGGCCGCTCGTGGCCGCGATCTGATGCGCGGCCACAGCCGCGACCTGATCGCGAAGCCGGGAACCTAGACCTCTTGATAGAGGGGGCCGTCGCCGCCCTCGGGCAGCGTCAGGCGGCCGCCCTTGGCCGTGATGGCGCCGCACTGCACGCAGTTCGACGGCGTCACCTGCACGTCGACAGTCTGGGCGCCGCTCTCGAGCTCCTCCTCCGGGATCTCGTAAACCTGCGCGGGGCACATCGACACCCAGGTCTGCGCGATCTCCCGCGGCACCCGCTCCTGGATCCGGATGTGGTTGGGCGCATCGTCGCGGGTCGCGTTCCCCGATAGAAACACCGAGTTGAGCTTGTCGAACAGATACTTGTTGTCCGGCTTCGGGTAGTTCTTGGCGCGCGCCGTCGATCTCCACCGGGATCTCCGCATCCGGCTCGGCCTTCCAGTGGCCGCCGGGGAAGTGGCCCTTGGTGATCGTCATCGCGCTCGCCAGCGCGCCACCGACGAAGAAGCCCTTCGAGAAGACCTGGCGCATGTTGCGCGACTCGTAGAGGTCCTCCTCGATGACCGAGTGCTTCACCTTGCGCTCGTAGTTCTCGAAGTTGACCGAATCCTTCTTGAGCGACTCGACGATCGCCTCGGCCGCGTACATGCCGGAGTGCATCGCGTAATGGATGCCTTTCAGCGTCGGCACGTTGACCATGCCGGCCGCGTCGCCGGTGATCATCATGCCGGGACTCGAAAGCCGCTTCGGCATCGACCAGTAGCCGCCGGACGGGATCGTCTTCGCGCCCCAGCCGATCCGCTTGCCCCCGTCGAGGATCTTCCTGACGAAGGGATGCGTCTTCAGCTCCTGCAGCGCGTCGTGGCAGGAGAAGGTGGCGTCGGTGGTGTCGAGGCCGACCACCAGGCCGATGCAGACCTTGTCCTCGCCCATCGGGTAGATGAAGCTGCCGCCGAACTCGTTCCACTTGGCACGCTTGCGAAGCGGCCAGCCCATCGTGTGGATGACCCGGTCGAGGGGCTTCTCGACCTCCCAGACCTCCTTCACGCCGATCTCCCAGCGCTGGGCGTTCGGCCCGCGAAGATCGAAGTAGTCGAGGGCGGCCCCCGTGAGATGCCCGAGAGTGCCCTCGGCGAGCACGGTCGCCCTGGCGACCACGTCGGATCCGGGCTCGAAGTTGGAGAGCTTCTCCCCCTCCTTGCCCCGGCCCTTGTCCCCCGAGCGGACCCCACGGACGATGCGATCCTCGACCAACAGCTTGTCCGCGGCGGTCTCGCTGAGGATGTAGACCCCCGCCTCCTCCGCCTTCTCGGCGAGGAAGCGCCCCAGCTTGGCCACCGAGGTGACGTAGTTGCCGTGGTTGCGGAAGTTGGGCGGCATCGGCTTGAGCGGCAGCGCCATCCGCTTGGTGAGCAGGTAGACCGCGTCCTTCGTGACCTCCTGGTAGACGGGCCAATCCGAGGGATCGAGGTCCGGGAAGAGCTCCTTCATGGCCGACGGGTGCATATTGGCCCCGGAGAGGAGATGTGCTCCGGGCGTCTTGCCCTTCTCCACCACCGCCACCGGGACCTCGCCGAGCTTCTCTGTCAGCTCGGGGTCGTCCTCGATCAGCTGCATCACCTTGATCGCACAGGCGAGCCCGGCGGGGCCTCCGCCCACGATCGCCACGCCGACCTCGATCCGTTCCTCCTCGGGATCGATGATCGGTGCGATGAACTCCTCCGCCGGCTTGACGGGCGGCGGGAACTCAGCGGGCTCGACCTGCATCAGCCGCCCTTCTTGGCCTTGATCGCCTCGGTCAGCTTGGGGACGATCTTGTGGAGGTCGCCTACAACGCCCAGGTCCGAGAACTCGAAGATCGGAGCGTTCTGGTCCTTGTTGATGGCCAGGATGTTCTCCGAGTTCTGCATGCCGACCTTGTGCTGGATCGCCCCGGAGATCCCGAGAGCCAGATAGAGGTTCGGGGCGACCGTCTTGCCGGTCTGCCCGATCTGAGCGGCGTACGGGTACCAGCCCGCGTCCACCACGGCGCGCGTGGCGGCCACCGCACCACCCATTGAGTTGGCCAGCTGCTCGGCCATCTCGAAGTTCTCCGCCTTGCCCAGGCCGCGGCCACCACCGACCAGGATGTCGGCGTCCTCGATGTTGACGTCGGCGCCGCGCTGCTCACCGCGCTTCACCATCTTGGCCTTTGTCGACCAGTCGGAGAGCTCCACCTGGACGTCCTCGACCTCCGCGGTGCCGCCGGACTCGTTCTCGTCGAATGCGTTGAGGCGCCCGATGATGATCCCGGGCTCCTCGACATAGCCCACGTCGGCGATCTGGGAGTCCTGGAGGATCGGTCGCTCGGCGACGAGCTTGCCGTCCTGGACGTTCACCTGCGTGACCTCCATGGTCACGCCCGCATTGAGCCGCGCGGTCAGGCCGGCGCCGATCTCGAAGCCCAGCAGGCCGCCACCGAAGAGCGCGTAGGAGAAGTCGTTGTCCTGCATGACCTTGGCCATCACGTCGACGATCGGCTGCGCGAGGCCCTCCGGGGCCTCCTTGGCGCGGTAGACCTTCTTCACCCCGTAGGCGCCCAGGCCCGCCGCTGCGTCATCGGCGACGTCGCCGACAACCACCGCAGCGGCGTCGGCGCCCAGCTCGCCGGCCAGCTTCGCGGCCTCGGAGAGCGCGCCCAGGGAGTTCTTGTTGAAGTTGCCCTCGTCGTCGTGCAGGGCGTAGACCAGGATGCCTCCCATTTAGATCAGCTTCCTTTCGTCGAGCCAGGCGACGATCTTCTCGACCGTCTCGTTGGTGTCTTCGTCCTCGATGATCTCCCCGGACTCCTTCTGGGGAGGCGGCTTCAGCTCGAGGACGGCGGTGCGCGAGCCGGTCTCCCCCACCCTCTCGCCCTCGATGCCGACGTCGCCGATCGCCTTGGTGTCGAGCGGCTTCTTCTTCGCGCCCATGATCGCCTTCAGGCTCGGGTAGCGAGGCTCGTTGATCGCGTCGCCGACGCTGATCACGGCCGGCATCTCGACCTCGACGGTGTCGTAGCCGTACTCGGCCTGGCGCTCGCAGGTGAGCTTGCCGTCGGCGACGTCCATCTTGATCACCTGGGTGAGCGACGGCATCTTCAGGTGATCGGCCACCACCGCGCCGATCGTGTAGCACTCGCCGTCATCTGACTGCTGGCCGAGCAGGACCAGGTCCGGACTCTCCGACTCCAGCACTTTGGCGAGGGCGTACCCGGTCGCGCACACGTCGGAGCCGACCAGCGCGTCGTCGCTCAGGTGGACGGAACGGTCGGCGCCCAGGGCGACGGCCTTGTGAAGGGCGCGCACGGCGCTCTCGGGGCCCATCGTCACGGCGACGATCTCCTCGACGTCGGCGCCACCCTCCTTGACCTGCATCGCGGCCTCGAGGGCGTGGGTATCGAAAGGGTTGAGGTTCTTCTCGCCTGAACGGTCCAGGCGCTTGGTCTCCGGGTCGATCCGCTTGTCGACGGCGGCGTCCGGGACCTCTTTGACGAGCACGCAGATCTTCAAGTTCGGTCCTCTCTTTCAAACGGGTGGCTCCGCGGCTTCGCCTGCGGAGCCCCTCGCATACCGGGTGACTCCTGCGGAGCCCCGTGCAACAACGGGGGCGGCGCGAGATATTAGCGATTCCGGCTGGCTGACTGACCAGTCAATCGGTCATCCGGAGGCACGCATACCCCGCGCGCGCCGAATCCAACCGCCCAGCGCCGGTCGGTCGGCTAGTCGTTGAACCTGGCGACCAGTGGCGTTGTGCCCGGCGCGCCCGTGAGCCGCAGGACGGAGACCTGCTTCGGATCGACCGGGATCGAGCCGCCGGACCCGCCTGCGGAATCGAGGTGGAACCAGCGCAGCGGCACCTGGCCTCCCTCGTCGGTGACCAGCTCGGCGGACGTCAGCCCCGCGCGGTTTCCCGCATCGACGTCGATGTGCACCCAGGAGGGCGAGCCCTCATAGCTGAAGACGGTGCCGACATGCGCATCCCCGGCCCCGCGCAGCGCGTAGGACTCGAACTCCTTGCCGTTCGCCTGGTCGAGGGTTTGCCGGTAGTGGGAGGCGAGCCGCAGGTCCGGCGAGACGATCGCGAGGGCGATCGCGGCCGCCGCCACGGCTGCGGCGGCCGGGGCCAGCACCAAGCGCAGCCGGCGCCGGCGCTTCCGCTCCGGCTTGGGCAGCACCTGGGCAAGCACCCGGGACTCGAATCCCACCGGGGGCTCGCGGTGCGGGGCGAGCAGCAGCAGCTCGTCCGCCACCTCGGAGAGCTGATCGACCCGCATGCGGCAGTCGGGGCAGTCAGCGAGGTGCTCGAGAGTGCGGCCGCGCTCCTCGCCCTCGACGATCCCGAGGGCGAGCTCGGCCGCCAGCTCGCGTGTCTCCTCGCAGCGCGGATCCATCAGCCGTGCACCTCCAACTCCGAGCGCAGCTTCAGCATCGCGGTCCGGATGCGAGTCTTGACGGTGCCGAGGGGAACGTCGTCGAGATCGCTGATCTCGCGGGCGGTCCGCCCCATGTACGCGGACAGCACGATGGCCCGGCGCTGGTCGTCCGGGAGCTCGGTGATCGCCGAGCGCAGCTCGTCGCGCTCGTCCGGCTGCAGGCCCGCCTCGTCGGCCCCGGGTGTATGTGACTCGATGGTGAGCTCGGCCTCGATCACCTCGGGATCGACCGGGTCGAGCCGCTTCAGCCTGGTCACGTCGATGGCGAGGTTGCGGGCGATGGACAGAAGCCAGGTCGAAACCCGGCCCTTGCGCGCGTCATAGTTGCCGGCGTGCCGGTAGACGCGTGTGAATGTCTCCTGGGCGACCTCCTCGGCGAGGGCCGGCTGGCGCACGATGGTCAGCGCCAGGCCGTAGACACGTCCCTGGAAGCGACGGACGAACGCCGCCGCAGTGCGCGGGTCACCGGTCGCGTAGCCGGCGAGCAGAGCCTCATCGGATGGGTCCACACCCATTCCTACGTTCAAGGCGCCGCCTGAGATTGGGGCAATCCCCGGCGCCGCGGCCCGCGTAGTACATGCCAGGAGGGATCGGGCACGGCATCTCAAGATAAAGGAGCACCCGTGAAGCGCATACATCGTCTGGTTCTCGTCGGGATCTGCGCGGTCGCGCTCGCGGCGGGCGTGGCGGCCTGCGGCGGCAGCAGCAACGACTCGAGCGGCTCGAGCACACCCGCCGCCACCAATGCGGGGGCGAAGGCCAACAGCACCCAGGGCGGTGTGACCGCCACCACGGGCGGCACCTCCGCCGGCGGGAGCACGAGCTCCAGCGGCGGCTCGAGCGGCGGCTACGGGTACTAGCCCCGGCTTGCCTAGCTCGCGGCCGAAGGCGGCCTGGCGGCCCTTGACCGCTCTCTCCACGAACTCGACGATCTCGTCGGTTGGCGCGCCGGGCGTGAAGACCTCGGCGACGCCGAGCTTCTTCAGCTCGGGGATGTCGTCGGCCGGGATCGTCCCCCCCACGGTGACGACCACGTCCTCCGCGCCCTGATCGGCGAGCAGCTGGACCACGCGCGGGACCAGGGTCATGTGCGCCCCTGACAGGATCGAGAGCCCGACCGCGTCGGCGTCCTCCTGGATCGCTGTCTCAGCGATCTGCTCCGGCGTCTGGTGGAGCCCGGTGTAGATCACCTCCATGCCGGCGTCGCGCAGCGCCCGGGCGATGATCTTGGCCCCGCGGTCGTGACCGTCTAGACCCGGCTTGGCGACGACGATCCTGATTTTTCTGGCGGGCTCGGTCGGCACTATTAGGGGAGATCGATGCTCGGTAGCGACTTAACCGTAGTTGAACAGGAAGTTTCTACGGTTTTCAGAGCGGTAATCCGAGACGAGAATGGGAAGTGAAAAGGGGAATCCCAAGAGGAGGCAACGCGGTGTACGACGTTCTCTTTCTGAACCGCAGGCACGGGGAGAAGGTGCTTGCAAGCGGTCTCGATCACGACGATGCGTGTGCCCTCGCCAGGACGGAGTCCGCGCGGCGGGGCATCGGCCGCATGTTCCTCGCCGGGTCTGAGCTGGGCCCCGTCGGCGAGGTCATCGTGATCATCGATTCGCGGCAGCGCGCCGCCTAGCCCTAGCCGTCCCTGTCTCGGTCGGGCCTGCTCGGCAGGCCGCGGAGCTCGCGCACGAGGCTGTTGACGTCAATGGAGTCGTCATCCACCCTCTTGCTGTCCTGGGTTGAGGCGTTCGGCCCCGGCGGCGGCGGCTGGGACCCGAACCCGTGGCGGTAATGCCAGAGCATCGCGTCGAGGACCCGCTGGGGCACCTGGTCGGTCGCATCCAGGGGCTGGCCCTTCGCGGCGGCGATGTTCTCTGCGGTGGCCGGATTGGTGCCGGTCAAGTTGACGCTCGGCATGATCGCGTTGTACGGCGCCGAGTTGCCCGCGCTCGGAGTGACCGCGTCATAGAGCGGCACCGCCAGGGCCTCGCCGAGGTTGACCGAGGGCAGGCCCGCGATGATCTCGAGCGTCCGCAGGAACGAGAGCTGGTCGTAGCGGCCGTGGACCACAGCGCCCTGCTGGGTGTAGGGGCTGATCGCCAGAGCGGGGATGCGATGCGCGTCCACGTGGTCGGCGCCGTTCTGCGAATCGTCCTCGACCACCAGGATCAGGGAGCTGTTCCAAATCGAGGAGTGCGAGATGGAGTCGACGATCTGCCCGAGGGCCCAGTCGTTGTCGGCGATGTCGGCGTCCGGGGTCCGCTTGCCGGGAGCGAGGCCCTCCGTGTGATCGAGCGGCAACGACAGATAGTTGAAGGTCGGGACCGAGTTGCTCGCAAGCTGAGCCTGAAGCCGGTTGTTGAAGCAGGTGAACCTGGAAGCATCGCCGGGCTGCGACCCCGGCGGCAGGCTCGAGTCGTAGACGTTGCCCACCTTCGGACCGATCGCCGGCGTGTCGAAGATGGAGATGTCGCTGTCGTAACAGCCGCCGACGACCTGCACGTCGGTATGGCCGATGTCGAGGACCTCCGCATTCTGGGCCGTTTGCTCCGGGGTCCGGTCCTTGTCCGGGAAAGGTGAGATGCCGGCCAGCGCCTCGCCGTAGTTGTAGAACGAGACCCCGCTCTCGAGCATGCGCTGGAAGATGTAGCCCTTGGGCGGAGCGCTGACTTCGTACGAGCCGAAGTCGTAGGGCCGGTTACGGCCCGCGTAGTTCTGGTGCCAGTTCTTGGTCACGTAGTCGGAAACGGCGCCGGCGGCCGTCCAGTAGTGGCCATCGATCGATGCCTCCGAGTTCGCGTAGACGTGGTCGAGCAGCGGGAAGCGCTGGACCAGGGCGTGCAGGTTTGGAGTGATCGTCGGACCGAACAACTCGAGGGCCGAATCGCCGTCGCCGCGTGAATCGTCGCCGAGCATTTGGTCGTAGGTCCGGTTCTCGCGCACGATGTAGAAGACGTGCTTGATCGGGCCGCCGGCCCGGATCGGGGTGTCGGCAGGTGCCGTGCGGGCGTCGGCGGGGATCACCTGCCTGTCGCTGATCGGTGTCAGCTTGCGGACCTTCCGGTCGCTTGGGTAATTGAGCACCCCGGAGGCGCCGTCGACGATCGAGGGCAGATACTGATCCAGATAGGTGTCGTCGCCGGTGTTCGGGTTGGGGCCGTGCGGATTGGGGCCCACTCCGAGCCCGCGCGCGGAGACCCAGACGAGCTGACGATGCTTGGGCGTAGCCGCGGCCATCGTCGGATACGAGCCTGTCGGGATCCGCCCGACGAGCTGGAACTTCTTGGCCTGCCGGCCCCCGGACTTCCCCTGCCCCTTGTGCTCGGCGGCCAGCTGAGTCGTGGACGCAGTCTGCTTCTTTCCCTTCTTCTTTCCCGGGGGCTTACCGGACTCTCCGCAACGCCTTCCCTTCGACAGAGCGAAAACCGCGATGGCGTCCTCGCCGGAGTCGGCCGAGAGCAGGTCGCAGCCGTCTGGGGTGACGCTCACGTAGGTCGGCGAGGTCCCGACGCCCTGCGGCCGCTCGACCGAGAGGGTCCGCGCCACAGATAGCGACTTGGTGTCGATCACCGTGATCGTGTCCTGGTTCGCGTTCCCCACAAAGGCGAGTGGCGCCTTCGGGTCGACGGCGATGCTCTCGGGATGGGAGAGTGGGGGCGCAACCTGGAGGATCTTCACCACATTGCCCGCCGCCAGGTCGATGACCGAGACGGTTCCATGGGTCTCGCTGCTCACCAGGCCATAGCGGCCGTCGGTGGTGATCCCGGCCCCGTACGGGTAGTGGCCGACGTTGACGTAGCGGACGTTGCCTGTCCTCGTGTCGATGAGCGCGGCCGCGTCGGCGAGGTTGAGGGCCACGAGCAGCGTCCGGCCGTTCGGGCTCACCGCGATATCCCGCGGCCACGATAGGCGCTGGGTCGTGTTCGGCGGAAAGTCCTGGTACGGCGCGGCATCGCCGGGTGGCGGCACCGGGATCAGGCCTGTCCGCGTCGCGATCCCGGTCTTCGGGTCGTAGCGGAGGACGTGGATGACGTCACCCTGCAGACCCGGGGTGCTCGGGTCGACCTGCTCCCCCCGATGGCTCGAATCGGCGACGCCGGAAACAAATGCGGTGCGGCCGTCCGGCGACATCGCGACCCCCCCGGTAAGGCCGGGGAACGGGATGGTCTGCACGACCCTGCCGACCTGCTTGCCGGCGCGGCGGTTGCACTTCTTCGAGCCTGTCTGCTTCGCCTCGGCCGCCGACCCCTTCTTCCCCTTCTTCTTGCCCTTGCAAGGGATCTTCGCCACCTGGACGATGCGGACGTCGTTGCGACCGCGGCCCGTGGAGAGGGCCCAGAGGTAACGTCCGTTAGTGGTGATGGCCCCGCCCGTCGGAAGGTTGCCGAGCTGGGTCAGCTTGCCCTCCGGCTCGAGGTGGCGACCCGATGGCTGGATACCGGTGGAGGGCCCGATCACGCCCACCGACCCCTGGCTGGCCGCGTAGGCGACCCCGACGCCGAAGAGCATGGTCAGAATCAGCAGTCCCGCGAGTCTTCCCGGCTTACCTCTCCTCACTGGCCGGAGTCATACCACCAAGTATCCGTACGCGGGTGCCGGCGCGTGATCTTTAGAAAACCGGCAGCTCGGTGTAGGAGCCGAAGACCTGCTGGAGCGCGGCGACCATCTCACCCTCCGAGACCCTCGCCCGGGCGCAGTCGAGGATCGGCGGCATCAGGTTGGCGTCGGTGGCGGCGGCAGCCTTGAGCTCGCTGAGCGTGCGCTCCACCTCGGCGGAGTCGCGGGCGGCCTTGGTGGCCTCCACCCTGCCCTGCTGCTTTCTCTCCAGCTCGGGGTCGATCCGGAGGATCCGGATCTTCTCGTCATCGGAGAGGAGGTAGTCGTTCACCCCGACGACGATCCGCTGCTTGGCATCGACCTCCTGCTGGTAGCGGAAGGAGGCGTCGGCGATCTCACGCTGGGGGAAGTTCTGCTTGATCGCCTCCACCATGCCGCCGAGCTCGTCGATGCGCGCGAAGTACTCATAGGCAGCGCGCTCCATCTCGTCGGTGAGCGTCTCGACGAAGTAGGAGCCCCCGAGGGGATCGATCGTGTTGGTGACACCGGTCTCGTGGGCGATCACCTGCTGCGTGCGCAGCGCGATGCGGACCGCCTCCTCCGTCGGCAGGGCGAGCGCCTCGTCGTATGAGTTGGTGTGGAGCGACTGGGTGCCGCCGAGGACGCCGGCGAGTGCCTCGATCGCCGTGCGGACGATGTTCACCTCCGGCTGCTGGGCGGTCAGCGAGACGCCCGCGGTCTGCGTGTGGAAGCGCATCCGCCACGACTCCTCGCGCTTGGCGCCGAAGGTGTCCCGCATCTCCCGGGCCCAGATCCGCCGCGCCGCCCGGTACTTCGCGATCTCCTCGAAGAAGTCGATGTGGGCGTTGAAGAAGAAGCTCAGTCGGGGCGCGAAGTCGTCGACGTCGAGGCCGCGCTGGATCGCCTTCTCCACGTAGGTGAACCCGTCCTTGAGGGTGAAGGCGAGCTCCTGTTGGGCCGTGGAGCCGGCCTCGCGGATGTGGTAACCCGAGATCGAGATCGGGTGCCAGCGCGGCATGTGCTCGGTGCACCACTCGATCATGTCCTCGACCAGCCGCATAGCCGGCTCGATCGGGAAGCACCACTCCTTCTGCGCGATGTACTCCTTGAGGATGTCCGTCTGGATCGTGCCGCCGAGCCGCTCCGCCGGGACCCCCTGCTCCTCGGCGGTGGCGACGTAGAACGCGAGCAGGATCGCCGCCGGAGCATTGATCGTCATCGAGGTGGTGACGGCGCCCAGGTCGATCCCTGCGAAGAGCGTCTCCATGTCGTCCAGGGTGTCGATCGCGACGCCCTCCACCCCGACCTCGCCGAGCGAGCGGCCGGCGTCTGAGTCGAGACCCATCAGGGTGGGCATGTCGAACGCCGTCGAGAGCCCGGTCTGGCCGTGGTCGAGCAGGTAGCGGAATCGTTCGTTGGTCTCCTCGGCGGTGCCGAAGCCGGCGAACTGGCGCATCGTCCATAGCCGGCCCCGGTACATCGAGGGGTAGACCCCGCGCGTGTACGGGTACTCGCCGGGATAGCCGAGGTCGCGCTCGGGCTCCGCGCCCTCGCGATCCTCCTCCGTGTAGAGCGGGTTGACCTCTTGGCCAGAGATCGTCTCGAAGAGCGCTTCGCGCTCCTCGAGCTTCGAGTAGGTGTCCACCAGCCATTCGTGAGCGCGGCGGCGCGCTTCTGGCTCCACGGCCATGGCGGAAAGTCTAAGCGGCCGCCGGGCAGCTCCAGCGAGCTAGTCGTGGAGGGCGGTCTGGACTCCGCTGCGTTCGGAGCGGGCGGCAACGAGCGCCTCGTCCGCACGCCGCAGGAGGTCCGACGAATCATCCTCCGGGCGAAGCTCGGCAACGCCGACGGTGATCGTGCCCCCGCTCGGGCGGCGAGCCAGATCGGCCCGGATGACGGCGCAGCGCTCCTCCATGTCCGGGGCGTCGAGCCCACCGATCGCGAAGGCGAACTCGTCGCCTCCCAGCCGGATGATCGGCGAGTAGGAGCGGATGTTGGCCCTGATTGCTTCGACCAGATCCCGCAACAGCTGGTCGCCCGCGTGGTGACCCTCGGCGTCGTTGACCTGCTTCAGGTTGTCGACGTCGACGAATGCCAGCACGAGCTTCCCGTCCGAGCGCCGCGCCCGTTCGATCTCCGCGCGCAGCAGATCCTCCCCGAGTCCTCGCCGGTGCGCGCCCGTCAGCTCGTCGAAATGGGCGTTGCGCAGGGCCTCGAGCGCCTCGACGCGCTCCTTACACGCCCGCTCACGATCGCGCTCCGCCAGCCCGCGGTCCTCGGCCGCAGACTCCCGATCCAACGCCGCCTGGAGCCGGAATTTCTTCTACTCGATCAGCAGGCGCTCGAGTGCCGGGGAGCGCTCCGACCCCAGCGAATCCTCGAGCTCGGCCAGCTCGCTCTCGCGTTCCTCCGCGGCTTGGTCGCGATCCTCCGCGACCAGGTCCCGGCGCTTCGCAATCTGATCGCGTCTGGCGGCATCGTAGGCGTGCTTCTCCGCCGCGCTGACCTGGCTGAGAGTCGCCCCTTGATGCTCCGACGCCTGATCCGTCACGAGGGGGTGCTCCCTATCAACCGTCCGTTCACCTTCCGTTTTACCGTCTGCGTACGCCGTGAGCGCGCAGCTTCGCCCACAATCCCACGGCGCACAACAGGGAAATTCGGTAACGGTGGTTTCCAGACCGTTTGCCGGATCGGTAACCAGGGCCGGCTCTCAGCGCCAAAGGGGCCTGCGGCCCCCGAGCGAGCGGTCGCTGTTGCGACGCTTCGAGGCGAGGGCCCCTGCACCTCCCGCCGCCGCAGCGAGTACGGTCGCCCCGGCGATCGCGAGCTTCCTCCCGAGCTTCTCGAAGCGCATCACCCGCCAGCCTTCCCGCCTGGCGATGTCAAGCAGGTCCGCGTCTGGGTTGACAACGACCGCCTTGCCGACGGAGCGCAGCATGGGCAGGTCGCTGGCGGAGTCCGAGTAGGCGTAGGAGGCCTCCATGTCGATGTCGTGCCGGTCGGCGAACCGGCGCATGGCCTCCACCTTCCCCTCGCCGTAGACGAAGGGCCCATCCATCTCGCCGGTGTACTTGCCGTCGGCGCCGACGGCCCAGCGGGTCCCGATCCCTCCCTCCATCCCGAGGACCGCGGCGAGCGCCTTGACCAGGTCGTTGCCGGCCGCGCTGACGATGAAGGTGGCGCGCCCCTCGTCCTGGTGGCGGTGGACCTCGTCGAGCATCTGCGGGTAGATCCGGGGCAGGATCCCGGCGAGCACCGGGGGCGCCATCCGCTCGACGTCTCGCTCCGGGATCTCGGCGAAGACGCGCTTTGCGACCTCCAGCACGGCGTTGGTCTGCTCGTCGGATGACCCCCGCAGCCGGTAGCGGAGGTGGTCCCAGCCCCATTTGGCGAGCTGCTTTCGCGGGACGAAGCCGCGCTGATTGGCGACGCGCGCGAACACCATTCCGCTCGACCCCGCCATCAGGGTCTTGTCGAGATCGAAGAAGGCCGCGCCGTTGCGCTGTGATCCGTCGTCCGCCATCGGAGCGAGACTAGCCAGGCTCAGATCTCGGCCAGAATCTCGACCGCGGCCGGCGACTAGCCCCCGTTGACCTCCACGAGGATCGCGTCACCCTGGCCGCCGCCGGAGCAGATCGCGGCGCAGCCGAGGCCGCCGCCGCGCCGCTTCAGCTCATGCACAAGGGCGCCGACGATGCGCGCGCCCGAGGCGCCGATCGGGTGCCCCAGGGCGATGGCACCGCCGTTGACGTTGACCTTGTCCTCGTCGATCTCGAGCATCCGCATCGAGTTGATGGCAACCGACGCGAAGGCCTCGTTGATCTCCCAGAGGTCGACGTCGCCGGGCTTCTTGCCGATCTTCTCGAGCGCCTGCATCGCGGCCTTGGCGGGAGTCTTGGCGAGATACGGGAAGTCGTCGGCGACCTGTCCGTAGGCGAGCACGGTCGCAATCGCGCTCTTGCCGTTCTGCTCAGCCCAGTCGTCCGACGCGACGATCACGGCACCCGCGCCGTCGTTGACTCCCGGCGAGTTTCCCGCCGTATGGGTGGCGCCGTCGCCCCCGACCGCCTTCAGCTTCGAGAGGGCCTCGAGGGTGGTGTCGGGCCGGATCGCTTCGTCGGCGGCGACCTCGTTCTCCCCCTTCTTCGACTTGACAGTGACAGTGACGATCTCCTCGGCGAGCTTGCCGTCCTCGGTCGCCTTGTGGGCGAGCTGATGGGAGCGCTCGGCGAAGCGGTCCATGTCGGCGCGGGTGATCTCGAGCTCGTTGGAGACCTCGCTCGCCTCATCGATCATCTGCTTCTCAGTGAACGGGTTGGTGAGCCCGTCGTGCGTCATCGAGTCGACCGCGCCGACGTCTCCCATCCGGAAGCCGAAGCGGGCCCCCGGCAGGAGGTAGGGCGCCTGGCTCATCGACTCCATGCCGCCCGCAACACCGACGTTGATGTCTCCGGCGCGGATCGCCTGGTCAAAGATCCCGATCGTGCGCATGCCGGAGGCGCAGACCTTGTTGACGGTCTCCGAGGGGACCTCGCGCGGGATCCCGGCCTTGATCTGGGCCTGGCGGGAGGGGATCTGTCCCTGCCCGGCCTGCAGCACCTGGCCGTAGACGACGCCCTGGACCTCGTCGGCCTTCACCTCGGCGCGGTCGAGCGCCTCCGAGATCGCGGTGCCGCCCAGGTCGGTGGCATCGAGGGAGGAGAGCCCGCCGCCCATTTTCCCGAAGGGGGTCCTGGCGGTGGAGAGGATGACCGTCTTCGACATCTGCGCCTTTCGTCAGGGCCGGCGGATCCGCGCGGCGGTTACCCGGCGGCGCTGTTTGTGGCCGCCGTTCAAGTTGGCTTCCCAATGCTAGTCATTGCCATACTGCCGCCTCCGTGCGGGTAGAGGTCGCCGACAAGCCGCTCCGCGAGGTCGATTCGGACCTGGTCGCGGTGCTGCTGTTCGACGGCGACGAGCTGCCGGAGCCGTTGGCCGGCGCTCCGGGCTCGGAGGACGTCAAGGGCGCCTACAAGAAGGCGACCCTGGTCCACCCGGGGAGCCCGCGACGGGCGCTGGTGATCGGGCTGGGCGACCGCGAGGAGTTCGAGCCGGAGCGCGCTCGCGTCGCCGGGGCGATCGCGGCCCGCACCGCCTCGTCGGTGGACGGGACCTCCCTGGCATTGGCCGGGCCGGATTCCACCGACCCCAAGGCCGCTGTCCACCGCGATGGTCGAGGGCGCGATCCTCGGCTCCTACCGCTTCGACCGCTTCAAGTCCAAGAAGAACGACGATCCGCCCAAGCAACTCGAGGAGCTCACGGTCATCGCCGACGGCGGCCTCGCCGAAGCAGTGGAGTCCGCCCGGGTCGGCGCGGAGGCCGAGAACTTCGCCCGCGAGCTCCAGGACCTGCCCTCGAACGTGGTCACTCCCTCTTACCTGTCCGGGCGCGCCCGTGCGATCGCTGAGGAGCACTCGTCGGTGACCTGCGAGGTGATGGGCCGCAAGGAGATCGCCGAGAAGGGCATGGGCGGGCTCGTCGCCGTCTCGCAGGGGAGCGCCGAGGACCCGCAGCTGATCGTCCTCCGGTACCAGGGAGGCGGCGGCGGTGACACGCTCGGCCTGGTCGGCAAGGGCGTCACCTTCGACTCCGGCGGCATCTCGATCAAGCCGTCCGCCGGGATGCAGGAGATGAAGATGGACATGTCCGGAGCGGCCGCGGTGATCGAGGCCGTCTCCGCGATCGCGAAGCTCGAGGTGCCGATCAACATACTCGCGGTCGTTCCGTCCACCGAGAACATGCCGAGTGGCACGGCCGTGAAACCCGGCGACATCATCACCCAGCTCAACGGCAAGACGGTCGAGGTGAACAACACCGACGCCGAGGGCCGGTTGATCCTCGCCGATGCCCTCGCCTACGCCGTCGAGCTGGGCGCCGACCGGATCGTCGACCTGGCGACCCTGACCGGGGCCGTGATCATCGCGCTCGGGTCCACCTACGCAGGGCTGATCTCGAACGACGACGACTTCGCCGCCGAGGTCGAGGGCGCGGCAGGGCGGACGGGCGAGCTCGCCTGGCGGCTGCCGCTCCACCCGGAGTACAAGGAGCTCACCAAGGGCAGCGCCGCCGACCTCACCAACGCCTCGTCGAAGCGGAAGGCCTCCACCATCTACGCGGGCTCGTTCCTCGAGGAGTTCGTTGATGAGCGGCCCTGGGTCCACCTCGACATCGCGGGGACGGCGTGGGACGTGGGCCGAGAGTACGTCGGGAAGGGCCCGAGTGGATTCGGCACCAGGCTGCTGATCGACCTCGCCCGCTCGCTGGCGAGCTAGATGTAAGACCCCCCCCCCCCTCCTTGCTTCCGCTTTCCCCCCACCTGATCCAGGCTAGATGAACAGGTGCTGGTGCCGCTGCGAGCGCTTGCCGCCCTCCGCTGTCAGCCTGGCCTCGGCGACGGCGCTCCTCCGCCGCGGTGGATGACCTCGCCTCGCACGGACGGCACCGGTGTCGCGGGTGATGGGCCGCAGGTACTTCACCTCCAGGGTCTGACTGGTGTAGCCGATGCCCGCCGGGCAGGTGGTGTGCACCGCGCAGCCGAGCGCTGAGTCGAGGATCGTCGCGGCGTAGCCGCCGTGCACTACCCCGATCGGGTTGTAGTGCTCCTCGCCGGGCTCGCCGACGAAGACCGCCCTCCCCTCTCCAGCTCGGCGACCGAGAAGTTCATGACGCTCGCGATCGGCGGCGGCGGGACCTCGCCCGCTGATGGCCCGGACGTAGTCGAGCCCGGCCATCTCCGCCCCTACCGCGGCGCTCGCCATTTCCTCCAGCTATCATGCGCTCTTCCCGGCTTCCCTCAACTCTCCTCCCTCCCTCCACCCTCCCAGCTCAATCCCCCCCCCTAACGGGTCGCTCCTCGCTGCGCTCGGAGCGCCCTCTCGGACGCTTGCGCCCGCCCTTGTCGCTGTCCTGACGGGCCGGATAACGAAGGTCCGCGAGGATCTCCTCGGAGCTGATCCTGACCTGCTCTGGATGGAAATCGAATCGGAGTGCTCTCATGACGACTCCTCTGGTTCCGTCGGTTGCTTCACGCAACCCCAATGCGGTCGACCCTACCAGCGTCAGTTGCATGACGCAACCGAGTGTGCGAAGATCACACAGATGCTGGGCAACGAATACGAGGGACAGACCTGCTCCATTGCTCGCAGCCTCGAACTGGTGGGTGAGCGCTGGTCGCTGCTGGTGGTGCGCGAGATCTTCCACGGCCGGCGGAAGTTCTCTGAGATGCAGCGCTCCCTGGGCGTCGCGCGGAACGTGCTCACTGCGCGACTCCAGCGGATGGTGGACGAAGGGATCCTCGAGCGCCGCCCCTACAGCCAGCGGCCCGAGCGATACGAGTACTTCCTCACGGAGAAGGGGCTCGACCTCTGGCCCGTGATGATCTCGCTGATGCACTGGGGCGACAAGTACGAGGCGTACCCCGACGGCCCACCGTCGGTCGTCGTCCACAAGGAGTGCGGCGGCAAGATCGACGACCGCCGGATCTGCGCCAAGTGCGGCAAGAAGCTCAACGTCCGCGATGCGCGGGCCATCGACGGCCCCGGCATGAAGGCACCCGTCAAGGCTGCGGCCTAGCCGGCTTCCTAGACTCCCCCGCTCGATGGACTTCGACCTGACCGACGAGCAGAGGCTGCTGCGCGACACCGTCCGCGACTTCGCTCGTCAGGAGGTGGCGCCGGTCGCCGAGGAGCTCGACCGGACCAAGGCCTTCCCCTACGGGCTGGTCGCGAAGATGGGCGAGCTCGGGCTGATGGGGATTCCGTTCCCCGACCAGTACGGCGGTGGCGGCGCCGACACGCTCGCCTATGCGCTCGCGGTGGAGGAGCTGACCCGCGTCGACTCCTCGGTCGCGATCACGATGGCCGCCCACACCTCGCTCGGGACGATGCCGATCTACCTCTGGGGAACGGACGAGCAGAAGAACGACTGGCTGCCGCAACTGTGCAGCGGGGAAAAGCTCGCCGCCTTCGGCCTGACCGAGCCCGAGGCCGGGTCCGACGCCGGCAACACCCACACCCGCGCCGCCGTGGACGACGGCGAGTGGGTGGTGAATGGCGCCAAGCAGTTCATCACCAACTCCGGCACCGACATCTCCGGCTGCGTGACGATCACGGCAGTCACCGGGCAGTCCAACGGCACGAAGGAGATCTCGAACATCATCGTTCCGAACGGCACGCCGGGATACGAGCCGGGCGAGCCCTATCGCAAGATGGGATGGAACGCCTCGGACACGAGGCCGCTCAGCTTCGACGACTGCCGCGTCCCGGAGGGCAACCTCCTCGGGCCACGCGGCAGCGGCTTCAAGCAGTTCCTGGCGATCCTCGACGGCGGGCGGATCGGCGTGGCTGCGATGGGCGTCGGACTGGCCCAGGGGGCGCTCGACGAGGCGATCTCCTATTCGAAGGAGCGCCACGCATTCGGTCAGCCCATCGGCAAGTTCCAGGCGATCCAGGCCAAGATCGCCGACCTGTCGGCCCAGATCGAGGCCGCGCGGCTACTCGTCTACCGCGCCGCTCAGCTCAAGGAGCGCGGCGAGCCGTTCACGCTCACAGCCGCCCAGGCCAAGCTGATCACCGGGCGGCTCGCCGTCCGGGCCACCGAGGAGGCGGTCCAGATCCACGGCGGCTACGGCTACATCGAGGAGTACCCCGTCTGCCGCTTCTACCGCGATGCGAAGATCCTCACCATCGGCGAGGGCACCGACGAGGTGCAGCAGATGGTGATCGCGCGCCAGCTCGGGGTTTGAACGGCTTCGCCATCAGGTCGCGGCCACGAGCGGGCGCCCCACATAAGTCGCTACGGGCTTCGCCCTCCGCTCCAAGAGGAGCGGCCTGGTGGCCGCTTAGTCCTTCGCCGGGACCGCGGTGATCTCGTCCGCCTCCTGCTCGGCGACCTCGGCCGCCCGCCCCTGGCCCTCGCGGATCCCCCAGTGGGCGCAGAGCTCGAGCTCCTGTGGCGCCGTCAGTGACTCGGTCGGGCGGAAGCGCGGCGCCTCGCGGACCCAGTCGCGCTCGTACGCGGCCCAGAGGCGGCCGGCGCCCTCGGCGACGTGCTCGAAGGGGATCGCGGTGCACCCGGCGAGCGGGCCGAGACGAATCAGCACCCAGCGCGGCTGGCCGTCCTCGGCGTCGACGTGGATGCCCGCGACGCGGCCCAATGTCTTGGTCTCCATGCCGTCGATCTGCTTGCCGTCCCAGCCGAGCGCCTCCTCGAGGCTCGGGAGCGACGGCTTCCGGCTCTCAGCCATCCTCGCGCTCCAGCAGCTCCTTGGCAGCGCTGGCTGGATCGAGCTCCCGCTTGACGACGCGGTCGAGCAGCTCCCTAATGGATGAGTCGTCCGCGACGGCCGCCTCCAGGCGCCGCCGCATCCGGGATGCCGCCAGCTCGAGCACCTCGTTGCGCAGGTTCCTGGCTCTCCGCTCGTCCAGGGTGCCCTCCGCCTCGATGTGCTCCCGGTGCTCGGCGATCTTCTCCGCCAGCTCGGCCACCCCCTCTCCCTTCGCCGCCTCGGTGCGGACGATCGGCACCCGCCAGGAGGTGGTGGGCCCTAGCGAGAGCACGCCGCGGATCTCGCGAATCATCGTGTCGGTCATCGGGTGATCGGACTTGTTGACGACGATCACATCGGGGATCTCCATCACGCCGGCCTTCAGGGCCTGAATCGAGTCTCCCGATCCCGGCATCAGCACCAGGACGATGGTGTCGCCATGGTCGACGATGTCGATCTCCGCCTGCCCCACGCCGACGGTCTCGATGAAGACGTCGTCCTTGCCCGAGGCGTCCATCAGCAGCGCAGCCTGCAGGGTCGCCTCCGAGAGGCCGCCGAGCGCGCCGCGGCTCGCCATCGAGCGGATGAAGACCCCGGAGTCTAGGAAGTGATCAGAGAGCCGGATGCGATCGCCGAGCAGCGCGCCGCGGGTGAAGGGGCTGGAGGGATCGATCGAGAGCACCGCGACCTGGCGGTCCTGCTTCCGCATCTCGGCGGTGAGGGCGCCGATCAACGTGCTCTTGCCGACGCCCGGTGGGCCGGTGAGGCCGACGATCCGGGCCCGGCCGGTGCGCGGGAAGACCTCTCGGACGAGCTCCCAGCCGGCGGGGTCGTCGTTTTCGATCAGCGTGATCGCGCGAGCCAGGGCGCGCTTGTCCCCGGCCATCAGGCGGTCGGCGAGGCTCTGCTCCGTCTTCTGCGTCATCCCGCCCCAGTCTAGGTACGGGGGCGGAACCTAGAATCGCCGCCTGTGCTCCGAGCGCTCCGCTTCTACCGCCGCAACGGCATGCTCAACCTGCGCTATGGCCGCCTGCTCTGGCGCTACCTCTGGCGCCGGTTTCTCACTCCCGCGGGCCGGCGCTGGCAGACGGACGGCCCGGTCTTCTTCGGCAAGAACCTGCAGCTCCAGATCGCGAAGGGAGCCAAGATCCGCTTCGGCCGCTTCTCCTGGATCGGGGACGGCACCAAGATCCGTTGCCACGAGGGCCTCGTCGAGATCGGCGCCAAGACCGTCTTCGGCCAGGAGTGCACGATCTCCGCCTACCGGCGCGTCCGGATCGGCGAGCAGTGCGTGATCGCGGACCGCGCGATGTTCATCGACTTCGACCATGGGGTGGTCGAGGTCGAGCGGCCGATCCGCCAGCAGGGCATCTACACGCGCGAGTGCGTGGTCGGCTCCAACGTCTGGGTCGGCTATGGGGCCTGCGTCCTCCGGGGCGTCAGGGTGGGCGACAACTCGATCGTCGGGACGAACTCGGTGGTCACCCGGGACGTGCCCGCGAACGCCGTGGTCGGCGGTGTCCCGGCGAAGATCATCCGGATGCGGGAGGCGCCCAAGTCCTTGAGGTGGCCGGACCCGGTGGAACCGGCGCCTTCCGACGGATGATCTGCATAAATTCAGTTCTGGGCATGGGGCCCAGGGGCAGGAAGTCGGCAATGAGGCCACGGGGGACAGAACGGAGAGGCATGAGGCGTACACCAAGGCGTCTGATCGGGGTATTCATCGCGGTTGCCGCGCTCTTTGCGCTGCCGGCCTCCGCGCAGGCGATCAACTTCTCCCCCAATCCCACCGTCACCCTCGCGAACCCCCAGGCGGGCGCACACAGCAACGTCACCATCCACATGGACTTCACCGCCGGGCAGGTCAAGAACCTGACGGTTGGTCTCCCGCCGGGAATGGTTGGGGATCCGAATGCGACGCCGCAATGCACTGTCGCCCAGCTCAACGGCGACACCTGTCCCGCCAACAGCGAGGTCGGCAGCGTGACGGCGAACGCGACGGTGACCCTCCTGACGTTGGTGCAGGTGCCCGTCACCGTCAACGGGACGCTGTACAACCTGACGCCGCAGCCCGGCGAGCCTGCTCGCTTCGGGATCGTCCTGCGCCCCCTCTCGGTCCCACCGCTCCCGCCGATTCTGCCGAACATCATCCTCCAGTCGGGCGTCCAGCTCAGAAGCGACTTCGGCCTCGACACGATCATCAACGACATCCCCAACACGACCTTGAACGCCGGGGACACAACCATCAACTCCCAGACCATCACCCTCGACGGGATCGCGCCGGGTACCGGGAAGCCGTTCATGCGGAATCCCACCTCGTGCGGGAACCACACCACCAACTTCTCCGCGGTCCCTTACAACGACGCACCCGATACCGCGTCCGCGACGTTCGCGACGAACAACTGCGGCACCCTCGACTTCTCTCCGGCGTTCACGGCGGAGATCGGCGGGCCCGGGCAGACGACGAACGGCGTCCCGACGACCGCCAGCACCTCGATCCTCCAGGACAACGACGAGGCGGGGCTGGTCAAGGCCGTCGTCAAGGTCCCGAACGACCTCAACCCCAACGCAGCGCTCTTCTTCGGCGCCCATTGCAGCCAGGCCAGCTTCGCGGCGGGAACGTGTCCGTCCAACACGGTCGTTGGATTCGCCACCGCCGCCTCGCCGCTGCTCAGCCAGCCATTGGTCGGCAACGTCGAACTGGTGGACGGTGGGACATTCCCCAACCTCGGCCTCGACCTGAAGGGCCAGCTCCACCTGCTCCTCCAAGGAACCACCAACGTCAGTGCCGGCAACACCGTGACCTTCGACGGGCTGCCCGACATCCCGATCTCGCGATTCCAGCTCACCTTCACGAACCCACCGGCGCTGCTCGGGACCTCCAGGGACATCTGCGCCCCGCCGGCACCCAACTTCCACGCCGACTTCACCGGCTACAACGGCAAGACCGCGTCAGCGGATGCGCCCGCGACCGTGAACGGCTGTGGGGCAGGCGCCGGCAACGGCGCCAACGCCGCGAAGTGCAAGAAGGCGAAGAAGAAGCACAAGAAGCACCGGGCCGCCGAGTCAAAGAAGCAGAAGAAGCGCTCCTGCAAGAAGAAGCGCAAGAAGCACCGTAAGTAGAAGCCTCTAGAGGCGCTTCCCCGTCGCGAAGAGCAGGACACCCCCACCCAGGGCGATGACTCCGGCAACCCAGAGGACGATGCCGCCGGCATTGAGGGCAGCAGCGACCAGGGCGATCCCGACGACGATCAGTGGCAGGCCGAAGGAAATCGGCACGCTGACATTGAGGCCGGGCCCGAAGTCCGGCGCTCTTCGCTTCGGCCTCGCCTCCCGCGAGGGATAGACCTCCCGCCGGCCATCTGGCAGCCGCGCCATCCCCCTCAGCCCTCGTCCACGGCGGCTGTGCGGCTCTCCACCACGTCGGCGTAGATGCCCGCCGTCCGCTCCGCGACGTCCTCCCAGTCGAAGCGCCGCAGATGCTCGAACGCCTCGGCGGTGAGCCGGCGGCAGAGCTTCGCATCGTCTAGCACCCGCACGGTCATCTCGGCCAGCGACTCCGGATCGCGCGCTCGGAAGCGGAGCCCCACCTCGTCGTGGGGAACGACCTCGCGCAGCCCACCGGTGTCGGCAACGATGCACGGACAGCTGGAGGCCATCGCCTCGAGCGCGACCAGGCCGAACGGCTCGTAGATCGAGGGCACCACGCAGACGTCCGCGATCCGGTAGAGCGAGTGCAGGACGTCGTCGCCGATCCAGCCGACGAAGGTGCCTTGCCCCATCAGGCCGAGCTCCTCCGCCTGGCGGCGCAGCTCCTGCTCATGGGTCCCGGAGCCGGCCACGATGAAGCGCGTGCTGGGCAGACGGTCGATGATGGCCGGCAGCGCCTCGAGGGCGACCTGGAAGCCCTTCTCGTAGACGAGCCTGCCGACGAGCAGGACCAGCGACTCATCGGGCCGCGCGAACTCGGCGCGGAGACGGCGGAGCTCATCTTCGTTCTGGGGCTGCAGGTCCTCCGGATCGATCCCGTTCGGAATGACCTCGATCGAGGGCTCAGGCACCCCGAAGACGTCAACGATCTGCTCCCGCATGAAGGTCGAGCAGGCGATCACCCGGTCGGAGCGGTTCGTGATCCAGCGCTCCACCCCGTGGATGTAGGACTGCGGGTGCGTCTCGACCCAGCCCTGGTGGCGGCCGTGCTCGGTCGCGTGAATCGTGGTGACGAGCGGAGACCCGAAGCGCCGGGCGAGATGGTCGCAGGCGTTCGCGACCAGCCAGTCGTGCCCGTGGACCAGATCGAAGTCGTAGCGGTCGCCGATCTCCACCCCCGCGGCCAGCATGTCGGAGTTCATCCGCTCCACCCAGGCGACGAACTCGTTGAGCTCCGCCGGGCGGGTCGGCTCCATGACGCGGTGTACGTGCACAGCCGCCATCACCTCCTCCGACGGGGACTCCTCCCCCCCACGGGTGAGGACATGGACCTCGGTGTCCCGCTCGACCAGGGCCTCGGAGAGCTTCCGCACGTGGCGCGCCAGGCCACCCTCGATCAACGGGGGGTACTCCCAGGAGAGGATCAGGACGCGATTCATGGGCTAGGGCTCGAGCAGCGGCGCCAGGCTGAGGTCAGGGGCGAGGTTGCGCACGCGTGCGTCGACCGCCTCGGAGGAGTCTATGGCCTCGAGCAGGCTCTGAGCGTGCGCGGTCGCGCGCGCGTAGGGATAGTCGCCCGCCTGGCCGCGGTGGTCCATGAAGGCCCAGTCGCTCGACTGCAGCGCGAGCAGCTCACGCGCCGCCCGCAGCGCGGCGTCGCCGCCGACCCCGTGCAGCCCGAGCGCGCGCAGCAGGCGCAGCTCGGAGCGGCGGGTTGCCCAGACGAGGTCCGAGACCGAGGGCGAGTCCCAGGTCTCGAGGCTCTTGCCCGCGCCCCAGCTCGCCTCGGCGACCGGGCGTTCGTCCCCGGGGTGCTCCGCGAGCGCCTCGGGGAGGGTGAGCAGCCGGACACCATCGACCTCGGCGCGCTTCAGCACCTCCCGCAGCCAGATCGGGCCCTCGGCCCACCAGTGGCCGAGCAATTCGGTGTCGATCGCGAACACGCACAGCCCCCTCTCGCCCCGCTCGGCGAAGTGCCGCTCCAGGCGAGCGCGCACGGCAGCGACGAACGAGGCGGCATGCTCGGTCGCGCGCTTGACGGCGACCGTCGGGTCATAGGGCGCCCCCGAGATCGACCAGAGCCGCACGCCGTTCGCGGAGAGCCGGTGGTACTCGAGGTACGCGCCGTCTGCCGGATACCCCTGATCTGACCAGACGAGCCGTACCGTGGGCCAATCGATCGTGAAGGCCCGCGGGCCGCCGGGCAGGCGGACCGGGACCAGCGCCGCGGTGCCGCTCTCGTGCGAGCTCTGATCGAGACAGGTGTAGGCGAGCCCCTGCTCGGCGAGCACCGACTCCAGGCCGCCGGCGTAGGCGCATTCGGGGAGCCAGAAGCCGGCGGTCTCGCCGAAGCGCCGCTCGTGCGAGCGCAGTCCCGCATCGACCTGGAGTCGCCGCCCCGCCAGGGTGGCGAGCTTGGGAAGCACGGCATGGGTCGCACTCGACGCCATCAGCGCGATCCGCCCCTCTGCCTGGGCATCCTGGAAGGCGCGCAGCGGATCGCCTCCCAGCTTCGCCAGGCGCTTGACCGCCCTCGTGTAGTGATCGGCCTCCGCCCTCGCCGCAGGCCTCAGGGCCGCGCCGGCGTCGGCCACATCGCGGTCGGCCGCATCGACCCGGTGGCGGTGCAGGAAGCGCAGCATCCTCTCCCCCACGCCCTTGGCCTCGAGCTGGTCGGCGAGCACGGGCGTAATCGTCATCGTCAGCCGATCGGCGACGTCCAACACTGGGAGGTGCGAGCGGACGAATGCGTCGAAGAGCCACTCCTCCCCGAAGGGGTAGGTCCCGAATCCCTCGACATAGGGCATGTGGGAGTGAAGGACGATCGCCAGGTCGCCAGCGCTGCGATCAGGCATGACAGACCGCCACGAAGTCCAGCGACCGATCCAGGTCGCCGGGCCGCAGGCGGAAGTCCCGGGCGCTGATCGCCGGGATGAAGCGGTCGTAGAACGGCTTGGTGATGTGGAGCGCCGGATGAACGCGGTCCCAGCCGAGGCGGATGGCGAGCTCGTGAGCCCGCAGCTTGCGTGTGTGGAAGAGCCCCGACAGCTCGACGCGCTCGAAATGCGGCTCGAGCAGCCGCCGATACTGAGCGGCGTCGTACTCGCGCAGGTGCCAGGGGTTATCCGACTTCTCCGCGCCGGGCGGGGCGAGCGTGAGGCGGTTGGGCGTCGAGATGTAGGCGACCGGCGCGATGCCCGCGATCCGCTCGAGGAGCCGATCGGGATCGTGGATGTGCTCGATGGTCTGGAGGAACACCACCGCGTCGACTCGCTCGTCGAAGTCCTCGACCAAGCCGCGCTGGAAGCTCAGGTTGGCCCGGCGGTAGCGGGCGCGAGCGTGCTCGTGCGCCTCGGGGTTCGCGTCCACGCCGATCACCTCCGAGGCGCGCCGGGCGAGCAGCTCCGAGCCGTACCCCTCGCCGCAGGCCAGGTCGACCACCCGGAGTCCCACGCAGCGCTCGGCGATCCACTCGTACACGGCGACGTGTCGCCGGTACCAGTAGTTCTCCTCGGGGACGTCGGGGAGGGTCCGCTCGCCGGTCAGCTCCAGCGGCGGCACCCCGGAGGGCTGATTCTCCTGCAGGTAGGTCTGCTCCGCCTCGCTCACGGCCGGGACGTTAGGGGTCGGCCCCCGGCGGCGTCGAGGCGTGAATGGACCCATTGCTACCGTGCCGAAGTTGCCGGCGGCCGATGATTTTCGGTGCAGCGTCCGGTCATAGCCGGGGAATCCCCAAGGACGGATAACCACTTGATGGAGAACAACGCGAAGGCCCCTGCCATAGAAACCCGGGGCTTGAGCCGCACCTTCAAGGGCGGCATCGAGGCTGTCCGCGGCGTCGACCTGGACATCTCCGAGGGCGAGGTGTTCGGCTTTCTCGGGCCGAACGGAGCCGGCAAGTCCACCATGGTGCGAATGCTCTGCACACTCCTGCCGCCGACCGACGGGACCGCGAAGGTCGCCGGCCACGACGTCGTCCGTGAGGGCGACAAGGTCCGGCGCAGCATCGGCGTGGCCCTCCAGGAGATCGGGCTCGACCCGGTGCAGACCGGCAGGGAGCTGCTCGTGCTCCAGTGCGGGCTCTACGGGATCACGGGCGCCGCCGGCCGTGAGCGGGCCGCAGAGCTGCTCGAGCTGGTCGGGCTGACCGACGCAGCCGACAGGCGCACCAAGACCTATTCGGGAGGGATGAAGCGCCGGCTCGACCTGGCGAGCGCCCTCGTCCACCAGCCCAGGGTGCTCTTCCTCGATGAGCCGACAACCGGGCTCGACCCCGCCTCCCGGCTGACCGTCTGGGAGGAGGTGCGCAGCATCAACGCCAGCGGGACGACCATCTTCCTCACCACCCAGTACCTCGAGGAGGCGGACGAGCTCTGCGAGCGACTTGCGATCATCGACGCGGGCGAGATCGTCGCCCAGGGAACGCCCGAGGCGCTGAAGGCCGAGATCGGCAAGGACGTCGTCTCGGTCGAGCTCCACGGCGCCGACGCCGCGCGCACGCAGCAGGTGATCGGGGAGCTTCCGGGCCTGGATCGGGTGATCGCCGGGCAGGACGCACTCGCGCTGTTCGTCGACGACGGTGCCTCATCGATCGCCGAGATCGTGAGGCGGCTGGACGCCGCCGACGTCGAGGTGGGTGCCATCTCGGTCAGCAGGCCGTCGCTGGACGACGTCTTCCTGGAGGCGACCGGGCGGCGCCTGGAGGGCGCCCGAACCGACCACCCGGACGAGGCCGAGATTGAGGATGAGGCCGCGGCCAGGGCGATGGCCCCATGACGGAGGTGCTGCTGCTCGGCCGGCGCGCCGTGAGGGAGGTCGTGCGCTACCCGGAGGCGACGATCCCGACGCTCTTCATCCCGCTTTTCTTCCTGGCGGTCAATATCGGCCAGGTCTCCAAGACGTTCCCCAGCAGCACCCCGTTCCTGCACGGCCAGGGGTACGTCGCCTTCCAGATGCCCGTCTCGTTGATGTTCGCCGTGGCGACGGCGACCACCGGTCTTGCCCTGGTCACCGAGATCGATGGCGGCTACTTCGACAAGCTGCTCGTCGCACCCATCCGCCGGACCTCGCTGATCGTCGGCAGGCTCGGAGCTGACCTCGTTCGCGGCATCGCGGCCTCCACCGTGGTCCTGCTGGCGGGGCTCGCCTTCGGGGCCCACATCGAGTCCGGCCCGCTCGGCGCGGTCGTCATCGTCTTGCTCGCGTCACTCTTCGGCATGGCGTACGCCGGCTTCGGGATCCTGGTGGCGCTCACCACTCGAAACGTCCAGGCGACCAACACCAGCTTCCTGCTCTTCTTCCCGCTCCTCTTCCTGACTCCGAACTTCGTGCCCTTCGACCGGCTCTCGCCGGTGATGGAGACTCTCGCGCGAATCAACCCGGTGAGCTACGTGATCGTCGGCCTGCGCTCGCTGATCATCGACGGCTGGGTCGTCGACAAGATCCTCGTCTGCATCGGGGTGATCCTGGCGATGGGGATCGTGCTGATCGGCCTCTCGCTGCGAGCGATCCAGAACTACGACCGCTAGCTCGGCGCAGGGCTACGATCCGCCCGTGCCTGCCCCGGGGAGCCCTGAGCGGATCAAGGAGGTGAACGAGCGCTACCACGACGTGGCTGCGGCTTCCTACGACTCCAAGTGGGGGATCGACTTCGGGGAGACCGGGCAGGAACAGGTCGGCGCCAAGCTCCGCAAGGCGCTCGGGGACTGGCCCGACGAGCCCTTCGGCGACGCCCTCGAGATCGGAGCGGGGACCGGCTACTTCTCGCTCAACCTCCTGCAGGCGGGAACGATCGAGCGCGCCACTGCCACCGACATCTCACCCGGGATGCTGGCGATGCTCGATCAAAACGCCGCCGCCCTCGATTTGAAGGTTCGGACCGCGGCGGCCGAGGCCGAGACACTGCCCTTCGGGGACGAGAGCTTCGACCTCGTCTTCGGTCACGCGGTCCTCCATCACATCCCCGACCTCGGGCAGGCGTTCTCGGAATTCGCCCGGGTGCTGCGGCCCGGGGGGATGCTTGCCTTCTGCGGCGAGCCCTCGCGTTACGGCGACTTGATGGCTGCGATCCCGAAGAGGACCGCGTTGCTGACCGCTCCGCTCTGGCGCCGGCTCGTGGGCGCCTCGGCCCGCGACTACGAGTCCGAGGCCGAGCAGAACGGTCACGACCTCGAGCCCGAGGTCGACGTGCACGCATTCTCCCCCGGCGACCTGCGCCGCTTCGCCACGGCTGCGGGGCTGACCGGAGTCAGGGTCCGAGGCGAGGAGCTGCTCGCTTCGATCCACGGCTGGACCGTTCGGACCCTGGAAGCGAGCGCGGTGCCGGAGGAGGTGCCGCGGGGATGGAGGCTGTTCGCCTTCCGCAGCTACCTGGTGCTCCAGCGGGTGGACAACCAGCTCCTGGAGCCACGCCTGCCTCCGCAGCTCTTCTACAACCTGCTGGTCAGCGCGCGCAAGCCGCAGCCCTAGCCGCGTCCGCCGGGCTCCTCATCGACCTTGCGGTCGGCCCAGGGGACCACCTCCAGGCGCTTGTCCGGGATCGGATCCCCGCTCGCCACCGAGACGCCGTAGGTGCCCTCCTCCAGACGCGCCTCGGCGCGCTCGATCGCCTCGAGCGTCTGGGTGAGGTCCTCACGGAGCGCGTCGTCGGTCGCCTCCTGCTCGAGCTCATCGGCCTGCTCGCCGCTGTCCTGCGGCTGATCGGAGGCCTCCGGCCGTCCGATCCTCTCGAGCTCGCGCTCGATCCTGGCTCTCTCCTCGGCGAGGCGCTCGCGGGCGTGCTCCGGATCCATGTCCCGGATCCTATTGGCAGGGCGGGGCGCAGCGTTTAGCTGGCTTTAGGGAGACGCATCGACGCCCTTTACGGAGCGGGCGTAGCTTCGACGCTGGATCTGGGGACGACCGTGGTCGAGGCCTGCGGAATGAGCGGACGTGAGATGAACCGCCGATTCGGGAGCTGGCGACGCGGGATCACCGCCGCGGCTACCGCGGTCGCCGGAGCGACGACGGTGCTCGGCCAGCTCTCCGGCGTCGTGCTGACCGGCCGCCACGCCGACGCCGGCCTCTCCGACCTCCCGCTGCAGGCTCTGGGCATCGCCGGCGGCCTCGGGCTCCTGCTGCTCGCCGCGGGCCTCTGGCACGGAAAGCGCCGGGCGGCCGAGGTCGCGATCGCGGCCCTCTGCCTGATCGGCGCCACCAGGCTCGCCTATGGCCAGGGCCCGCTCGACGCCGGGATCGACCTCCTCCCCACCCTCTTCATCCTCGCCAACCTGCGGGCGTTTGATCGGGCGTCGGCGCACTCAGCTCGCGGCGCCTCACCGACACCCTCGGGCTGGTGGCGGGCGCCGGCCTCTATGCCGTCTACGCCGTCGCCGACATCGGCGCCAGCGAAGGGACTGAGCTGGACCGAGCGGTGGCGTCGGCCGGGAGCCATCTGCCGGCCGGGCCGATTCTCGCCGGGACGGCCTCCCACCCCGGCCTGGCGATCAACGGCGCCATCGCGCTGGCCCTGGTCGGCGGCTGGGGGCTGTTGCGGGGCCTGCTCCGGCCTGCGGCGGGGGAGCACGGACACGAACCAGCGGAACAGGCTCGGGCCGCCGCGATCGTTCGCAGAGCACGGCCATGACTCGCTCGACCCGTTCGCCATTCAGGGAGGACAAGGCATTCCACTTCGCGGCGGGCGGCTTCCTCGCCTACCGCGTGCTCCGAGAGACAGCCGTAGTCTCTGGCGATCCCGATCGGACCGCCCGGCTGCGCGCCCGCGGTTCTCGAGAGCTTCGTCCGCTTCGCCGAGGAGCGTGGCTGGCAGGTGGCGATCACCGCGGCGTCGGACCGGCACCTGGCCGCCTGCAAGCGGCTCGGCCTGCGGGTGATGAGGATCGGCGACGAGGCGGTGGTCGATCCGCGGGCGTTCAGCCTCGAAGGGCGGCCGATCCGAAAGGTGCGACAGTCGATCGCCCGGGTCAGGCGGCACGGCTGGCGGGTCGAGGTCGTCGGGGATGGCGACGTCACGCCCGAGCTCGAGCGAGAGCTCGTCTGAGGTGGAGGCGGATTGGCGCGCGCGCCAGAAGCGGCTGATCGGCTTCGCGATGACCCTCGGGCGCCTTGCCGGCGCCGACGAGCGGAACGGCGGCATCTACGTCCTCGGGCGAGACCCCGACGGCCGCCTGCGGTCGTTTCTGCGCTTCGCGTCCTACCTCGACGGTCTCTCCCTCGACCTGATGCGCCGCGCGGGCGAGGAGCCCAATGGGCTCACCGAGGCGCTGGTCGTCGCGGCCATCGAGCGGGCCAGAGAGGCGGGGCTGCGCTCGGTTAGCCTCAACTTCGCCGGCTTCGCCCACGTGATGGCGGCGGATGCGGCACTCAGCCGAAGCCAGCGCCTCGCTCCGGATTGGCCTGCGGCTCTTCCACGGCCGCTTCCAGCTCGAGCGCCTGGTGCGGTTCAACGCCAAGTTCTTCCCGCACTGGCAGCCGCGCTACCTCGATCTACGACGGGCTGACGTCCCTGCCTCTGTCGGCGCTTCGCGTGCTGCAGGCCGAGGCCTACCTCCCGGCTCCGGACGCGGCCCGGCGGCGGAAGCCCCTCCACGCAGCCCCCGGATGGCTCCGCGGGGCGACCGCCGCCGCCGGATCTGCATCGGATTGACTGGTCAACGGTGCTGGCGGGCGACGCGTTCGCGCAACCGCCCGCCCCCTCCGCGATCGACGCCCAGGTGCACGCGCTCAGGCTGGTCCTTCGTCTACGGGAAGGCGGGGCGACCGCAACCGGGCTGAAACCCTCTACCTGCCGAAGGACTCGCCGCGTCGTCCTCCGGCTCGGCCGGCGACATCGAGGGGCAGGTGATCCGCATAAACTCCGCTCCATCGCGCCGAGCTCACCGTGCCCTGCGGGGGGCGCTCGGCGATCTCAGCGGACGTGCTCGGGCCCAAGCGGTTCCGCTCCCAGCTCGAGGCGTTCGACTCTCTCCCAGCCCGACCGCGGAGCTCGGCCCTCGTGAAGTGGCGGCTCGCCCTGGCGCTGGCCGTCGCCTTCCTCGGCACGGGGATCTACGGGGCCTATGCGTACGTCCACAACTACTCGGTCTACCGCGGCTTCCCGCCGCCCTCAGACCCCGCGCGGCGTACCGGCTGGCAGGAACCGTCGAAGTCCACTTCCAGTCCCAGGCCCTCGGTCGCGAGGACTCCTACATGGTCTACGATCCGTCCGCGTTCGAGCGGCTGGCGGCGCGGGGATTCCGGTTCCCGGTCCTCTATCTCCTGCACGGCACGGTCAGCAACGCCCTCCACTACATCAACGTCGGCCGCGTGGGCGTGAATCTCGGCGAGCTGCTTCGCCGCGCAGCGAGACCAGGCCATTCCTCATCGTCATGCCGGAGTCGAACGACGGCAGCTTCGTCGACGACACCGAATGGGCCAACACCACGCATGGGGCCTACGAGAGCGAGGTACTCGAGATCGTCCGCCAGGTCGACGAGCACTGGCCGACGATCGCCGACCGCTCGGCGCGCGCCATCGCCGGCCTCTCGATGGGGGGCTACGGGGCGCTCAACATCGGGCTCCATCACCTCTCCACCTTCGGAACGATCGAGAGCTGGTCCGGCTACTTCCATCAGGAGCATTCGGGGGTCTTCTCCAACACCACGCCGGCGGATCTCCGCTTCAACAGCCCGGCCGCCTATGTGCCGACCAGGGCCGCGGCGATCCACGGTCTGCCGCTGCACATGTTCCTCTATGGAGGCAGGCAGGACAGGCTGACTCGCAACCAGCCGGCCTTTGCCCGTGAGCTACGGAGCGTGGGGGTTGTCGTCCGAACCGCGGAGCCCCCGGGAGTACACGACTGGAGGCTGTGGCGCGCCGAGATGCCCGTCGCCCTCCGCTACGCCGGGCATTGGCTCCACGCGGGCGCCGCCCCGACTCGTCACGCTCGTCACGCCCGGCTCCACTGACTCGGCCAGGCGGGTTTGGCTGGGGCCAGGGTCCAGGCCGCGGTGCCGACTCCGACGAAAGCGGCGAGGTGCAGAAGCTCGATGCCCGGCGCCGTCCCCAGCGAGTCCCCGAAGGCGACGAATCCCGCCATCACGCCTCCTCCTGTGGCCCCGGCCTCCATCACCGCGATCGCGGTCAGCGGGCGGTTGGTCTGCAAGGCGCGCTGGAATCAGAAGAACGCCGCCACCCCCGCCCCTACCGCGACGAGCAGGAGCGGCGAGCCGATCACTGCCGCCGGACCGCCGGCACGGGCCAGATCAGCGAGCCCCTTGGTCGAGCTGTCCAGCGCACCATAGAAGAGCCCAGCCGCCAGGCCGAGAGCCGCGTGGCGAAATCGCCCCTGGACGGCCGTAGCGAGGAGCGTGGCTGCCAGCAGGAGAGCGCCGAGGTAGAGCCAGAGGCTCGCGGCGTCGAAATGCATGTGCCGGGTCGGGTCGGGGATCCCCAGCGCGAGCGCTGCGAGGCTGGCCGCCATCAGCGGGACCGCCCGGCGCTCCGCCCTGGAGAGCTGATGATGGAAGGCGCGCGCGGCCATCGGCGCGACCAGTGCCAGGCCGCCCGCGACGAACGCCTGCACCAGGGAGATGGGCGCGACCGCAAGCGCCGCAAGATGCAGAATGAATCCCGTCGCCCCCAGGAGGAACCCGACCCGCCACCATGCGGAGCGCAGCATCGAGGAGAGCGTTCGGAGCGGCCGGCGAGCGCTCACGGGCGGCCGTTCAGCGGCGTTCAGGTGCTGGCAGAGGTATCCCGCGCCCTGGCGAGCGGGCGCAGAGGGCGAACCCCAGGCCGATCAGCAACGCGGACACCTCAGCCCCCTCCGCCAGAGAGCCAGCGGGCGCGAAGCCCAGTGCCAGCGCCATGTGGTTCGACCACAGCGCGAAGTTGTGGGCCCGCCGAACATGTGCGCTTCGACCGGGACGCCCAGCGAGCTGAGGGCTGCCGCGAAGGCACCTGCTGGAGCGCAGCGGTTCCGTGCGGCTGATGTAGCGGAGGACGTGGATCGGGTCCGCCGTCAGCTGGGACCAGAGAGTGTGGAGGTACGCGGCCGGGCTATTGGCGCGCAGTGCCGCCGCTGTGGCGCCAGCGAACGGACCGGTCGGGGTCTGGGTGAAGTAGCCCGACCAGCTCTCCACGACCGAGAACAGACTCGGGTGCCGGAGGGCGATGTTGACCGCGCCGTATCCGCCATCGAGAGGCCCGCGATGCCCCGCCCGCCGCGGGAGCGCACCGTCGGCCAGGTCGAGTCGACCGATCGAGCCAGGTCGATCACGTTCGACGCGAATCGGCCCCTCGAGTGTCGGCCCACTCGGTATCCCCAACGACCGAGCTGTCGTCGACTCCGGCATGACGATCAGATCGACCGTCCCGTCCGACGGCGCGGTTCGCAGCATGCCCCGACCTCGACCGCGCTGGAGAGGTGGCCCGCGCCGTGGCGCTCGTTCCGGCCGTCGCCGTGCAGGAGGTCGAGGACAGAGAACCGGCGCCCGCCCTCACCCGGTTCGCGTAGCCGGGCGGCAGGTAGATCAGATAGGAGTCGCTGCGCCCCAGCGCCCGCGAATGGAAATGGACGCGACGCAGGTCGCCGCCGCCGTCACGCGGCTTGCTGACGTCGGCGCCCGCAGGAGAGTGCGCTTCACAGCGCGCCGCGCAACCTGCTCCATTGTGGCTGAGTCGACCGACACCGCGACCACCAGGCGATCGCACCGCGAGTCATCCAGGGCCATTCCATCCCTGCTGAGTCCCACGAACGGTGCACACGCTCCGGGAATGGTCCGCCCCGCACCTGGCGCGCATAACGCCGGCTCTTCTGTCCCTAAAGGCTTTCGCGGAGGTTCCCGGCGCCAGCATCATCTGTGCGATTGAAACGATCGCCGCCGGTCGGGACTGCACACGCAGAGGTCCCTTGGTGGCCGACGGCGTAAACACCGCATGAATGCGGTGCAGACGCTTGGCCCGCACCCGCCGCCGTCGTCCTCGTTCATGATCCCGGCGCGCTCTAGCTGTGCGAGTGAAACACGCCGTGCTGGGTTCCGGCTGCAAGGCGGGCAGATGCCAGCCTCTTCCACAGTGATCGCCTGGTCCCCGCCGCTTCGCGCCGCTCGCCACGCGCGCTACCCGCGCGCTCTGACGCCCCCTCTCCCTTGCGGTCGCGCGCGCCTGATGCCCGGCGTCCGGATCGTTGTTGGCAAGTTTCCGACCCACGTGGGTGGGTAACTCGCCAACCGCCCGAATCTCGCCCCTTCATCGCCGGTTTTCGTCCCGATCCCGGCGCCCCTAGCCGAACGTGAACGCGTAGCCCGAGATCCCGGGGTCGAACCTCAAGCTGAGGCGGTGCTGCGAGACCGCGGGCAGATCGACCAAGCGGTAGAGGCGCTGGGCCTGGATCGTGGCGAAGCCGTGGCGGACGTCTGTGCCGGCGAGCCTCGCCGGAATCGGCTTGCCGTCCAGGAGGACGTGAAGGTGGCGCGCCTGGTCGGGCGAGCCGAGCACGAGGAAGACGCGTCGAGCGTTGAACTCCATGTCGATCTCCGCCCCGGCGCCGGCGGTCGCGTCCTCGTCGGTGATCCCCCAATGGCCCACATAGGCGAACCGGTTCACGCCGAGGGAACCCGGCGCCGCGCCGAAGTCCCGATCGCCGACCTGGACCGGGGTGACCCACCCCTGGGCCCGCGCGGCCCCGAGGTAGGTCTCCGGGGTGGTCTCGCCGGCGGACGGCGCCTGCGCGGCCGCGCGCGCTCCCGACCCGAGGTTGCTGTGGCCGGCCTCCGCGAGGAGCGTGCGTATCCCGCGCTCGGTCTGCGCATAGTCCCCCTCACCGAAGTGGGCGTCCCGGACGTTGCCCTGGGCATCGACCAGGTAGTCCGCGGGCCAGTACTGGTTCCCCCAGGCGTCCCAGGTCGCCAGGTCGTTGTCCTGGACCACCGGATAGGTGAGGTGGTTCTGACGGATCGCCGCCTGGACGTTGCTCGCGTCCTTCTCGAACGGGAACTCCGGCGAGTGGACGCCGACCACCGTGAACCCATGGCTGCCGTAGCGCTGCTGCCACGCCTCCAGGTAGGGAAGCGTGCGGATGCAGTTGATGCAGGTGTATGTCCAGAAGTCGATCAGGACCACCCTGCCCCGCAGGTCGCTCATCGAGAGCGACTCGCCGCCCGGGGTGTTGAACCAGTCCTGGGTCCCGGTGAAGTCGGGGGCCTGCCCGTAGGTGTGCAGACTGACGGGCTGGTTGAGCTGATCGGCCGGGACGACCGGGGTGCCGTGTTGGCCCACCCTGGCGATCGCCGTCGAGACCACCGTGCTCTCCTCCAGCCCCTTCGTCGGGTTGACGAGAAAGCCCGGCAGGTCGCTCGCGATCGCGGTCTGGAAGCGAGTATCGAGGTTGGCGGCCATCGCGAACGCGACGAGCAGCATCACCGCGCCCATCGCCATCTGGACGCGGCCGCGCACCGGGTTGAGCCGTTGCGTCAGGCGCCTGCCGCCGATCAGCAGCAGGTAGAGGACGATCGCCGATCCGACCGCGTAGGAGAGGGCGACGGCGAAACGCCCGGCGGTGAAGTCCTGCGCCGCTGAGACAACGATCACGCCCGCCAGGATCGGCCCGGCGCAGGGCGCGTAGACCAGGCCGAGGCTGCCACCCACGACGAAACCGGAGCCGAAGCCATCGCCGCGGAACCGGGCCGGCCCGGGTGCGAGGCGGCTCGCGACCGCCTCCACGCGGTCGCCGAGCGGCGGGATCAGCAGGATGATGCCGAAGGCGAAGAGGACGATGATCGCCAGGTCACGGGCGAATCCGTTTGGCAGCCCGAGGGCGTTGATCACGTAGACCAGGGCGACCGTGGCGAAGGTAAAGGAGAGGGCCAGCCCCGTGACCACCCCCAGCGGCCTCCGTCTCCCGCCCGTGACGCCGGCCGAGAGGATCGCGGGCAGGATTGGGAGCACGCACGGCGACAGGGCGGTGCCCGCCCCGGCCACGAGCGCAAACAGCATCAGCAATGCCATTGGAGTCCAGACTCGGAGATCTCGAAAGCGTTACGCCCGGGGGTTACGAGCGGATTAACGAAGGGCTCAGCGATCCTCTGCGCGCCGGACGCGGTGCACCGGCACCTCGCCCTCGATCCCCTTGAAGCGACGCCTGCCCGCGAACGAGAACCTGAACTCGTCCACGTCCGCGGACTCGATCGCATCCTTCACGCCCTGCGCGACCACGACGCTGTCCGGCCGCGCGAAGCTGGTGATCCGAGCGGCGAGGTTGACGGGACGCCCGTACCAGTCCCCCCCACGGCTCAGGGCCTGGCCGCTGGCGACCCCCGCCCGCAGTGAGGGGATCCCATCGTTGCCCGCGGCCTCGACGAGGCTCACGACCGCTTCCACCAGCGGGAGGGTCTCGCGCGACGAGAACATCGCGGCGTCGCCGATCATCTTGACAAGGCGAACCGGCGGGCTCGCGGCCTCGGAGGCGAACTGGAACAGCCGGCCCGTGAGCTCTCCGATCTGCTCGATCTCGAGCGACTCCCCGAGACGGGTGAAGCCCACCAGGTCCGCGAATGCGATCGTCACCTCGTCGGAGCCGGACAGGCGCCCCTCTGCCAGCTCGGCCTCGGAGATGACCGCCTGGCGGATCGCCTCGCGCAGGTGGATCCGGTGGGCGTGCAGCAGCGTCTCGCCGAGCAGCGGCGTCATCATCTTGGCCGCCGCCGCGTAGCGCTCGGCCAGCTCGCGCTCATCCACGCCGGGCTCCGTGAACACCTCTCCGACCAGGTCGCGGTTGGCATCCGCCAGGTTGGCCATCGAGATCCCGATGATTCGCGAGGTCTCGAGCACGCCGTCCTCGGGCAGGCCCGCATCCAGGAAGAGCTTCGCCCGCTTGGCGGCCTCCAGCTCCGCCTCGCCGTAGACGCGCTCATCGTCGGCCGGGATGGGCACTGCGAGCGCCCGCAGCAGCCGCACCAGGAAGTCGTGCTCGAGCCCGGCGCCGGCGGCGATCTCCTGCGCGGTGTAGCGCTCGGCCCCCTCCTCGAAGACGCGCTCGACGGGCAGCAGGACCAGGCGATCCTCCTCGACCGCCCGCTTGAGCTCCTCGAGCGGGATACCGTCCGCCATCAGGTCCTCGAGCAGCCGGAGCCGCGCCTCGCGCGCCTTCCCGGTGAGGCCGTCGAGCAGGCCCTCGGCCTCGAAATCCATACCGGGCTTCATTAAACGGGTTGCTCCTGTCGGCGCACCCTCGCATCATCCTAAGATGGGCGGGGATGGCGGGTCTCGAGCTTCCGATCTTCGAGCTGCCCCTCGTGCTGCTCCCGGGCGAGCAGGTCCCCCTGCATATCTTCGAGGACCGCTACAAGCGGATGGTCGGGACCGCTCTCGAGCAGGGAGAGCCGTTCGGCATCGTCCTGCGCGATGACGAGGGCGCGCGCTCGGTCGGCTGCACCGCCCGTATCGACGACGTGCTCGAGCGCTTCGAGGACGGGCGGATGAACATCGTGGTGAGCGGCGATCAGCCGTTCAAGGTGATCGACCGGTTCGAGTCACCCGAGTACCCGACCGGAGAGGTCGAGCTGATCCCCGATGAGGACATTCCCCCGATCGACGAGGCCTCGGCCAGCGCCGCCCGCGAGGCGTTCGCGGAGCTCGCCGAGCGCGCCACGGGCGAACGGCCGGAGCCGGAGGAGCTCGACGGCGCCAGCGCCTACGCGATCGCCGCGCGGATCGAGCTGCCCCCGGAGACCAAGCAGCAGCTCCTCGAGATGCGCGATGAGGACGACCGGATGGCGCTGCTGGCCAACGCCCTAGGCGCCGTCGGGAAGGCGCTCGAGCGCGCCGAGGAGGCTGCCGAACGGGCCAGCGGCAACGGCAAGGTCCACTTCCCGGGACTGCCGGAGTAGACGCGAGGGTCCTCCGCAGCGAAGCGAGGAGGAACCCGTTTGATGAGGGTCCTCCGCAGCGAAGCGAGGAGGAACCCGTTCGACGACGCTTAGCGGCCGCAGTAGCCGGTGGCGGTGATCGAGCCGGGAGCGTCGCCGCCGAGCATCGCGCCGGTCGACTGCCAGCCGTGGCTCACCGGCTTGGACGCCACGACCGCAACGATCGAGTTGACGATCGGGGAGGCGGCGAAGCCGCCGGAGAGCGCGCCACGGTTGCAGTCGGGCGCGACGGCCTGCCCGAGCACCGGCATCGGCTCGGCGTTCGGGTCACGGTTCGGGTCGAGCGCGTCGATCGGCGTGGTGGTGCTGACCGGCACGCGGCCCTTGCGAGCGCAGTAGGAGATCGAGCTGAAGCCGCGAAGCTGGGGGCCGTCCTCATCGCCGATCGCGAAGGCCGTGTTCGTCCAGGTGCGCTTGTCGGTCCGCTGGGACGATTGCGGCAGCGAGGCGCCGCTGTTGATGTCGACCTCGCCCCGGAAGCCGCCAGCGACCGCGCGCCAGCCGGGCGGGCAGGCCGCGCCGATGTCCACCGCGCCGATCGCGGGCGGATTGAAGAGCGGGACCCGGCCCGCCGCATAGATCGGCACGAGCTTCGGGGATCCCCGGCGGCAGACGGCGTATGCGGTCACAGAGGCGTCCTTCGCGTTGGGACCCGAGCCCACGCTCGCCCGCCAGGTGCGGTTGTCCGGGCGATAGGACTCGAAGACGAACGGGCCGTTGTCACTCGGCACGCTGGTCTCGAACCCGCCACCGGTCACCGCGGAGCCCTTGGGGCAGCGTGCATCGGCGCTGGTCACGGTGTGGCCGGGCGCGGCGACCGTCGCGCTTCGGACGACGACCGGGCCGAGGGTCACCTTGCGGTGCTTCGCCTTCCCGGAGGCGGACGCCACCGGCCCGAGTATGCCCACGGCGGCGAGGGCGATGAGGATGACCAGACGGCTAGGCAGAGTCCCGGATGACATGGACAACTTGTCGGCCGCCGAGTCCCCGCGCTTCTACTCAAAATTGAGGCTTTCCTCGTCCTGACGCCTAGCCGAAAGCGACCGCACCGCCGCGGCGCGGGTCGCCGCCGCCGCTCAGCCCGCCGACGGCGGGATCCTGGGCGACGGCTTGCACGCCGCCGAAGAAGAGGTTCTTGCGCTTCCAGCGGACGACCGGGACGCCGCGGCGCTCCAGGTCATCGAGCCCCGCCTCGTCGACGCCGGGCTCGGCCTGGACCGTGCCGGCCTCGAAGTGGAGGCGGCCCGCCACCACGGCCTCGTCCGCGTCCATCTCCTGCTCGAGCACCCTGACGACCGTCTGCAGGATCGCCGAGCGGATCCGGTTGGAGCCGGCGCTGCCCAGCCCAAGGACGACCTCGCCCTCGCGCAGTGCCAGAGTCGGGGACATCATCGAGCTCACCCGGCGGCCGGGCGGGATTCGATGGAATCCCTGCGGGTTCAGGTCCTCCTCCCCCAGCATGTTGTTGAGGTGCACTCCCGTGCCCGGCACGACCACGCCCGAGCCGGTGCCATTCGAGCAGGTCACGGAGGCGCAGTTGCCGTCCGCGTCCATCACGGCGAGGTGCGTGGTCGAGCCCAGCCTGTCGGGCTCATCGGGGCCGCCGGCGCCGCCATGGCCGCCGACCCATTCGCCGTCGCCAATTCGGGCGGCGACAGCGTCGAGGTCGGCGGCCAGGAATCGCCTCACGTAGTCCTCGTCGTGCAGGCCCTCGTGGAAGTCGTCGGAGCGGCGGGCGTTGGCCGCCTCGGTGGCGGCGACGATCTCCCCCACCCCGCTGCGGTCACCGAGGCGCTCGAGCAGCCCAAGCGAGTACCCGATCAGGATCCCGCCGGAGGAGGGCGGCGGGTTCGTGAGCACCACATGGCCGCGGAAGCGGGCGCTCACCGGCTGGCGCTCGACCGGCTCGTACGCGGCCATGTCATCCATGCCGAGCGTGCCACCGCGCTCGCGGACCCAGTCGCAGACTTCCTGCGCGGTCTCGCCCCGGTAGAACGGCTCGGCCCCGTGGGCGGCGAAGCGCTCCAGGGCATCCGCCATCTCCGGGTAGTGGAAGACGTCCCCCTCGACCAACCGCTTTCCCTCCGGTGTGTAGAGGGCTGCGCATTCGGGGCTCGAGACCAGGATCGGGTGGAGGATCTCGTGGAAGTAGGCCGCCTCCCTGGTCAGCCGTACGCCCCGGTGACCGAGCTCGATCCCCGGTTCGGCGAGGCGCTCGAGAGGAAGGGACCCCCAGCGGCGCCAGACGTACTCCAGCCCCGCCGGGTTGCCCGGGACCCCGCAGGATGCGGCTCCGCAGTTGAAGATCTGGGGCGTCTCGTCGAAGTAGACGGGTATCGGGAGGAGCTCCGCCTTGCGCTCGACGCCGTCGGCGCCGCCCGCGGCGACGAAGAAGTCGATCAGAGTGTCCTCCCCGCCCTCGTGGACCATCATGAAGCCGCCGGCGCCGAACCCCGTCAGCTGGCTCTCGCAGACGAACGAGGTGAGCACCGCGCAGATCGCCGCGTCGATTGCATTGCCACCCTCGCGCAGCACCTGGGCGCCCGCCTCGGCGGTCAGTGGATGTCCCGCTGCGACGACTCCCCTCTCGCTCATGCCCGCAGCGTAAGCGGGAGCGCCCCCAGAACGAGACCTAGCAGACGCTGCTCACACTCGGCACCGGCGGCCCCCAGGGAGGAGTGATCACGTAGGCGTCTCGGCCGCCGACTCCGGGAGTTCCCTGGAGTTGGCGGGTGATCGGGGTCCCGTCCTTGCTCACGGCCGTGAAGGTGGCGGTGTAGTCGGCTCCGCTCGTGAACTCATACAGACAGGCGATATAGCTGAACTCGCGGTTCGACGGTCCTCCCAGCACATAGATGTCGTCCGTGAACGATTCCGTTCCACCAGTGAGACCGCCACTGTCCCCGCTGTGATGCGCATTGGGGATGTTCTGTACGAGCGTGCCGGTCGAGCCGGGCTGGGACCACCCGGCGTGGTTGCCACTGGCGTCATAGGCATGAAGATCGACCTCGTTGAAGGCGCTCCAGGTCAACGTCGCGCGAACGAGCGGAGCGGGCGCTGGAAGAGCCACCTGCTGCGCACGCTTGCATTTCTTTTTCTTCTTCGCGGTCATGGCCGACTTCTTGCTCTTCTTGCACTTCTTCTTCACCGCGACCGCCTGTTGGTCTCCCCCTGCTATCGCATTCGATCCGGCCAAGACGGCGAAACCCAGCATCGCGACCAACGCAACGAGGACCAACCGCGGTGCGGATATCTGATTACGCCCTGTCTCCATGATGGTTCCTCCTCACTTCCCCCCTCCCTTTGCGCGGAAGCGCATCGGCCAAACCCTCGCGCAGGGGGGCCAGGCCGATCAACCTCAATAGTGCGGATTGTGGCGAGGCCGGGCGGCCCTGGAGCTAGTCGGGCTTGAACTCGGGCACGTCGAGGATCCGCCCATCGAGCTGGCGCGGCTCCGCCGGTCGACGCCCCAGGCCGCCGCGTCCCCCGACACCGCCGCCGTAGAGCTCGTCCGCCGAGCCGTTGCGCGGCTGTCCCTTCATGAAGCGCCAGTCCGCCGCCGGGTCCGAGTAGCGCTCCGGCCGCAGCGCCGCGTCCCTGTCCGGGGTGCGCGGCTCGCGCGGCTCAGCGCGCCGGTTGCGTCGGTAACGGTTGGAGAAGGCCGAGTCGAAGCGGGTGGCGATGACGGTAATCCAGACTTCCTCGCTCATCTCCTCGTCCACGCTGGCGCCGAAGATGATCTCCGCCTCTGGATGGGCGGCCGCCCTGACCACCTCGGCTGCCTCGCTCGCCTCGATCAGCGAGAGGTCCGGGCCGCCGGTGATCGAGAGCAGCATCGAATGCGCGCCCTCCACGGAGGTCTCGAGGAGCGGCGAGGAGACAGCCTTCTCGGCGGCGATCGTCGCCCGGTGCTCGCCGTAGCCCATGCCGATGCCGAGGATGGCGTCGCCGGCCTCGAGCATGGTCGTGCGCACGTCCGCGAAGTCGAGGTTGATCAGCCCGGGGAGCATGACCAGGTCGGAAATCCCCTGGACGGCCTGACGCAGGACGTCGTCGGCGACCTTGAAGGCATCGACGATCGACGTGCGCCGCTCGAGAATGGTGAGCAGCCGCTCGTTCGGGACGACGATCATCGTGTCGACCTCCTTGCCGAGGGCGGCGATGCCCTCCTCGGCAAGGGCGGCCCGGCGGGCTCCCTCGAAGGCGAACGGCTTGGTTACCGCGGCCACCGTGAGCGCGCCGATGTCGCGGGCGAGCTTGGCGACGACCGGAGCGGCGCCCGTTCCGGTGCCACCTCCCGAACCGGAGGCCAGGAAGACCATGTCGGAGCCCTTGAGCAGCTCCTTGATCTTGTCCTGCTCGTCGAAGGCGGCCTTGTAGCCGATTCTCGGATCAGATCCGGCACCAAGGCCGCGGGTCATCTCGCCACCGATGTGGAGGGTCACGTCCGCGTTCGAGTTCTGCAGCGACTGAAGGTCGGTGTTGATCGCGAGGAACTCCACGCCGGGGAGCTCCGCCTCGACCATGCGATTGACGGCGTTGACTCCGGCGCCGCCCACGCCCACCACCCGCAGGACGGCCTGGTGGGTGCGCGGCACAACCGGCTGGCGGGTCGGAGCGGACGTATCCGGCTCGTCCCGGCCGTACGCCGGGCGGATCTCCATGCCGGGACCGCCCATGAGGCGCTCGAGGCCCTCGTGGTAGACCTCCCTCTGGACGACGGTCTCCTCGGCGACAGGCTCGGGCGGGGTCGGCTCGGGAACGGGCTCGGGCCCGGGCAGTGGATCCGGGACGGGATCCGGCGTGGGCTCGGGGACGGGCTCCGGGATCGGCTCGGGCACCGGCTCGGGAGCGGGGGTCTCCTGAATCGGATCCTCGACGGCGACCTCGACAGGTGCGGCACCGTTGGTCTTGGCGGTGACCTTGACTTCCTCGGGCGCGACCGACTCGTCGGTCGAGCGGAAGAGATCGGCGAGGGGGCCCTCGCGCATGCTGGCGCGCTTGTTAGGAGCCATGGGTGAGAACCTCCTCGGCGAGGTCGCGGTAGGCGCCCGCGGCCTTGCCGTTAGGGTCGTACTTGAGCACCGAGGTCCCGCGGACCGGCGCCTCGGCGAACTTGATCGCCTTGCGGATCCGCGACTTGAAGACGAGCTCCCCGAAGTTCTCCTCGAGGATCTCAACCGCCTCCTTGGCGTGGACCGTCCGCGAGTCGAGCATCGTCGGCAGGATGCCCTCGATCTCGACGCCGGGGTTGAGGTTCTCCCGGATCATCTGAAGTGTGTTCTGCAGCTGGACCAGGCCGCGCATCGAGAGGTACTCGCACTGGACGGGCACGATCACCTTGTCTGCTGCGGTGAGCGCGTTGACGGTCAGCAGCCCGAGGCTGGGCGGCGTGTCGATGCAGATGAAGTCGTAGTCGTCGCGGATCTCGTCGAAGGACTTCTGCAGGGCGCGCTCGCGGCCGATCTGGGTGCTCATCGCGATCTCGGCGCCGGCCAGGTCGATCGAGGCGACCGCGACGTCGACCTCGCGCTCGACGATCACCTCGCTGATCGGGATCCGGTGGACGAGGACGTCGAACATGCTCTTCTCGACCTTGTCCGGGTCGACGCCCTGGCTCATCGTCAGGTTGCCCTGGGGGTCCATGTCGACGGTCAGCACGCGGTGACCGGACTCCTTGAAGGCGACGGCCAGGTTGAGGGCGGTGGTCGTCTTGGCGACGCCGCCCTTCTGGTTCGCGAAGGCGATCACCTTGGCCGGGCCCTTGTTCTTGGGCGCGTCCGGCTGCTTGGCCTTCTCCTGGATGGAGTCCTTGGCGCCCTTGCCGGGGTCCGTGTCGTGCTTGCCCTTGTCCTTCTTCTCGGGCGTAGGCGCGACCAGGTCCTCGGGCTTCATGCGCCCGGCCTCTGCCACCGTTTCAGTGGCGTTCTTTCGGCGGAAACTAGCCATCTCAGCGCGCTATTTCGCAGTCGTGGCCCGGTTTCCTGCTCCTGGTTGGAAGAATCCGACCGCATGCCTGAATTACTCGACAAGCGGCTGGTCTTTGTGACCGGCAAAGGCGGCGTCGGCAAGTCGACGATCTCGATCTCGCTCGGGCTCGCCGCGGCCGCCCGCGGGAAGCGGACGATCGTCTGCGAGATCGGCGGGCAGGAGACCGCCTCACGCATCTTCAGGCGTGCCGAGATCGGCTTCCACGAGGTCGAGGTCTCGGAGCGCCTCTGGGCGATCTCGATCGATCCCGACCACTCGCTGCGCGAGTACCTGCTGCTCCAGCTCAAGGTCCGCGCGATGCGCGACATGTTGGTTCGCTCTCGAATCTTCAACTACCTGGCGGCGGCCACACCCGGCCTCAAGGAGCTGCTCACGATCGGGAAGATCTGGGAGTTGGCGCAGCCGGACCGCCGGGTCAAGAAGGCCCAGGAATACGACCTGGTGATCGTGGACGCGCCGGCCACTGGGCAGGGCATCGGCTTTCTACAGACGCCGCGCACCTTCGCCGGCATCGCGCGCGTGGGCCCGATCCACTCACAGGCACAGGAGCTCGACCGCTTCATCACGGACCACGACTCAACGGGCGTTGCGATCGTCTCCCTACCGGAGGAGATGCCGGTCAACGAGACGGCGTCGCTCGAGGAGTCGCTGCGCAGCGATATCGGCATGGCGGTCGACCGCGTCTACATGAACGCGCTCTATCCCGAGCGCTTCGGGCGGGGCGAGGCCTCGGAGCTCGGGCGGGCCCTCGAGGACGCCGCCGGCCCTGCCCGGGCGGCGGTGCGCGCAGCGCTCTCGGAATACCGCCGCTCCCGCTCCCAGCGCGATCAGCTCCAGCGCCTCAAGCAGGCGGTCTCGGCGCCCGTCAAGACGCTGCCCTTTATCTTCAAGCCGCAGCTGGACGTGCCCTCGCTGCAGCGCCTGGCGGGGGCCCTGGTCTGATGCCCACCATCGAGGAGATCGTCGAGGGGCGCGGGATTTGCATTTGCGCCGGTTCGGGGGGAGTGGGCAAGACCACCACCTCCGCCGCGCTCGCCGCAGGCCTCGCCGTGCGCGGGCAGAAGGTCTGCGTGCTGACGATCGACCCCGCCAAGCGCCTCGCCGATTCCTTGGGGCTGAAGGAGCTCGAGAACACGCCCCGGCAGGTCGACCCGAAGCTCTTCGAGCCATGCGGCGTCGAGTTGAAGGGCGAGCTCTGGGCGATGCAACTCGACGCGAAGGCGACCTTCGACGAGCTGGTCCGCAAGCACGCACCGGACGCCGAGACGCGCGACCGGATCCTGGAGAACCGCATCTATCGCCAGCTCTCCAACGCCCTGGCGGGGTCCCAGGAGTACATGGCGATGGAGAAGCTCTTCGAGATCCACCAGGAGGGCCGCTACGACTTCCTCGTCCTGGATACGCCACCATCCCGCAGCGCGCTCGACTTCCTCGATGCGCCGAAGCGGCTCACTCAGTTCATTGAGGGCCGCGGCATGCAGATGTTCATGAAACCGACCGGCTTCGCGACCAAGGTCGTGGGCCGCGGCAGCTCGATGGCGTTCAGCGTGCTGAAACGGGTCACCGGCCTCGACCTGATCTCCGACCTGAGCGAGTTCTTCCAGGCGTTCAGCGGCATGGTCGACGGCTTCCGCGAGCGAGCCAAGCGCGTTTCCGAGCTGCTCTCGGACCCGGCGACGACCTTCGTCATCGTCTGCGGGCCGCAGGGCGAGCCGATCGAGGAGGCCGTCTACTTCCACCGCAAGCTGGTCGAGGCGAAGCTCCCCGTCGGCGGCGTGGTCGTCAACAAGGTCCACTACGAGGCGGATGAGGAGGCGGAGGGCGCAGCCGAGGCCGATCTGCACGACCTCCTCGGCGACGAGCTGGCCGAGCGCGTCGCCCAGAACTTCGCCGATTACCAGGCGCTGGCGGAACGCGATTCGGGGAACGTCGAGCACCTTCGGCGCGAGCTCAACCCGCGGGCGGTGATCCGCGTCCCCTACCTGGACGAGGACGTCCACGACCTCGAGTCGCTGCTCAAGATCGATCGATACCTCTTCGCAACCGAGGAGCAGCGCGAGGCTTTGGCTGCGAGCGGCGCCTAACTAGCCGCTGCGCTTAGGTTCGTAGCGGAGCTCGCCGACGCTCCAGTCGGTGGCGTCCGGGACCGGGAAGAGGTAGCGGACGCGGTCCTTCGAGGGCTCGCGCCCAGTGTGGTCCTTGCGCCTGGGCCTGGCGAACGCCGGCCACTCCGGCTCGCCGTCGCCGGCCGAGAACCAATCCGCGCGATCCCCGGTCTCGGGGAGTGGAGTCGAAGCGCGATGATCGCTTTCGGCGCCCATGTTCTCGGGTAGTTCGACGTCATCGACCACGATCCTGGTCGAGTGAGTCTCGGCACGCCGATCGTCCTTGTCCGAGCGGACGGACAAACCGTCCAATTGGTTCGTCTCCGACAGTTCGTGCGTTTCGCCCTCGTGGGCGTGCGTGTCGTGCTCCTGCGCGTGCGTGTCGTGCTCGTGCGCGTGCGTGTCGTGCTCGTGCTCGTGCGTCGAGGAATCCTCGTCCGAGGCCCTGTGGACTTCGATCTCGCCCTCGCCGATGTTGCCTTCGGCGATCGCCGAGAGGTCGAGTCCCTCGTCGGCGCCGCTCAGCTCCGGGAGCCGCCACTCGGCGGTCTCCCCCAGCCCCGGCTGCTCGACGTGGGTCGCGGACAGGCCAGCGGAGAGCAGCACCTCATCGGCTGCGACTCTCAGGTCTCCTCCCAGCTCCCCGGTGGCCAATCCCTTGAGGAGCCGCCTGAGCAGCTCCTCCAGCTCCGCGATCACGTCCAGCGGCGAGGCGCCGGCCATCGGCCGGTAGCGCCCTCCGCTCATCAGCTTTCGCTCGATCGCCAGCGCGCGTTCGACGGTGACGCGGCCCTGCTCTCGCTCGTGCGGCTCGCAGGCGAGCGCAGCCACGCGCGCCGACATGGCGGTCCTGGCGGGCCCCCCACCCTCGAGCAGCCCGCGCATCGCCAGCAGGTAGTCGCTCAGCGCCTCGATCAGCGAGCCGCGCTCCGCGCCCAGCTCGAACCGGGATGCGGCCCATTCGAGGGACGGGATACGCGAACCGCGCTCGGCGAGCGCTCGCGAGAAGCCCTCGAGATCACCGACCTCGTTGCCGGTCAGGCGGTAGCCGCCCTGGCGGGGGCGATTCACGCCCGTGCCGAAGCGCTCCCAGCCGCCTGTGCGCCGGGCCCAGCCGTGATCGGCGAGGCCGACGGATCCGGGCCGGAACAGCCTCAGCGTCCGCAGGGCGCGCCGCAGGTCGTCCGCCACGGCGGCCGCCGGGGCGACGGCGGCGAGACCGCAGCTCAGGCAGGCGAGGAAGCCGGGCTTTCCGCGCCCACCCGAGCGAGTCGCGTCAACCGCGTCGAGCGGCGCGTCCTCGACCAGGTCCGCCCGTACGATTTGCACCCCATCAAGCTCGATCTCGTCCTTGGGCATGTGGAAGCCGACCAGGGGCACGATCACCGCGCCGGCCGGCGTCGACTCGTCGGAGTCGGAGCGGACCGTCGACAACACCGCGTCGATGGCGCCCCGCAGGCGGTCGCCGGCGATCTCGAACTCGGTCTTCCGGTCCCAGAGGCCGACCATGAAGCCGATCGCGGACTCCTCCCCCGCGATCTCGCGCACCTCCACGAAGGCTTCCAGGCGACGCAGCTCGGCCAGGTGCCGCTCGATGAACTGCCCGGTCAGCGGGGCGTACGAGTACATCGGCAACGGCCCGTCATCCGTGGGCTCGAGATCGAAGGGCATCTCCGCCCCGCTCGCGAGCAGTTCCTGGAACAGGTCGGCGGCCTCTACGGCGAGGCGCCGCAGCGCCTCCTCGAGTCTCTCGGTGGTGCTCTCAAGTGTCGTCACGCAAGCCGGATTCGCCCGCAGGCGAGCGCGTTCCTGCGTGTGAACGGGGACTTGCAGGGACGACCGGTTTCGCGGGGACGAACATCTGCAATGAAGGAAGTCGCGCTCGAGCGATTGCTCGGGTCGCTTCAGCGGGAGATGTGCAGCTTTTTGGGGCCCACAGCGCGCAAATGCTGCAGAAGTCGATTCCGCGAGCGCGCAGGCTGGGATTCCCCGCTCATCTGCCTTCGTTCGTGGTTTGGTCCCTAAACCGCGGCTGCAGCCGGCTCGCGCTCGTCGACCGGCAGCCACTGTCGGCCGTATCGGCGCATGTCCTCGATCAGCGGGACCAGCGCCGTGCCCTTGTCGGTGAGCTGGTAGGTCACGCGCGGCGGCACCTCGGGGAAGGTGCGGCGCTCGACGATGCCATGCTCCTCGAGCGCTCTCAGGCGAAGCGAGAGCGTCCGGGGGCTGATCCCCTCCAGGGAACGCTCCAGCTCACAGAAGCGGAGCGAGGAATCCGCCAGGTCGCGGATGATGAGGAGCGTCCACTTGCCGGAGATGACCTCGGCCGTCCGGCAGACAGGACATTCGCGGTCGAACACGGAGACCAGAATAGCGTCAAAGCTTTACTTTGTGAAGCGCTGCGGCTGAGCGGTCAGCTGGGCGGCTTCGAGCTGGTCACGCGCTTGATCTTCGTGACGTCCAGGTGATAGGTCTTGCCGTCGGGTCGGTAGACCATGTCGGCACCAGCCCCGGCGTTCAGGCCCAGAAGCTGGCAATCGTCGGCGGTCGGGAAGCAGGTGCCATTTCCGCCGACACTCGAGACGTCCTTGGAGACCAGGAAGAGGGCCTGCGTCCCACCCGAGGTCGTGCCGAGGTAGACGAGGACCGGCTTGTCCTGGCTGGGCAGGAACTGGAACTGGCTGATCCCCTTGAGTGAGGTCAGAGCGCCACCCGACTCCCCGACGTCCACGTTGGTGACGTAGTAGGTGTAGACGGTCTGCGTGGTGGTCTTCTGACCACCTCCGCCGCCGTTGCCGCCGCCTCCGCCGGTGCCGGTCGCGCCGCTCGTCCCCCCGCCGCTGCTGACGGTGGCGCTCGAGGTGCCACTGCCCTCGGTGCTCGCCGTGGTGCTCACGGGCGGGAACTGCTGCGTGAAGGGGTTCTTGCTCGAGAGGTCCCGAAGCCGCTTCTTGAAGTTGCGGACACCGGGGTCGTACGCGAGAACCGCCGACTGGCCCTCAGGGGCCGCGTCAGCCGCGCTCTGGGCCCCCGGGCCGATCGTGAGCGAGTCATCGCCGGAGCCGGACTTCGAGACGAGCAGCGGTACCGCGACGATCGCAACGACGAGCATGAGCACGACCAGCAGGAGGTTGCGGCTCCGGAGGTCGTAGACCACGTCGCCGAGAACCTTCTTGAGCTTCCAGGGCTTCATTGGGCCACCGTCGCGCTCGCGGGCTGGGCATCGGGTTGGCTCGGGCTGGCCGGAACGGGGGCCGGACCGCTCGGTGAGGCGCCACCCGTCAGGCCCTCGCTCGCCGCAGCCACATAGGACGTGACCGCGAAGTCCGCGGTCAGCTTCGGATTCGAGCCCTGTCCCAGAATCTTGAGAGCGAAGCCGTCAACCGTGAGCAGGCGGCCGTTGGCCGCGATCTGGCTTGAGCCCTGCGGCTCCACCAGACCATCCAGGCCGCCGATGAAATCGGCGACATCGAAGAAACCACCGGTGAAGTTGAGGTCATAGGGCAGAGTTGGAAGCCCAGCGGGGCCGACCGTCGCCCCGATCGGCAGATTCGCAGCGGCGCTCTCGGTGGCGGGGACGAGCGTCGAGGTCGACGCCGAAGTGCCTCCGGTGGTCGAGGGGGTGGTGGTGCTCGTGTCGCCGCTGGCGGCGGTCGAGGGGGCGGAGCCAGATGGGCTCGAGCTCCCGGTGGATGCAGCGGCCGATGAGGAATCCGCCGTGGTGGCGGTCGAGTTCCCGGAAGTCGGCGGTGGGCTCGAGGTGCCGGTGCCGCTCGCGCCCTGGCTGAGACTGATGCTGCGGAAGTCCACCCCGGTGCGACTACCGATCGAACTGAGCTCGACGAGCATGGATGCGGTGTCAGCCTGCTCCGGGACGGCCTTGCCGAGGACGACGAGGCGCCCGTAGTAGCGCGGGAACTGCCGGCGGGCCTGCTCGCCGAAGTTCGCAACCTGCTGCTGCTGGGAGACCGACGCCTGCAGGTCGTCGATCTGGTGGCCCAGCTTGGATGCCTCGTCCCGCTTCGGCGAGAGGACCATCAGGTAGAAGGCCACCGCGATCCCGAGTACGAGCACGCCGAGCACGATCGTCTTGTCGCTGGGCTTCATCTCAGCCGCCTCCCGTAGTGCTCGATGCCGGTTGTGCGGCGACCTGGGTATCGGCGGCACCCGCCGGAGCCGACGGAATGGAAGGAACGCTGCTTGCCGTGGCCGGGGCCGGAACCGCGTCGAACGCGACCACGAGCTTGAACTGCGTGATGAAGTCCCGGGTGCGGCACTCCCCGGCAGCGGTGCTCGAATCCGATGTCGCGCTCGAGTCCGATGTTGAGCTCGTGGACGAGCCGGCCTCCGCGTCGGGCCGCTGGGAGGACTCCAATCCCACTCGCGTGACACCGTCGATGTCCTCGAGATCGGAGATGAACCCCGCGAGGGCGTCCTGGCTGGTGGCGCAGCCAACGATTGCAAGGGCCGGGCCTGGGACGCTCGAGCGAATCGCCACGTCCGGCGCGTTTTGGAGGGTCACCGTGGGGTTGACGGTGCCGGACATCTGGACGAGCCAAACGTCAGACGGGATGACGCGAGCGAGCTCGTTCATGACGCGCTGCCAGTCGAACCGGCTGTCGGCGAGGCTGGTCACCGTCGCCTGGCGCTGCTCCTGGATCGTGCGGAAGTTCGTGAAGGCCTGGAGGCTCTGGGCCTTGGCCTCGGCCTCCTGCTCCTGCTGTTGGAGCTGGGCCACCTCGTTCTTGCGATCAGAGACCTGCTTGGCGGTGAACGTCACGGCGATCACGCCGAGCAGTGCCAGGCCGAGCGCGCCGATCAGCACGTAGGAGAGCGCGCCGGTCCGCATCGGAGTGCGGTCACCGCGGCGCTCATCGGGTGGAATCAGGTTGACGGGGCGCATGGTCAGCTCTCCCGGGCCAGTCCGTACGAGACGGTCAGCCTCGCGGCGTCTTCCTCGTCGAGGTGCGAGAGGGCCGCCGGTGACTCGACCGTCAGGCCGAGCCCGAGTCCGGCCTGGATTCGCTCCGGCAGGCCGGGGACCGTGCTGCCCGCGCCGCAGACCACGACTCGGTCCACGGGGGTCACGCCCTCCTGGGCCCCATAGAAGTCAAGGGTCAGCCGGAGCTCGTCGACCAGCTTCGTGGCCCCCTCCTGCAAGACCTGGCGGGCAGCGGGCAAGCCCATGTCCCCCTCGGCGAACAGCTCGAGCGACTCCTCGAGGCCGACCTCGATCAGGGACTCACGCGCCGCCTCGGTCGAGATTCCCTCGCGCTCTGCGAGTCGCTCGGCGATGCTCTCGACCCCGAAGGGGGCGACGCGCGTGAAGACGCATTGACCACCTCGCGCGACGGCGAGATTCGTCACGTCACCGAGATGGCAGTAGAGCGTGGTGACGGGCGGCATCCCCTCGTCCGCGCTCGCGGCGTGCTGAGCTGCGTCGAGGGCCCTGATCATGCCGAACGCCGAGAGGTCGATCCCGACGGGCCGCAGACCCGCCTTGCGGAGGACCTCGAGCAGCGTCCGGACCATGTCTCGCCTCGCCGCGACGGCAAGCACGTCCATCTGCTTCTGACCCTCTTCGCCGTCGCGACGACCGATCACCCGGTGGTCGAGCACAGCCTGGTCGACCGGCATCGGGAGCTGGTCCTGAGCCCGGAAGCGGATCGCCGCCTCGAGCTCATCGGGATTCTCGATCAGCGGCAGCTCAATGGTCCGCACCACGACGCGCTGGTTCGCGATCCCGACGCGAACCGTCTTGCTCAGCTTGTACTCGGCGAAGAGTCCCCGCAGGGCCTGAGCGAGGCCATCCACGTCCCTGACCTCACCCTCGCTCACGATCCCGGGATCGAGTGGCGCAATCGCCGTCTTGCCGATCGCTCGTCCATCCTGGTCGGCGACCTCGGTGGCGGCGATACTGCCGGTCTCGATATCGAGGCCGACCAGGGATCTGGGCTTCTTGGTGGAGAGCATGCTGATACGGGTCATTGCGTTAGATGTCCCATCGGCCGCAGGTCCCGGTTGCGCCATACCCAAGACTGATGAACGGCCTAGTGAACGAAGGCGTTCAGGTAGGCGTTGATCAGCTCCTGTCCCACCAGTAGTCCGACGACGCCGCCGAGTGCGAGGAAGGGCCCGAATGGGATCGCGAGCTTTCGCGCTCGCGATCCGCGGACGAGCATGAACCCGATCCCGACGAAGCCCCCGCAGAGGACGGCGACCATCAGCGCCGGCGCGACCTCCACGCCCAGGTAGAGCCCCATCACCGCCGCGAGCTTCACGTCGCCCATCCCCATGCCCTTCGGGTAGGCGAGCACGATCGCGAACAGCAGGCCACCCGCCGCCAGTGCCGCGAGAACCCGTTCGGGCAGGCTGGCCGGATCCGTGGCGGCGACGACGATGACGGCGACGGCCGCGCCGACGAGCAGAATCGCGTTGGGAATCACCCGCCGCTCGAGGTCGGTCAGCGTGATCGCCGCGAGAATCGCGACGAAGGGCAGTCCGAGCAGGAGCTTCGACGGGTCGTCGCGGAGGACGATTGCGGTCGCCGCAAAGGCAGCGCCGACAGCGAGCTCGATCAGCGGATAGCGAAGCGGGATGCGCGAACCGCAGGAGCGACAGTGACCTTTGAGCATCAGCCACGAGAGCACGGGCACGTTGTCGTAGGCGGCGATCTGCGTCGCGCACGAGTCGCACATGGAGCGCGGGCCGAGAATGGATCGGCCCCGCGGAACCCGGTCAGCGATCATGCCGACGAAGCTGCCGGTCACCATGCCGCCGACGAACGCCAGGGAAGCCATCGGGACCATGCTGCTCAGATCGACTCCCCGGGCCCTCGGCTTTACCCCAGAACTACGGGAAGTCCAGGGTCTCGCGCTGGACGTGCCAGGCGGACTGCACGGGGTCGAAGAAGTGCGGCGGCTCCTGGTAGCGCAGCCGGTCGTCGTAGTTGTAGTCCTTGAGGTAGCCGTGGCCGGAGGAACCCACCGTCCCCACCGCGCCGCGGTACTTCTGCGCAATCGCCCCGTTCACCTGCAGCGTCCCGAGCTTCGCGCCGCAGTCGTAGTGGTCGACGATGAACGAGTGGTCGATCGCCAGGATCGCGGCGTCGATCCGCACGTCCTGGTTCGTGACGGGTGTCCCAGGGTTACCGCTCGTCCCGTTCACGCCGCCGTTGCACGCCCCCTTGCCGGTCTCGGCCGTCGTGCTCCCGTCCCCGCAGTTGCTCGTCGCACAGAACGGATGCGCCACCCGCACGAAGTTGTTGGCCACCAGGCCGAGCAGTCCGCCGCCCGAGTTCGTGATGTCGTTGTCGATCACGATGTCGTTCTCTGCCGCGATCGTGAGCTGGCCGGAGTAGCTGCCGTGGACGACCGCATTCCCGCATCCGGATGACGACGGATAGGTCGTCGTGAACGGCGAGTAGTTCGTCCCCGTGCAGCCCGCGCCGTTCTGGACGTAGACGACCCCATCGCTCGGGAAGGCCACGGACGGGCCGCCGTTGATCGACATCGTGTTCCCGGTCAGATTGATGTTCGTCTTGCCGGTGAACGTGTAGCTCGGTCCCGCGAAGGTGCGAAGGGACGTGTTGGTCGAGGGAGGCGTCAGCACCGGCGCGTTGGTGGCGAAGGTGCCCGGGGAGGGCCTGCTGGCGCCGCCCGTGCAGCCGTTGCCCGAGTTGGAAGAGGAGTAGTAGCCGGTCGGGGGGGCGCTCACCTCGATCACGTCCGCCGCGTTCCGCCCGAACGTCGGCGTGTCCCCCGGGTTGATGCAGATGTCGTCATTGGTGTGCAGGGGCCCGTCGATGTGATCCCCGTCGACGAAGACGATCGTGTCGCAGATCCCAGAGGGGTTGGTCGTCCCGGCGCGCGGGCGACCGTCCCGACGGAACTTCGTGCACTGGTTGTAGGCCGCGGTCAGCTCCGGGGACGGGTTCGCAAAGCCGTAGGTGACCGGGTCGGAGGTCTCGTACTGGGTGAAGTAGACGTAGTCGAGGAAGGTCGCCTGCTTGTAGGTCGCGACGATCGAGGCCTTCTCGCTCCCGGAGAACCCGGTCGACCGGATCCGGAATGTGCCGATGTTCGGCCCGGTCGACTCGAGCATCGTCCCGGTCGGATTGGCGCTGCTGCAAGCCGTCTGGCCGGTGGCCGGGATCAGCTCGATCGCGTACTTGGAGCCGTCCGTCGCGCCCGGCATCGGCCGGCGATTTGCGGTGGAGCCCGCGAGGTTGATCGCATTGGGCGCCGGCACGGCGGTGCAGCGGGCCCAGTACCCGTTGTCGTTGTTGAGGTGGTAGGTGTAATCGGCGATGCCTGCCTGCGCCGCCTGGTAGGCCCGCTTCTGGTCGAGGTCGCGGAGCACCATGTGCTGATCCTGATTCGTCGCCGCGACCGCGGCGGTGAGCAGCAGGCTGATCATGGCGACGGCCCCGATCACGGCGATCATCGTGTAGCCGTCATCGCGGCGGGCGAGGCAGGAAAGCTGCGCACGGATCGGGCTCAGACGCATGGCAGGTTCTCCTGGTTGGGGTACTGGCCCGCGTTCTCGAGTCGCAGGTCCACCGTGTCGTTGAGGGTGATCGGGGATTTGGTGTCCAGGCTCGACGTACCGTTCGGAGGACCGACGGTGAGCGAAACGCTGACCTGGGAGGCGTGCGCGGCGTCCGTGGCGCTGAGCGGCGTGGTCAGCGGGGTCGTTGCGAGCGCGCCGTTGACGAACTGGTAGTAGCGGAAGACGACCCCGCCCGGGCCCGAGACGTTGGTGGCGAGCTTGCGCGGGTAGTTCGGCAGCGTTGTCGAGGAGAACGTCCACGGTCCGGGCTGAGAACCGCTGGTGGCTTGATAGACCGACTCCCAGAGCGTGTTGCCGCTCAGGAAGATCACGTGCTTCTCCGGGGTCGGCGTGACGGCGTTGCCCGCCTTCGAGAGGAAGCTGATCTGCGTGCCGGTGCTGCCCGAAATGCCGGCCGTGCCGTCACCGAGGATCGGGGTGACGTGCTGTGCCACACAGGACGAGTGCAGCTCGCTCACGATCCTCGCCACCAGCGGCCGGGCGGTCTGGCTCGCGAACACCCGGTCGGCGATCCGGTCCTGGTTGTGGAGGGCGACCGTGGTGATCAGCACCACCGCGCTGAGGACGGCCAGCGCCGAGATCATGCTGACCAGCAGCTCGATCAGAGTGAAACCGCTCTGGTCTTGGGCCCTCACGGGCAGGTCCCCGCGGGCTGGCCGCCCAGGTAGATGTCCAGGCTCGTACCGGCCGTGTTGTGGACGGTCGCGGTCACGACTCGCCTGTCCGTCAGAGGCGCGTTGTTGGCGCAAACGTTGTAGGTCCCGTAGGGGAGCCCAACATCGCCGGCGAGCGGTATCTGCCCTGCGGCGTTGGTGTTGGTGGTGAGGGTGCGCGTGACACCGCAGCCGCCCGTCGCTTCCTGGACCGTCACATCGCCGCCTGAGACCTTGCTGCCCGGCAGCAAGCTCGTGCCGCTCCAGAGCGTGACCAGCAGCGAGGGGAGCACGACGTATCCGGGGGAAGCCAGCGTCGCGCTACCACCCGGCGGCACGGTCGCGCTTCCGAAGGCGCCCGCGGCCAGTGAGTCGCTGGTCGGATCGTTGGCCGTGCAGCTGCCGCCGTAGACGGTGTACGAATACGTGAAGGGAAAGAGGGTGGTCGCGGTGTTGAACGAGGTCTGTCTTGCGCCACCGGGAGTCCCGTACGTCTTGACCTGGTTCATGTCCGAGGCGGACACGGTGGCCGTGTCGACGCTGGAGGGCACGAGGCTGCCGCCGTAGGTCCGGGTCATGAACGTGATGCCCTGGATGGAGCCCGGTCGGTCGTACGTGCGCTCGATCGTGTTGGTGCCCTGATCCACGACGCTGACGGTCTCGGGCGGGACCGGGTCGCCGTCTTGGTCGACCATTCCTGCCGCCGCGCCGCCGGCGGTCATCGTGTAGGTCCCCGCCGGCAGGTTGTGCCAGAGGACGCAGCCGGTAGATCCCGTCGTGCCGGTGAAGGTCCCGGCGCCGCTGCCGGTCAGGAGCACGCCGGGAATCGGGTTGCCGGCGGCGTTGGTGATCACGACGAGCAGCGAGCCGCTGTTCGGAACCAGCGAACCGCTGGGCGGCGAGACGACGGTCGCCGCGGTCACCGGCGAGTGGCTTCCCATCCCCTGCCAGGTGACCGTGGAGCGGAGCTGCAGGAAGTCGCGGGATCCGGTCCCGGATGCGCAGGTGCTCGTGCTCGCCGTCTCCTGGAGGAACTGGGAGGTGGAGACGATCGTGTAGATCGTCCCGTCGGCGGCGACCGTGCGCGTCTGATTGAGCGTCGAGAGATCGGCGATCCGCAACGAACGAACGCGCTCCAGATCCTGCTCGGCGAGCGCGTCCGCGCGGGCCCGGGAACGCTCGAACGACGTGGCGCGGCTGGTCGACCCGAAGGCCGTGAACACGCCGGCCGCGACGATCAGCAGGACGACGGCACTGACCAGGACCTCGATCAGTGCGAAGCCGGCCTGCTCACCGCCGATTCGTTTGGGATTGATGCGTCGCATGCGCTCGCTCGCTGGGAACGTGCCTCCCCCATCGGCAGGCGAGCCGGTAACGCCGATACCAGGATTTGGGGCCTCTGGCCGATCGTTCGACCGCTGCCAGCATCCACGCGGTGATAGGCGTCCAGAACGACGGAGGGCGGGCCCGAAGGCCCGCCCTCGCGTAGACAGGGTTGTCAGCTCAGTTGCCGACTAGCCCCAGGTGTTGCCGGACGGACAACCGCCTCGGTCGTTTCCGGCCGGGACCGTGCACGGATAGGTCAGCGTGCCGTTGGTCGCGTCCTTGATGATGGAGAACGTGTTCCCCGTCTTGGACGTAACCACGATGGTCCAACCGGTCGTGGTGCCGGTCGCGGTGGACACGAACGGTGCCGGCGCTGCTGTAGCGACCGACTTCTCGATCGACTTCAGGTTCGCCGGAGACGCCGTGGTGTAGTCGCCGTTGTTGTCAACGCCGAGCGACTCCATCGCCGTCTGGGCCGTATGCGCCATCGACTTCGCGCTCGAGTCCTTCGCCTTGTTCGTCTGGTTGAAGAACGTCGGAATCGCGATCGCGGCGAGAATGCCAATGATGAGCATGACGACCAGGAGCTCGATGAGGGTGAAACCCTCCTCGCGATTGGCCATCCGCTCACGGAGCTTCAGAATCATTTGGATCTCCTTGTCCAATATCTCCGTGCCAGAGCCCCGTGGCCGTCGAAGTCGGTTTGACCCCGGTGGCAGCCCGGCTGGCTCCTCGATCTCTCTCGGAGCCCCGATGGCTTTGCGTCCCCACCTCGCGATGGGTTTGCCTTTCTCACCGAAGGCCCTGGCCTTTCCTTTACGCCGCCTTCAATCGACCCCGTGGCCAGTGCCTTTAGCAAGTCCCTGAAAACTGCTTAGGGGGATGGCGTCGAACTTGCGTCCACCCCGGGTCGAATGGGACAACTCGGCTTCGCCATCAGATCGCGGCGACAAGCGGCCGCCCGGGACAAGTCGCGGCGGCTCCACCACCGCTCCGAAGGAGAGCGGCCTGGTCGCCGCTAGCGGATCTTGTCGTAGAGCGAGAAGAGCGGCAGGTACATCGAGATCACGATCAGGCCGACCATGCCACCAACGAACAGGATCATCAGGGGCTCCAGAAGAGAGGTGAGCGCCTTGACCTTCGCGTCGACCTCCGATTCGTAGAAGTCGGCGACCTTGGTCAGCATGTTTTCGAGCTGTCCGGTCTCCTCGCCGACCGAGATCATGTGACCAACCATCGGTGGGAACACATCGCTCCGCTCGATCGGATTGGCGATCGTCCCTCCGGACTTGACGGACTGGTAGACGTCGTCCATGGAGTTCTCGACCAAGACGTTCCCGGAGGTCTGACCGACCAACTCGATCGACTGCAGGATCGGGACCCCGGCGCTGACCGCCCCTGAAAACGTGCGGGACCAACGGGCAATCGCCACCTTCTGCACCACGTCCCCGATGTGGAAGGGGATCCGCAGCTTCACCCGGTCCCACTGCGCCCGTCCCCAGTCAGTCTTCTTCCATTGGATGAACCCGACGCCGGCGCCGATCACACCAGGGATCCAGATGAACCAGTAGCCCGTGATGAAGTCGGAGAAGCCCATCGTCACCCTCGTCAAGGCAGGCAGGTCGGACGATTCGCCCGGCTGGTCGGCGACGACCTCCTTGAAGACGTTCGCGAAGACGGGGACGATGAAGATCACCACCGCGAGCATCACGGCGATAGCGACGGTGAAGATGAACGCCGGGTAGAGGAGCGCGGAGCGAACCTGGCGCTTCAGTGCGTCCATCTTTTCGAGCTGGTACGCGACGCGTTCAAGCGACTCCTCGAGCCGGCCGGAATTTTCCCCGGAGCGGACCATCGCTCGGAAGAGGCTGTCGAATACCTGCGGCCGTCGTTCCATCGCGTCGGCGAGGGAGCTTCCGGCCTCCACGTCCTGGCGCACTCCCTCGATTGCCCCCTTGAGCCGCTCGTCCTCGGTCTGATCCTCGAGCGTGTACAGGGAGCGCAGCATCGGCATCCCCGACGCGACCAGCGTCGCGAACTGCCTCGCGAAGACAGCCAACTCGCGGGTCTTGATCCCGCGGAAACGATCGAACAGCTTCTCGAACTGGAACGGCTCGTTCTTCTCCGAGACGTCGAGGACGATCAGGCCGCGCTCGCGGAGCTGCTCGCTGACCTGGGTCTTCGACTCGGCATCCACCTCACCGCGGGAGGGGATCCCCGCGACGTCCACTGCCCTGAAGGCGAAGGTGCTCATCTAGCCCCCGTTGGTCACTGCGGCGGCGGCCGGGTCGCCTTGCGCCACCGGGGCCGGCCCGAGCAGCCGCTTGAGCTCCTCGGGCACGGAGGAGCGCTGTTCGGCGAGCTTGCGAGAGACGCGTCCGAGGCGGACGAGCTGCGCGAGATGAGCATCCATCGTCTGCATGCCCGTCGAGCCGGAGGTCTGGATCGCCGAATAGATCTGGTGGGTCTTGCCCTCGCGGATCAGGTTGCGGACCGCGGGGGTGGGCACCAGGACCTCGCACGCGACGACGCGCCCCGCGCCGTCGATGGTCGGAAGCAACTGCTGGGTGACGATGCCCTGCAGCCCGATCGAGAGCTGCATCCGCACCTGCGCCTGCTGCTGGGCGGGGAAGATGTCGATGATCCGGTCGACGGTCTGGGCGGTCGACTGGGTATGGAGGGTGGCGAAGACGAGGTGACCGGTCTCGGCCGCCGTCAGGGCGGTCTCCATCGTCTCGAGGTCCCTCATTTCCCCGACCAGGATCACGTCGGGGTCCTCGCGCAGGGCTGCCTTCAGGGCGGCGGCGAAGTTCTCGGCGTCGGCCCCGATTTCGCGCTGGTTGACGATGCAGCTCTTGTGCCGGTGGAGGAACTCGATCGGGTCCTCGATCGTCAGGATGTGCTCCTCCCGCTCGCTGTTGATGATGTCGAGCATCGCGGCGAGCGAGGTGGACTTGCCGGACCCTGTCGGCCCGGTCACGAGGACCAGACCGCGGGGCTTACGGGTGAACTCCTCCAGGACCTTGGGAAGCCCGAGCTCGTCGAGCTGGGGGATCTCATGCGGAATCCGCCTGAACGCGGCGCTGATCGCCCCCCTCTGGAAGAAGCAGTTGACGCGGAAGCGAGCGACCCCGGGCACGGCATAGGCGAGGTCGAGCTGCTTCTGGGACTCGAAGCGCTTGCGCTGGTCGTCGTTGAGCAGGCTGTAGACGGTGTCGCGAGTCGCCTGCGGCAGCAGCGGCCCGTACTCCTCCATCGGAGTGATCCGCCCTCGCACGCGAAGCGCGGGCGGATATCCAGCGCTCAGGTGGACGTCGGATGCCCGTTGCTCGACCATCCGCGTCAGCACCTCGGCGAAGTCGAAGTTGCTCGTTCCTTGCGCTTCCATGTCCCTCTCCAATCGTCCGGTGGCGCGCGGCCCTTGAGACCCAAAAGTGGGGTCCGCGCTCCTAGCTGGCGACTCGCGAGACCTCCTGGACGCTCGTCAAGCCGACGCGCACCTTCTCCAGGCCGGACTGGCGAAGGGTGACCATTCCCTCTTCGATCGCGACCTTCGCGATCTCCGCCTCGCCGGCCAGGTTCACCACCATCTCCTTGATCCGGTCGCTCAGCACCATCACCGAGTAGATGCCCAGGCGTCCCCGATACCCGACCCCATGGCAACGGGAGCAGCCGACGGGCTCGTACGCCTCCAGGTCCGTGCCGACCCGGAACCCTGCCTCGCTCAGGGCCAGCTGCGAGATCACCGTTCTGCGCTTGCACTGCGCGCAGAGCACCCGAGCGAGCCTCTGCGCGACGACGCATTCGAGCGCCGATGAAGTCAGGAAGGACTCGATGCCCATCTCCTGCAGCCGCGTCAGCGCCCCGGGCGCATCGTTGGTGTGCAGCGTGCTGAGCACCATGTGGCCGGTGAGCGCCGCCTCGATGGCGATTCTGGCGGTCTCGGCGTCGCGGATCTCGCCGACCATGATCACGTCGGGATCCGCTCGCAAGATCGAGCGGAGGCCCGTGGCGAAGGTGAGACCAGCCTTGCGGTGGACGCCGATCTGGTTGACGCCGCGGAGGCGGTACTCGACGGGGTCCTCGATGGTGACGATGTGCTTGTCGACGTCGTTGAGATCCTGCAGTGCCGCATAGAGGGTCGTCGACTTCCCGGCGCCCGTCGGTCCGGTGACCAGCACGGCGCCGTACGGCTCCCGGAACGCGGTACCGAAACGGTGTCTCGGCTCGCCCTCCATGCCGAGGTCATCGAGCGTCCGCAGGGCAGTGGTCTCGTCCAGGATCCGGACCGAGGCGCCCTCCCCCTCCTGGGTCGGCAGGGTCGTGACGCGCAGGTCGATCCGCCGGTCCTCGACGACCACCCCAACCCGGCCATCCTGTGGAATCCGCTTCTCGGCGATGTCGAGCTCGCTCATGATCTTGATTCGCGAGATCACGCCGGCGACCATCCGCTTCGGGACGCGGGCGGTCTCCTGAAGGACGCCGTCCACCCGGAAGCGAATGCGCATCTCGGAGTCTCCCGGCTCGAAGTGGATGTCCGAGGCACCCTCGGCGACTGCCTGGCCGAGGATGCTGTTGACCAGCTTGATCACTGGCCCATCCTCGGCCGACGCGCGCAGGTCGGTGATCTCCGCCTCCGGCGGCTTGGATTCGTCCTCGCTCTCCAGGATCGCGTCGGCGACCGTGCTCTGCAGGGTGCCGAGCTTCGTGACGAGGGCATCGATGTCTTGTGCCGGCGCCACGGCGACGTTGCAGGTGAGCCCCGTCGCCATCTGGATGTCGTCAAGCGCGAGCACGTTTGCGGGGTCCGCCATCGCGAGCAGCAGCGTCTTGTCGTCGACGAAGGCCACCGGCAGGGCCTGGTGGCGCCGCGCCGACTTGACCGAGATCAGGTTGGCGGCGCCCATGTCCACGTTGAACGCCCCCAGATCCACGAAGTCGAGGCCGTAACGCTCAGCCGTGGCCCGCGAGAGCTGTTCCCAGTCGATCGCACCCTGCTCGAGCAGGATCTCCTCCGGGCGCCTCCCGGCGGTCCGCGACTGGGAGATCGCCCCCTCGACCTGCTCGCGTGTGGCGTAACCGAGGTCGACTATCGCGTCCGTGATGAAAGCGCCCGAGTGGCCTCGGGTCATCGGATGGATCAGACCCGGCACTCCGGAGTCAGGGACCTCTGGCTGCCTCGCCGTGGCTTCGCTCACGCCCGGACCGTCGTTCGGACCGGGGAGCGGCCTCAGGTAGTCAGGTATCTCCCGCATGGAGTCCTACCTGGGGCTGTACGGCAGGTTGTCCTTCCCGTTGTAGAGCGCATCGTGGACCTGCTGAACGACGCTCTGGGAGTTCCGGAACCCGTAGGTCACCTGCCCTTGCGGCGTGGAGCCGCTCAAGCGCTTTGGCCTGATCACCACCAGCGCGGGCACCTGGCTCACCCCCACGCCCTGAGTGATGCGTGAGTAACGAGCGATATGGCTCGCCCGCACGATGAACACGGCCATACCCGAGTCGCCGGAGAGACCCTCCACCGCCCCGCGAACGAGGCGATCGTCGATCCCGCCGTCGCGGGCCACCAGCAGGACGATCGCGTCGCCGTGCCGCCAGGCGGCGACCACCGGCCGCGGCAGTCCCCGACCCGGGATCAGTGCGGAGGGGCTGACGGTCGTGCTCGGCGCAAGGGACCCGGAAGCCTGAGGCGTGGCGGCAGTGCCGGGCTGTGCCAGCGTGCCGCTCGCCTCCACGGTGACCTTCGCGGAGCCCGTCGGCGTGCTCACCTGTGCACTCGTCGTGGTCGTGTTATCCGAGGATCCGCCGCCATGGTGCAGGAGCTGCGGCGCCAGCATCACTCCGGCGAGCACCAGCAGAACCCCGACCACGGCCAGCTGCACCATCGGGTTGTTGTTGATGGCATCCCTCATGCGACCCCGGCTCCATCGCCCGAACCCACCTGCTCGATTCCGCTCGCGCGCTGGCCCTTTGCGGCAATCATCAGCTTGAAGTCGTGCGGGCTCGACGCGGTCTCCATCGCGACCTCCTCGGAGATGATGCCGTCGGTGACATAGCCGAGCAGCGCCTGGTCGAAGGTCTGCATGCCGTAGAAGTCGCCCTCGGCAATCACCTCCGTGATCCGGCCGGTCTCCTCCGGATTCATGATCAGGTCCTGGATCCGCCCCGTCACGACCATCACCTCGGAGACGGCGACGCGGCCCTCGCGATCGATCCGCGGCACCAGCCGCTGCGAGATCGCGCCTTTCAGAGTCGAGGCCAGCATCACCCGCGCCTGCTGCTGCAGGTGCGGCGGGAAGAAGTCGATGATCCGGTTGATCGTCTCGCTGGCGTCGAGGGTGTGGAGCGTCGACATCACGAGGTGGCCGGTCTCCGCGGCGGAGAGCGCGGTGCGGACGGTCTCCTCGTCGCGCATCTCCCCGATCAGGATCACGTCGGGGTCCTGCCGGAGGACTCGGCGCATCGCCTTGGCGAAGCTGGCCGTGTCCGACCCGACCTCGCGCTGGTTGATGATCGAGAGCTTGTCGCGGTGGAGGTACTCGATCGGGTCCTCCATCGTCACGATGTGACGGGCCCGGGTCGAGTTGATGTGATCGATCATGGCCGCGAGCGTGGTCGACTTGCCCGAGCCGGTCGTCCCGGTCAGCAGGATGATCCCTCGGGGCTCCTCGGCCAACCGCCGGACCACCTCGGGCAGGCCGAGGTCGTCGATCGTCCGGACCTGGAAGGGAATGGCGCGAAGCGCGATCGAGATGGCGCCACGCTGGCGGAAGGCGTTGACACGGAAGCGCGAAACGCCCTCGAGCTGATACGAGAAGTCGATCTCGCCGTTCTCCTCGAACTCGGCCAGCTGCTGCTCGTCGGTGATGATGCGAAGGGCCCTCTCCGTGTCGTCGGGGGTGAGGACGCCGGCGTCCTTGAGCGCCCAGAGATCGCCATGGACGCGCGCCACCGGCGGCGAATCCACCTTCACGTGGAGGTCGGATCCCTCCCGCTCGACCATGTAGCCGAGCGCCTCGTTGATTTCGAAGCCCATCCCTCGCCCTATCGGGCGCGGACGGGCTTACCTAGATCAGCAAAATTGGGGCGCTACAGCTTGATCTCCTCAACCACCTCGTAGATGCCCTCGAGCGGGACGTCCTTGACGTGCTTGGCCATCTCCTCCTGCCGCTTCGCGTCGGACTCCTCATCGCCCCTGATCACCGAGATCGACTCGCGGTCGACCGTGAAGACTCCGAAGGAGATCACCTCGTCCTCATCCTTGATGCTGCGGGCGTGGTAGATGACACTCCCCTCAGGCAGGGATTCCTCGTCACTCGGATCACCCCAGGCCTTCCGGAACTCCTCCCAGTGGCCGGGCTTGAGGTGCCGCCCACTGAAGAACACGAACATGTCGTCTCCTCTCCTCGCTTACGCGGGGAGCCTATGTCACGGCGAGAAGGGCGAGCGCGTGGCGGGACGAACACCGGGCAATGAAGAGGCCGAAATGGGGGCGAATCGAGGGACCGTGCGGATTAGTGGTTGTTGTGCAACCACAGAGGCGCACGGTCGAGGGGATACTCGCGCGGCTGGCGGGAACATCGCACGGAGTCCTTACACGCGAGGAACTCATTCGTGCCGGCGTGACCCCGGAGGAGATCAAGTCACGTCTGCGCAGCGGAACCCTGATCCCCATTCATCGCGGTGTGTTCCGCGTGGGACACGCGGCACCGAGTCTCGAAGCGCGTTGCCTGGCGGCGGTCAAGGCGTGCGGACCGGGCTCGCTCCTTGCCGGGCGCTCCGCCGCGCATCTGCTCCACCTCCTGAAGCGCCCTCCTTCGTTGCCCGAAGTTCTGACGACCCGGCACACACGTCCCACCGGGGTCACGGTCCACCGCTGCCGCGCGATCGACCGGCGGGACGCAACCGCATGGCGTGCCGTTCCAGTTACGAACGTCCCGCGGACCCTCGTCGACCTCGCGGCGGTTCTCGAGCCAGCAGACCTCGCCCGCGCGTTCCACCAAGCGGTGGTCAAGCACAAGACGAAGCCGGCGGCCGTGGAGCGAGTCATCCAGCGCCGCCACAACTGGCCCGGCGCCCGCGAGCTGCGTAGCGTCATCTGGGGAGGCGAGCCGGTGAGCCTCAGCAAGCTCGAGTCCTCCTTCATTGAGCTGTTGCGCCGAGCCCGCCTACCGCTGCCGAGGACGAACATTCCGGTGGGCGCCTACTACGTCGACTGCCGCTGGCCGGAGCACCGCCTGACCGTCGAACTCGACAGCTACCGCTACCACCACACACGGCACGCCTGGGAGCAGGATCGTCAAAGAGAGCGGGAGGCGCGGGCGCGCGGCGACGAGTTCCGTCGCTACACCTGGCGCGACGTCGATGAAGACCCCGAGCCGATGCTCGCGGACCTCCGCCGACTGTTAGCCCCGTGAAGACCGGCTACGCGACCTCGCGGAGCTTCTGTGCCTCCGCGAGGGACTGCAGCTTCTTGAGCGACTGGTTCTCGATCTGCCGGATCCGCTCGCGGGTGACGTTGAAGGTGCGGCCGACCTCGTCCAGGGTCCGCGGGTGCTCGCCGCCGAGCCCGTAACGGAGCTCGAGCACGCGGCGCTCGCGGTAGGAGAGGTTCTCGAGGGCCTCCTTCAGCGCCTCCTTGGTGAGCAGCTCCGCGGCGCGCTCGAAGGGGGACTCGGCGCGCTCATCGGCGATGAACTGGCCGAACTCCGACTCCTCCTCATCGCCGACCGGCTTCTCGAGGGAGACCGGCGCCTGCGCCGAGCGCTTGATCGAATCGACCTCCTCGGGCTCGATGCCGGTGACCTCGGCGATCTCCTCAGGAGTCGGCTCACGGCCCAGCTCGGTGACCAGCTTGCGCTCCGCGCGGCCGATCTTGTTGAGCTTCTCGACGACGTGGACCGGGATGCGGATGGTCCGCGCCTTGTCGGCGAGCGCGCGGGCGATCGCCTGGCGGATCCACCAGGTCGCGTAGGTCGAGAACTTGAAGCCCTTGCGGTAGTCGAACTTCTCCGCGGCGCGAACCAGGCCGAGGGTGCCCTCCTGGATCAGGTCGAGGAAGGGCAGGCCCTGGTTGCGGTAGTTCTTGGCGATCGAGACGACCAGGCGGAGGTTCGACTCGACCATCTTCTGCTTCGCGTCGAGGTCGCCGCGCTCGATCCGCTTGGCGAGCTCGACCTCCTCGGCGGCCGTGAGCAGCCTGACCTTGCCGATGTCCTTGAGGAAGAGCTGCAGGGAATCGGTGGTCATGTCCGGCTTCAGGTCGAGCGCCTTCTTGCGGCTCCGACCGCGCTTGCCGTCCGACCGCTCGTTCTCGGCGGCGGCCTTCTGGGCCGGGTCGAGGTCCTCGACCAGCTCGATCCCCGCCTTCTCCAGGTGGCCGTAGAGGTCCTCGACGTCGGACTCGTCGAGCTCCACCTCGGACACGGCAGTGGCGACGTCGCCGAAGGTCAGCACGCCCAGCTGCTGGCCCCTGGTGACCAGCGTCTTCACTTCCTCGAGTTCTTGTATCTCCGCTACCAGCATTCGCCTACGCTCTTCCTTCCTGGCTGTCTTCCGATTTCCTGGCTACTCGGCTCTTACCCAATTCTGGCCGACCTTGAATGATGTCGGCCGCTGACGTCAAACCTTTACTCCAAACCCCCTCAAAGGCCACAAAAACGCGGAGCGGACCAGCCGGCCTCCGCGTTCGTCGTCTTCTTCTTCAAACGGGTTGCGCCTCGCGGCGCGCCCTCGCATGAACCTCGCGAGTCTTCCTCGAACGTCCGTGCCAATGGTAGCCACTTCACTTTTTATAGTCAACGGGTACGACACGCGTCGCAAGCCTTGCTTCCGCACAAAGACACGCAGCACGCGCGAAAGTTCCGGACGCCCATCGATGTACCCCACTGCCGGGGCTGGTTACGCATGAGCGTCGATCAGAACGCGCGCCAAAGTGCGACCCATTTGGCGACGAAGCCGGGTCAACAGGACCCTCGGTGGCAGTTCTGGCGCCGACCCTGGCCCCGCGCATTCTGGAACCGCGCCTACAAGGAGAACATCACTGGTCTTTCGGGCATGGTCGCCTACAACCTGATGCTGGCGGTCTTCCCGTTCGCCCTGCTCGTCCTCTTCATCTTCGGCCAGCTCGTCAACAGCGCCAACATCGAGCACAGCGTCGTGCTCGACATCCAGCGTCTCTTTCCGAACATCGAGCAGGGCACGCTGCAGAATGCGATCGACCGGGTCCGAGCCAGCTCCACGACCATCGGGATCGCGGCCGCCGTCGGCGGGATCTGGATCGGCGCCTCGTTCTGGGGCGCGATGGACACGGCCTTCTGCCGGATCTACCACGTCGAGTGCCGCGGCTGGGTGCAGCAGAAGCGCTGGTCGCTCGTCATGTTGCTGGCCCTCCTCCTCCTGCTCGCGGCCAGCGTGACCGTGCCGACGATCGAGAGCGCCGTGCTTACGAGTGCCAACAGCCTGCCGTTCGGGCTTGATCAGTGGGGTGCCGTCCGGACGGCCATCGTCGTGGTGGGCGGCCTGATCGCCACCTTCCTGATCATCTCGGCCATCTACTGGGCCGTCCCCAAGGGCCACATGCCCTGGCGATCGGTCTGGCCGGGGGCGCTCTTCTTCGCCCTGGTCACGTCGGCCGGCAACTACATCTTCCCCCTCTATCTGACCAGCGTTTCGGACCTCCACCGGATCGGAGGGACGATCGGCTTCATCCTGATCGCCCTCGTCTGGTTCTACGCGATCAGCTTGGCCTTGCTCGCCGGCGCCGTGATCAACTCGCTGCGGCACGAGCAGGATGACACCGGCGCATTACCCGTCGACGGCTAGCCGTACCTCGCTCCGACCACCTCGCGCAGCTTCGGCCGGTTGTGCGTCGCCTGCACGCGGCGCACGGTGCCCGAGCGGGAGCGCATCACCAGCGACTCGGTGGTCGCGTGGCCGTCGTCGAGATAGCGGACTCCGGACAGCAGGTCGCCGTCCGTGACGCCCGTCGCGGCGAAGAAGACGTCGTCGCCGGTGACGAGATCGTCGGTGTCGAGCACGCGATCGAGGTCGTAGCCGGTGTCCTCGGCCGCCGTGCGCTCGTCGTCGTCCCTGGGCCAGAGACGGCCGAGGATCCGCCCGCCGAGGCACTTGATGGCCGAAGCCGAGAGCACGCCTTCCGGCGTGCCGCCGACGCCCCAGAGCAGGTCGATTCCTGTGTTCGGCATCACGGCGAACAGCGAGGCGGCCACGTCGCCGTCGGAGATGAAGCGAATGCTGGCGCCGACCTCGCGCAGGGCCTCCACCGCCTGCTCGTGACGAGGCCGGTCGAGCATGATGACGGTGACGTCACCCGTCTCCCCACCCTTGCGCTCGGCGATCTTGCGGACCACGTCCTCGAGCGGTTCGGTGAGGCTGATCAGGTCGGCGGCGCGGGGGCCGGTCGCGATCTTCTCCATGTAGACGCAGGGGCCCGGGTCGAACATCGTGCCCCTCTCGGAGAGTGCGATCACCGAGAGCGCGGAGGGCTGGCCGCGGGCGGTCAGCGTGGTGCCTTCGAGCGGGTCGACGGCGATGTCGACCACCGGCGGACTGCCGTCGCCGATCTCCTCGCCGTTGTAGAGCATGGGCGCCTCGTCCTTCTCGCCCTCCCCGATCACGACGACGCCGTCCATCGGAACGGTGTCGAGCATCAGGCGCATCGCGTCGACGGCGGCGCCGTCGGCGCTCTCCTTCTCGCCGCGGCCGACCCAGCGTCCGGCCGCCAGCGCGCCGGCCTCCGTGACGCGAACGAGCTCGAGCGCCAGGTTGCGGTCGGGATGCGACGAGTCGCGGACGTCGTGCGAGATGACGTGTTGGTCGGCTTCGGGCATAGGGCTCAGGTTATTCGGCTTCGCCATCAGGCCGCGGCCACGAGCGGCCGCCCCACCCTCCACTAAACGGGTCGCGCTATCGCGCGTCCTCGCACCACGGGCTTCGCCCTCCGCTCCAAAGTGGAGCGGCCTGGTGGCCGCTAAAAGGTGGCGGGCGGTTTTCGCCGCCCGCCGCCGCCGCTCTCCACCGCGCGGAAGCCGCCGGAGATGAAGATCCCGATCGAGGCGAGCAGGGCCAGCCAGTATCCGAAGGCAAGGCTGATCTCGAGACCGTTCTGTGGCTTGTCGACGATCCCGTTGAAGATGATCAGCACGAACGCGGTGAGGCCGACGATCGCGGTCACCTCTCCGCGAGGCCAGGAGAGCGCATGGCCGCGGACCACGATCCAGGCCAGGATGAACGGCGCCGCCGCGGCGGCGAGCAGCAGCCAGCGAGCGATGGGGAAGGTGTCCCAGGCGCTGCAGCTCGAGTTGCCGACGCCGCACGCCCAGTTGCCCGGATCGCTGCCTCGCTGCACTACGTTCGGGTCGGTCGAGAGCGAAAACCACTCGAGGAAGAGGCTGATCACCAGCACCGTGGCCGCGACCATCCCGATGATCTCCGAGCGATCCAGCTTGGAGATGTCCATGGCGCGACCCTATCCGATCAAACGGGTTGCGCCTGCCGGCGCACCCTCTCCTATGTATAGGGTCGCGGTTGTGGCCCAGCGCTGGGGACTGACCATCCCGCTCACCGGCTTGTCTCTGCCCGAGAACGCCGACCTCTTCCGGCGCGCCGAGGCGGCGGGCTACACGGACCTCTGGTCGGGTGAGACCAACGGGCCTGACGGCTTCACACCACTGACCCTGGCCTCCGCCTGGACCGAGAAGGTGCGCCTCGGCACTGGCGTGGTCGGGGTGATGCAGCGAGGCCGTGCCCTGCTCGCCCAGGAGGCGGCCGCGCTCGCCGAAGCCTCGCGCGGCCGCTTCGCGCTCGGCATCGGCGCCTCCTCGGACCGGATCATCGAGGGCTGGAACGGCATGCCGTTCGAGAAGCCGCTCAGCAAGATGTCGGAGACGATCGACTTCCTGAGGACCGCGCTGTCGGGGGAGAGAGCCGATGGCGGCTTCAAGCTCGAGCGGGCACCGGAGGAGCGTGTGCCGATCATCGTTGCGGCGCTGCGCGGCAAGATGCTGCGGCTCGCGGTAGAGAAGGGCGATGGCGCCTTCACCAACTTCCTGCCGTTGGCCGGCCTTCCGAAGGTCGCCGGTGAGGTCGAGGACGCACCCGAGAGCTTCGAGCTGCTCTGTCGCTTCTTCTGCATCCCAGGCGAGCGTGAGCTGGTCGAGCCGCTCGCCCGCTTCATGTTCTCCTCCTACATCACCGTGCCGGTCTACGAGGCGTTCTACCGCTGGCTTGGCTACGGGCACAAGATCGACGAGATGGTCGAAGCCTGGCAGGCGAAGGACCGCCAGAAGGCCGCCGAGGCCGCGCCCTGGGACCTGATCGAGGAGATGTTCATCTTCGGCACGCCGGAGCAGATGCGTGAGCGCCTCGGCGCCTTTGTCGAGGGCGGCATCACGCTGCCCGTGATCACCCCCATCACGACGCCGGACAAGCTCGGCGAGCTGATCGACGCGCTAGGCCGCTAGCCGCTTCCAAAAACGGACGTACTCTCGCTCGTGGCCGATGCCGGCCTCGATCGCGTGCATCACCCCTTCGGGCGCGGCGACCCTACGGCACAGCTCGAGCTGCTCCTCGTACTCGCGCAGCTTGGCCTCGTGGCTCTCCAGCTGCCGCGGGGCGAGCGTCTTCGGATCGGCGCCGAAGAAGAGCTTAAGCAGCCCCGCGTCCCGCAGCTCATAGAGCTCGCCGGTCGGCTCCCCCCGCCAGCGATCGAGCTCCTCCTTCCCCCTCTTCGTGAGGCGGTAGAGGCGCCGGCGCCTGCCGGATTCCTCGCGGCGCTCCGACAGCAGGCCGCCCTCGGCGAGGCGCCCACACTCCGAGTACAGCTGCGTGTGCGGGAGCGACCAGAACTGGCCGACTCCTTGGGCGGCCGCCTGCTTCAGGTCGTAGGGGGAAGCGGGCTGCATCTGCTCGATCAGGCCGAGCACCACATAGGAGGTGGGTGTGAGCCTTGTCACTGCCATAGGGCGAGGAGAATACGATACTCTCCGTACCGTACGGATTGAACCATTCAGGAGAGATTATGAGCCAGACCGCACAGAAGACGCCCCCGACGCACTCATCGGATCTGACCTCGGGCCTCGAATCGCTCGAGCAGGAGACGCGAGTCGATTCGCTGCCACTGGAGGGGCAGCTGCCGACCTGGCTCCGGGGATCGCTGGTACGGACCGGCCCGGCGAAATGGGAAGTCGGCGGGCGGTCGATGAACCACTGGTTCGACGGCTTCGCGATGCTGCACCGCTTCGGGATCGCCGATGGCGAGGTCTCATATGCGAACCGGTTCCTCGAGACCAAGGCCTACCGCGCGGCGAAGGAGAGGGACGAGATCGTCTATTCCGAGTTCGCCACCGATCCGTGCCGCTCGCTCTTCGCTCGCGTCTTCTCCATGTTCTCGCCGAAGATCTCCGACAACGCGAACGTCAACCTGGTCAAGCTCGGCGAGCGCTACATCTCGATGACGGAGACACCGATCCCCGTCGAGTTCGACGGCGACACGCTGGAAACAGTGGGCGTCGCCTACGACGCGCCCGGGATGCTGACCACCGCCCATCCGCACCTCGATCGCGAGTCCGGCGGCATGCTCAACTATTCGGCCAAGCTCGGGCCCCGGAACCGCTACCGGTTCTTCCACCTGTCCCCGGGCGCCGCAAAGCCGGAGGTGTTCGCCGAGCTGCCCGTCAAGGAGCCCGCCTACATGCACTCCTTCGGCCTCACCGAGCGCTGGTTGGTGCTGGCGGAGTTCCCGCTGGTGGTGAACCCGATCAGCATCCCGCTCTCGGGCCGGCCCTACATCGAGAACTATCGCTGGAAGCCGGAGCGTGGCACGAAGTTCACCCTGATCGATCGCCGAACCGGCGAGGCGACGGGCCCATTCGAGACGGATGCTTTCTTCTGCTTCCACCACGTGAACGCCTACGAGGAGAACGGATCCGTGGTGGTCGACGCCTGCACGTTCGAGGACGCAGGGATCATCGAGGACCTCTATCTCGACCGGCTCCGTGACGGCAAGCCCATCGCTCGAGCGGAGCTGAGGCGGTTCCGCATTGACCTCTCGTCACGCCGCGTCGCCACCGAGCAGCTGGCGGAGGGCCTGGAGCTGCCGCGAATCAACTACGGCCGGCACAACGAGCGTCCCTACCGCTACGTCTGGGGAATCGACCAGAAGACCGGCTGGCTCGACCGGATCGTCAAGGTCGATGTCGCCGAGGGCCGCACGATCGAATGGCGCGAGGAGAGCTGTAGTCCGGGCGAGCCCATCTTCGTCGCCGCCCCCGACGCGGAGGCTGAGGACGACGGCGTGCTGCTCTCGGTGGTCTTCGACTCGCGCTCGGGCCGGTCGTTCATGCTCGTGCTGGATGCCGCGGAGCTGACCGAGCTGGCCCGCGCCGAGGCCCCGCACCACATCCCGTACGGCTTCCACGGGCAGTTCGTGGGCGAGGATGCTCCGCAGGAGCAACCCGTTTAGTTCATAGCGCGCGCAAGGGAAAGGGCGTAGAGGCCCTCGCGGTCCGTCCACCAGTCCGTGAGCTCGAGGCCGGCCTCGGCGTAGATGCCCTCGAGGCCGGGGCGCAGGAACTTGGTCGAGATCTCGGTGCGCATCTCCTCGCCGGCGCCGAACGGCACCAGCATGTCGAGCGACGAGACGCTGACCACCTGGTTCGCCTGCGAGCGCAGCCGGATGTCGATCCAGAGGTTCTCCGGGTCCCAGCGGGCGACGTGCTCGAAGGAGTCGACGTCGAAGTCCGCGTCGAGCTCGCGGTTGAGGACCGAAAGAACGTTCTTGTTGAACTCGGCGGTGACGCCAGCGGAGTCGTTGTAGGCAGCCTCGAGGATCGCCGGGTCCTTGACCAGGTCGGTGCCCAGCAGGAAGCGATCCTCGGGGTCGAGCAGGTTGGCGATGCGCCGGAGGAAGCCGGCACGCTGATGCGGGGCGAAGTTGCCGATCGTTCCGCCGAGCAGCGCAATCACGCGAGGGCCGCCGACCGGGACGCGCTCCAGGTCGAACTCAAAGTCACAGACCAACCCGCGGACGTTGATCCCCTCGTACTCCACGGCGATCCGCTCAGCGGTGTCCCGAGTGATCTCCTCCGAGATGTCCACCGGGCAGTAGGTCTCCAGGCAGCCGACCTCCCGCATCGCGTCGAGCAGCACCCTGGTCTTGCGGGCCGAGCCCGATCCCAGCTCGATCAGGCTCGCCGGGCGATTGGCCGCCTCGCAGATCTCCGCCGACCGCCCCTCGAGGATCTCCCGCTCGCAGCGAGTCGGGTAGTACTCCTCGAGCTCCGTGATCTGCTCGAAGAGCTCAGAGCCCTTCTCGTCATAGAAATAGCGCGGCGAGAGCTCCTTGAATGGGCTGGTCAGCCCCGCTCGGACGTCGGCCGCCATGCCGGAGAGCGGACCTCCGGGGGGCAGGTTGACCTGGATGGTGATCCGGTCCGTGGTTGTGTGGGCGGGAGCGATGGCGGCGTTCTAGGGGGCTTGTTGCGTCCTCGTCTCGGGTTCGGATCAGTCGTTACTACGACCTTGCCGAGCGATCGGATTCATCGCTGGCGCAGCGGATGCCGGAGAAGATCTGGCGGCGCTCCGGCAGGTCCCAGTTCCGGAAGCTCGTCCGGATCACGTCGCGGCGGGTGGCCCATGCCCCGCCGCGCAGGACCTTGTAGGTGTCTCCGAAGAAGACCTCGGAGTACTCCGGGTAGGGAAACGCCGCAAAGCGCGGGTAGGCGGTGAAGTCCGAGCTGGTCCATTCCCAGACGTCGCCCAGCATCTGCACCGCGCCGCAGTCCGAAGCCGCGTCGGCGTAGGCGCCCGCCGGCGCGCAGCCGAAGGAGAGCTGGTCGAGGTTGGCGCGCTCGCGATTGCTGCCCGCCGCTGCCACCTCCCACTCCGACTCGGTCGGGAGGCGCTTCCCCGCCCAGCGGGCGTAGGCATCGGCCTGGTGCCTGGAGACGTGGATGACCGGGAGGCGCGGATCGACCTCCTCGGTCCTCCCCATGGCGGTCCGGACCCAGCCGCCCTCCCCATCGCGCTCCCAGTACATCGGCGGCTCGGCCCCCGTCTCCTCGAGGTACGCGATGTAGTCGCGGTTGGTGACGGGCGTGCGATCGATCAGGAAAGGCTCGACGTCGACCCGGTGGCGGGGGCGCTCGTTGTCGTAGGCGAATCCCTGCGGGGGGGCGCCGATCTCGTGCACGCCGCCCTCGACTCGGACCATCTCGGGCCCCTCGATGACGGTCTCGGCGGCCGGCGCACGGTCGATCTCGACGGGCTCGTAGGCCTCGACCAACTGCAGGAGCTGCAGCATCGTCTCGTTGTGCTGGTCCTCGTGGGCGAGCAGCATCTCGTAGACGAAGCCGTCCGCCAGCAGCCCGTCGTCGGGGTCGAGCTCGATCTCCCCGAGCACCTCGAGCGTGCGCTCGCGCACCTGCTCCATATAGGGGCGCACCTCATCGGCTCGCAGGATCGGCAGCTCGCCCCGGATCTTGCGCGGCTGCTCGATCGCGTCGTAGAGCTCGCCGAGGTCGCCGCGAAGCGGCTCGCGTCCGCCGATCCTCTGGACGAGCCAGAGCTCCTCGAAGTTGCCGATGTGGCCGAGGTCCCAGATCAGCGGGCTGAGGATCGGGTCGTAGACCCGGTTGAGTTGCTCGTCCGAGAGCGGCTCGATCAGCTTGAGGGTGTGCCTGCGAGCCTCCTCCAGACGCCTGGCCAATTCGGCCTTGCGGTCGGAAGCGGGACGACTTCCACCCTCTGTCGTGGGTGCAGCAACCTCCGCGATCGGTCAAGACTACCGAGACGGAATCGCCGACTTGCGGATTTCAATCCTGTTGCAAGCCAGCGCCGTATCAGGGGCATTCGCATGGAAGCCAGGGGAAATCTCACCCGGATGGCCGTGGTCGCGCTGGTGGTGTGCCTCGCCGCCGGCGCGACCGCGCTGTCGGCCCGGGCCCAGCAGCGGCCAGCCTCGGCCGCGGCCAAGAAGTGCAAGAGGAAGCATCACGCCCGAAAGCGCCGCTGCCGCCGACCGGCGCCGGCGAGCATCTCGGTCTCCCCGACCAGTGCGGACTTCGGGATGCCCGTCGGCGACGAGCCGATCCGCACCTTCACCGTCACCAACACGGGCGGCTCCCTCAGCGGCGTCCCGGTGCCCCTGATCGGCGGCCCGGGTGCCGCCAGCTTCTCGGTCGCAGCCAACGGCTGCACGGCCCCTCTGGCTCCTGGCGCCGTTTGCCCTATCAGCGTCCAGCTTCCCCTCAAAGATCCGATTGGGCCAAAGTCGGCCATGCTCGACGTCACCGCGGTCCCGGGCGGGACCGCTTCGGCCGTGATGACGGGGGACGTCGAGATCTAGAGATCGGGCTGGAGGCGGCGCCGGGCCGGAAGTGGTTAGGGTGCCCGGCCGAATGAAGATCGAGGGGGCAAGCGCGCTGGTGGCCGGCGGGGCGTCGGGCCTCGGGGCCGCGACGGTGCGGGCGCTGCACGGGCGTGGCGCGTCGGTGGTGATCGCCGACATGAACGCCGAGAAGGGCGAGGCGCTCGCGGCCCAGCTCGGCGAGAACGCCACCTTCATCGAGGCGAACGTGATGGAGCCCGAACCGGTCCAGGCGGCCGTCGAAGCCGCGGCGGACGCCCCGGGCGGCCTGCGGATCTCGGTCTGCTGCGCCGGGATCGGCTGGGCACAGCGCACGGCCTCCAAGCAGGGCCCGCACGACCTCGAGATCTTCCACAACGTCATCAAGGTGAACCTCGTCGGGACGTTCAACGTGCTGCGCCTTGCCTGCGCGGCGATGTCGAACAACGATCCCGACGACGAGGGCGAGCGCGGCGTCTGCATCAACACCGCCTCGATCGCCGCCTGGGACGGACAGATCGGCCAGGTGGCCTACGCCGCTTCGAAGGGAGGCGTGGTCGGGCTCACGCTGCCGGCGGCCCGTGACATGGCGGGCCGCGGGATCCGCGTCAACACCATCGCCCCCGGCCTCTTCGACACGCCGTTGCTCGGCGCGCTGCCCGAGGAGCAGCGCCAAGCACTCGGGGCCGGCATCCCGTTCCCGCCGCGCCTCGGCCGGCCGGAGGAGTACGGGCAGCTCGCCTGCGAGATCGTCTCCAACACGATGCTCAACGGAGAGGCGATCCGGCTGGACGGCGCTCTGCGGATGCCGCCCCGCTGACACCGCCGCCTCCTCCCCTTCGCTTCCGGGGGCCGGCGGAGGCGATGGTCAATCCGTGCCCCGGTACTCCGGGTCCCAGTAGACGCGCTTCCGCCACGGCGGGGTGACCGCGAACGAGTAGGAGTCTCGGTCGGCAAGGGACTCGAGCGGGACCAGCCTGATGGCCCCGCGGGGGGTCGTCCGGGCGCCTGGCCCGAAGAGAGCGTTTCGGATGCGGCTGGCCAGCAGCTCCTGGCGGTGGCGCTGCTCCTGCCCGGCCAGCGGTCCGCGCAATTCGCGCCCGGACAGCGCCAGCCTCATGTTCGCCAGCTGCCCGGCGAGCTCCCGCTGCAGCGAGCCCTCGGTCGCATGACCCGCGTGGCTGCCGCCCGAGACATAAAGGGTCCCGTCGGAGCGGGTCCAGCCTCGGTCGTCGCGCAGTCCGAGCGACTCGCTGATGTCCCGGATCTGCTCAGCCCCCGGCACCTCTCCCGCGGCGTCGGAAGCCCAGTCGACGGCCGGCGCATCGGCGCCGTTGTAGCCGTTGTGGGAGGTGGCGCGGGCATCGACGCCCCCGTCCGCATTCAGCCTGATCTGGACGCTCTCCCAGTCGTCCTCGTGGAACCCCCGGCCACCCAGCAGCGTCCGCGAGGTCGCCGAGTCGGCGTAGTACTCCCAGTACTGATGTGTATCATTGCGCCATGAGCGTGTTTGCGGGCTACGTACGCGTGTCGCGCGTCGGCGATCGCAGCGAAACGCTGATCTCCCCGAAGCTGCAAGAGAAGGCGATCAGAGGCTGGGCGAAGGCTCACGGGCACAAGATCCTGATGCTGGAGCCCGAGCTCGACGCTTCCGGCTCGGACGACGACCGCCCGATTCTCGGCGACGCGATCGCACAGATCGAGCGAGGGGAGTTCGACGGACTCGCGGTCTGGCGGCTGGATCGATTCGCCCGATCTTTGGCCTCTTCGGTGCGCTTCCTCGCGCGGATCGAGGAGGCCGGCGGCACGGTCGAGTCGGCAACAGAGCCCTACGCCGCCGACTCCACGGGGCGGATGTCCCGCAACATCACGATGTCGATCGCCGAGGGCGAACGTGAGCGCCAGGCCGAGGGCTTCGAGCGCGCCAAGGCCGACGCGGTCGCCCGCTGCATCCATGTCTCCGGGCACGTGCCGCTCGGGTACGTCCGGAACGGCGAACGGATACTTGAACCCGATCCCATCGCAGCGCCGTTCGTGGTCGAGGCTTTCAAGATGCGCGCTGGGGGCTCGTCGTGGCGAGTGATCGCGGAGATGATCGGCGAGGGGCTCGGTCGTCCCTTCTACGGTCCCACCGTGTCGCGCATGATCGCCAACCCGGTCTATCTCGGTGAAGCGAGACAGGGCAAGCACCGCAATCCCGACGCCCACGCGCCGCTGGTCGATCGAGCTCTGTGGGACTCGGCGCAAAAGTCGATGCCGAGACCGCCGCGCGGCAAGCACGAGCCACGCCCTGCTTGGGGGCTTGATTCGCTGCGCCGGGTGCTCGCGGCGAATGACGTCCACGATCAACACCACTAAGGGGCGCCGGGAGTATCGCTGTCGCATCCACGGCGCTGGCGGCGCATGCGACGAACCCGCGATGATCGCCGGACCGATCGTTGAGCCGTTGGTCGAGCAGACGATCCTCTCCCACATCGAGTCGCAGCGCGTCACAGCGGCAGAGCGAAGTCGAGTCCTCGAAGAAGCAGAGCGGGCGCTCGCCGAAGCGGAGGCTGAGCTCGTTGCCTATCTCGAAGCCACATCGGCGCTCGGCGACGGCGACGCGTTCGCGCGAGGAGCCAAGGTCCGCCGGGATGCGATCGAGGATGCCCGCCATCGAGTCGCCGAGGCAAGGAACAGCACGCCGGAGATCCCGGCTCCCGCGACAGTGCGCGAATGGTGGCCCAAGCTCTCTGCCGAGGAGCGAAACCATGTTCTACGTGGCGCTCTCGATGTCATCTGGGTCAAGCGAGGACGGGGCACTGAGCGCATCCGACTGATTGCCGCTGGCTTCGGTCCCCCCGATCTCAGCGTCCAGGGCAAGCGATTCATCCCGCGTCCCGCTGATTGGTCCGCTGATCTCGAAGGCGAGATCCGGCCGACGGCGACGGAGGACGCCGAGTAGCGCATCGGTCGCGCCGCGTTGAGCAGCGCGCTCCGCTAAGCCTGATTCGCCGGGGTCGTCTGACGACGAGCTCGACGAGGATCCCGCGCGGCGCGACCCACGGCGACGGGTAGGAGCGGCGCGTGACGCTCGCTGACGTGCGTGTGAGCGGGTAGAACCGGCGCTCGTGCGGGCTGCTGAGGATTCGCGCGAGGGCTGCGTCAGATCGCGTTCCTGAGCGCGCAGTTGGTGATCGGCCCACCGCTGATCGCGGTTGGGATCGAGACCCTGCTCCTGCTCGCTGAGGAGCGCGTCAACAAACGAGGGAGAACTCATGTGTGTCACATGTCGCGGACATAAGCTGCCGTGAATCGTAACTGATGCGCACGTGCACTATGAATGACACACAAAAACGAACGCCGCCCGTCGGCGGCGCCCGTTTAGCTTATGACGATCATGCAACAACTGGAGGACCTCAATGATCAGGCAACCCGATCAAAGGTCGTCACACATCGTACAGCTGTCGTCGCGATCGGACAGCGCTGTAACCACGACACAGCACCGACGACGAGCCACGTTAAGAATGTTCTAGATACGAACCGGCTTCGACTCCTCGGGCACGGCCTCGATCACTTCGAGCTCGGCCCCGATCGACACCGCGAGAGCACGTGCCTCGGCCAATGCCAGCTCCCGGCCGTTGTCCTCGATCGTGTAGGCCCGATCCACGACTCTGAGCAGCAGGATGCCGCGAACCACGGGCTCGGTCAGCGTCGTGATGAAGTAGAGCTTGATCATGCGCTCGACATTGTCTCGGAGATCCCGGCTTTCGGCCCGCGCTCGGCGCTCCCCGCACGAATCGACGGCGCTTTCACCATTAGATGAGCATGAAAAAGAGGGGGGTCGAACATTGACGACCGCCGCTTTCCTCCCCTAGCTAGATCTCAATCTCTTGGAGGAATAGGCCGAGGGCCGTCACCGCACGTTCGAGGTCGCCCTCACTGACCTTGGCCCGGTAGCTGTGATTCGCCGAGTCCCCGATCCACTTCGCGGAGGTGATGCGCCCGACCACCTGATTGCTCAGGCCGTACTCCTGTGCTGACCTTGGCGATCGCCGTGCCGCAGTCCAACATCCTCGCCGGTCTTCGTCTTGAGGAGATTGGCCTTCCCGCGCCTTGCCATCGCGATGAAGACGGCCTGGTGAATGATCTTGCGGATTAGCAGCGCTGACGCGTTCTTGTAGCCGTGATCCAAACAGCCGTTGAGTTCATCGACCAGTTCTTGAATATCGCCCGGGAGATCGGGGATCTGAATGGCCACGTCTTGCTTCCGCGCTCCCCCTGACATCGACAACAGCTCCGGTGGAAAGCTCTTCGGGGCGTGTAAATCGGCAACCCCATGCTGCACGCCCAGATCGTCAGGGTCCTTGTAGTAGCCGAGCTTCTGCATCAGGAACTCGGCCTGCGTCGTCGGGGGTCCTCCCTCTAGGTCGCTGTCCATCACCACTTCGGCACGGTCGTTCGCAAGAACGCTTCGAGGTCGGGGGCCTCGTGGAGCTTCTCGTGAACGTAGTCGCGCTTCGTGCCTGGGTACGTGCCGTACGGCGATTCGGGCTTCTCGATCACCCCAACCGCGTAGAACTTGTCAGCGATCTCGCTCGAACGTGTACAGCGCCTGCATCTGGATCGCGATCTCGGTGGTCAGCTGGCGCAGCCTGACCGTTTGGGGAGTGTCATCCGACATGGTGGCTCTAGGGTAAGCACGCAGGCCGTCGCTGCCGGCGCGCGCCCTGGCCCGACGGTGACGCTGGTTCAGCGCGTCACGACGCCAAGTGCTGGCTGATCGGCGACAGCCGCTTGCCGCACAGTGCCGCCAGTTGTGCGTACGAGATTCCGAGGCGGCAGGCAAGTGCCGAGCGCCACGCGCGCGAACCCTCCCCTCCCGGACTCCTGCTCCTCGTCCAAAGCAGTAGTGCGCGCCGTGGCGCGGCTACGACTTCACTTGCCGCCCTTCTGGCGGTTGCACGGCAGGCAGAGCATCTGGCAGTTGGCGGCGTCGGTCTTGCCGCCCTTGGACCACGGCTTGATGTGGTCGGCTTCCATCTCCGTGATGTCGAAGACTTTCTTGCCGTCGGAGTTTCCGGGCGTGAGGCAGTGGGTCTTATTGGCGCACCGGCCCTTCTGTTGCTCGTAGGCCTCACGCCTGTCATGCTCGGACTGAACTGCCTGATGTTCAGGTGCTTCTCCTGCGCCAGTCGAGCACGTAGGTGTAGATGCCCTTCTTCCTCGTGACGTCGTCGTCGGCCATCAGCGCCGCTGACCTGCTCCTCAAGCTTCGCCGAGTCCAGCTCGGCGTCCTTGAACTCCTTGTAGAGCTCACCCCACGGGATGCCCTTCATCTCCTTGCGGTACTTCGGGAAGGTCGCCTTCACCCATGCGATCGACTCTTCTGGAAGTAGAGCCACAGCTCGTTTGCGTCGGGCTTGTGCTGCTGCTTGGCCATGTAGCCCTCGATGTCACCGTCGTCTGATCCACTTGATGACGGTCTCCAGGTAGTCCTGGCGGATGGGCGTGCCCGCTCATGTAGTCGCTCGCCGAGGCCGTACGCCGGGCATCCGGTCTTGCTGAAGTAACGCTTGGCGTCAGTGACCCATGGACCCGCGTAGACCGCGTTGCGCAGCTCCTGGTCGGTCAGCTTCTCGCCCGCGATGTTGACGGTCTCGAACCAGTCCAGCTTCTCGCTGTCAGTCCCGCTGCACACGTAGACCATCAGCGCGTAGTCGAGGATGCTGCTCCTGCTCATCCTCTCTGAAGGTTGTGGAAGTAGCGGCCCTCGAATGCGAAGTCGCCTTCGACGTACTGACAGACCGAGATGGTGCGCTGCTGCCCGTCGATGATCTCGTAGTCGCCGTCATCTCCGCACGCGCCCAGTACATGACGTTGAGCGGGAAGTCCTCGCGTGATCGTGTCGATGACCGCATCACGCTGCTTGTCCTTGTAGATGAACTCGCGCTGATATGGCGGGCGAATGTCCAGCTTGCCGCGAGTAGCCGACAACGCCCTGCTTCTTCGTTGTCCTCGTAGCCCTCGGTGAGGTCGCGGACCTTCATGTCCTTTGGCTCGATCTTCATGTCATGTCGCTTGTTCCTGATCACGATCCGCGTCAAAGAGGCGTTCGGTATCGTACCGTCGCCCGTTGTCGAGGTAGAAGCGAGGTCTCGCCCTGACGTGTAAGCTTCCTTCTTCCGGCGAATCTCTCGACATTGGCTTGCTCGGCGTCGATAGCTTGACCCAACGATCTCGAACTGGTCGGGGTTGTGCGTTGTCGAGGAAGGTGATCGGGCACACCCATCACGCCCGTCGTAGTCCACTGGGATGTCCTTCGACCCGGCTGACCTCGATCGCGTCGTAGTTCGTCGTAGGTCGGGTACTCGTCGGGGTTGTAGGTCCTGTAGAGGATCAGGTCCTCGTGACGCTTTGCGATGTCGAGATTGGTGAACCATGAAACGTTGCGGAGACTTGATGAGTCACCGTCTTCTTCGTCATAGATCGCCTTGCGCAAATCCTTCAGCGGTACGGCGTGCTTGAAGAACGCGCATGTCGCCGCTGGAATCCGTACGCCCAACCAGATCTTGTCTTCCTAGATGAGCGGAAAGATGTCCTTGTAGGTGATCGCGTTCTGTTGCCCGATGATCAGGAACTTCTTGTCGTACTCCATTAGCTGGCCACGTATTCGCGAAACAGCGAGAACGGCGGGTTCGTGACCACGATGTCAGCCTGCTTTAGGAGCTCGATTGTCTCGGCGCTGCGGAAGTCGCCATCGCCCTTCAGCGTGCTTGATGCCGATCTCCTCGAGATCAGGAACGTTGTTGCCGTTCTTGTCCCCCTCGTACTCAAGGTAGATGGCTTGCTCCGAGTCGTTCTGGCTAAACAAGTCGGCGTTGCTGGCTCTTGTAGCAGGTGGTGATGAGCTTCTTTAGGCCCAACTTCTCGAAGTTGTAGGAGAAGTAATGGAAGAAGTTGCTGATGCGTGGGTCGTCGCAGTTGCAGTAGACGACCTTGCCCTTGAAGTGCTTCCGGTAGTGCTTCAGCTCGCTCTCGATGTCTGTCAGCTGCGTGTAGAACTCGTCGTTCTTCAACGCTTTCGCGCGCTCCAGGTTTTGATTGAGGACGCTGTCCGTCACGGGTCAGGCAGACGCCTCGTAGGTCCAGCGGACAGATCCCCGCTTTGCTCGTCGCGGGCCCGGCGCGAACTCTCGTCGGATGGGAGATTCTTTCTACGCTCGATACAGGGCCGCGCTCATTGATGCAACCGGCGTCTTGCTCCTCGACTCGAGGAGTCCCTCGCCGAAGTGCATGCTCGGTGACTTCGGTAGTCGTCAAAAGTTTCCTCTAGCCTCGCGGAGGACCGTCTCAGCCGCGCTCAGGTAGCCCACAAGCGCCAGCTTATCCCGCAGCCTAGACCGAACAGTCGGTTTCCATGCAAATCGCCGTCACGTTCGACTGCGCCTCGGATGCCGGTAGTTGGGTCCGCGTCGCGCCTCGCAACGGCTTCGACGTAGCCGCGACTGCCGGGCTTCAGCGGCCGGTGTTTACTAGATTGCTCGCGCTCGTACTCCCGGCGGTGCAGATCGCAGCGCCCCTCGCGGTGGCGAACCGGGGACAGCCCGGTTCTCTGCACACTTGCTCTGGCATCAATTCGTCGCCGCTCGGATCAGCATCGCCGCTCGCAGCCGCTCCTATGCCTGGTAGCCGACCAGCTCGTCAGCGTCGGGATCGAGCTCGTCTTCGGGCCCCTCTAGGATCTCGACCAAGCTGCCTCGCTCTACCAGCGACTCGCAGACCTCTCGCATCTCCTCGTCCTCTGGATGGATCACTCTCGGGTAAACCGCGAGGCAGCGGTGTTCACTCGCAGCTGCTCATCAGTCAACGGTTGGTGTTGCACCTAGATCACGAAAGACCGCTCACGACGGTGAACGCCGCCGGCCTGTAGACGCAGAGCGCCAACCTCTCCTCGGCGCGAATCTTCACCAGGTTCTTCTCGAAGTAGTCCTGGTGACTGTTGCTCGCCTCGACTGTGACGCCGCCTCGACGGGCGATCGCAGCCGCCGCGCCGAAGTTGCCGACCAGAGCGGTGCCCGCTCCGATCGCGTCGCTGAGGATCACCGGCTTGTTCCAGAGCATCTCGCCCCCGAACATGCCCGGCGCGCCTGCGTTGCCGTACGCACCGGTGAACGGACCGCCGCCGTAGAACTGACCCTGAGTAGTCCTGCAGCAGCCGGGTCGCCATCCAGTTGGCCGGGCTCATGATGATCGCGTCGGGTTCCACGAACGCGGACCCACGCGTGTTCGCGATCACCTTGGCGAGAGCAACCGCGTTGTTGTCCACGGTCCCCCTGTTGTAGGTGTTGACGCCCGACCGGCCGACGACACCGACCAGTTCGTTTGTGCCACCGCCGCGCAGCAGCTGTCGCTCCTCTTCGAGGGAGACGAAGTAGCTGAGCCGATTGCCGACGAAGCTCTGAGTCGCTTGCGCGTCCTCAAGGAGCTCGTCGCTCACCGTCAGCGATGTGGCGATCTTCTTGACGGGCTCATCCGTTGCCGAGAGTCCCAGCGTTGACTCTGGCTTCGATGCACCCTCCGCGACACCGGCAGCGCCTGACGTGGCGGTGCCTTCGATCGCGTAGCGAACGGTCCCGGTGTCGACTTGGAACTGACCGAACACCGCAGCGACGCCCAGCTGCGTGGCGAGCAGCTTCGTTGACGACGCCGGGGACGACATACGCCGAGGGAACGAGCCCGCCGCCCGAGCCGCTGCCGGGGACGCCCGAACCTTCGAGCAGGGTGCCCTTCGACTGGAACAAGCCGATCGGCACAGCGCCGGTGGTCCACTTCTGACCGCGCGTCGCTGAATCGGCGATGCTCTTGTAACCCTCCGACTCGACGAACGCGCGTCCGGCATCCGGCAGGAACGGGAAGTCTCCCGACCCATCGCCGCTCAACGGCTTGGAAGCCGTCACCAGCAGCGGTCAGCGCTGACACCTGCGCGGCGGCTGCCTGATCGCGTCCATCGAGAACCTTCTCCGCGTACTGGCGAGCGTCACTGTTGCCGTCGAACGCCCTTGATGTGATCGAGTCAGCGAGGCCATCACGCTTCGCGCTCGGCGGGACTCGCGTTGCGCTCCTCGGCGTCGTCAGCGTGCCCAGATGCCCTCGATCTCTGCTTGCGCTTCTGAGACTTTCATTGATCGTGCCTTTCCTTCGATGTTCAGCACGACCGCGTTACGTAACTCTCTATTGACGCTCGCGTTTGACTGACGATTACTGCACTTGCAGCCTTCTCTCAGTTCCTTCACCGACGCGTTCGATTTCACGAGCGGTCGTTGTTCACTTATCGATCGCGGATCGTAACCCCTCGCCGTCCGTCCTCCGGCTCAGTCCAATGCTGGGCAATTTCGCTGTGTACACATTCACGCACCAGGTCATTTGTCTATTCACGCACAATCGCCGGCCGGTGGACACACAGACACACAAAGACCCGCAAACCTTCACGTGTGCGCGCGGACGCGCGCGGACGCGTGTGTTCTTTATCCCCGCGTGTCCACGTGTCCACATGGCCGCTGATCGGACGCGAATCAGGTGTGAACCCCTCGATAGACACTGATCCGAACGTGCCGCGTTCGCCCATCGCGCCCCGATCCCGCGTGGGCTTGAAGCTCGATTCGCTGCCAGCCGTAGTCCTGCATCAGAGCATCGAGCCACCCGTGTCGGAGAGAACTACCGATGTGCCGACGCGCGGCCTCCTGTAGCGCTGCGACCTGGATCACCAACTCGCCGGTCTCCACGTCGATCAGGTATCGAGGCTCGCGGTACCCGATCGACTCCCCGTTGACGGAGACGCTCCCGGTGCCCCGAAGGATCGTCGCCGCGTTGTAGCGCTCTTCATTGGTGCCGTAGGTCGTGTGCCCCTCGATCCCAGCAGCCCCCTGCGTGAACGTGCCGACGATCCCTGCCGCTTCCTGCTCCCGCGTGATCGCTTGCGAGAAGTCACACAGGGTCCCGATGACGAAAGCGATCCGAGTGCACTGCGCGTTGGTGTAGCCATGCGGTTCCTGATCGGTCGGGATCCTGTTCCAACTCAGGATCTCGGCGAGCTTCAATCCAGTGTTGATGCTCTTCGCCGGTTCGAAGGCTATGTCCGGCGCACCCGCGCGCTTGAGCACCACATGACCGTCCGGCCCACGCCGCCCCTGCCACTCAGCCCCGGTGACCGGGTGCTTCGGGTCTCTCGCGAGCACAGAGGTCAACCAGACGCACAGCCCCGCGATGTCGTCGTTCTCCGGGATCGATGTTGGGAGTACCGGCTTCTGCTTTTCATCGAACATGACCTCAAAGTCGGGGCGCTTCCGTGGAGGTGGGCTCGTCGCCACGTTGTGGACGTGGAAAGCAACGTCCTTACGAGTCCATTCCTTGGCCTTGCTCTGCGTCGATCGCGTCAGCGCGTCGAAGATCAAGTCGGTGATCTCGTCCTCGCTCTTGCCCCAATCGAGTAACGAGCGCGTCACGCGCGGGATCCGCGCTTCCTGTTCGCCGGCTGGCCAGTCGCCGTCCTTCAACCAACCCAGGACCTCTCGGGACGGCCTGCGCCCTGACGGCTGCCAATCGCGGTCGCGATCCTCGTCGTCACCACCTTCCTCGACGACAAGCTCAAGCAGCCACGCGGGGGCTTCGGCCACTTCGCTGTCGTCGATCACCGAGTAGCCGCTCGAAGGAGGAGCTACTACGTAACCGCCGTCGCCCCTGATGTCCAGCTGCTGACCGATCGCGTGAGCCACGCTTTTGATCTTGCAGCCGCCGGGGTGCTTGAAGAAACGATGTTCACCACCGCCGCGTGTGCCGTGTGTTCGGGTCCGTGGCAACTCGCCGTGTTCGTCCACGAGCGCGGCTAGCGCCTCAGCACCGCCCTTGCCGTCGATGTCGAGCACGAAGATCCCGGACACCGAACCAGTGCGAATCCCGATTCGTGCTCGCGGTCGTTTCTTGAACACGGCCTGAATCTGCTCGGTGTCCGCGGTCGCGTCCTTCAAGCCGCTGGTGCCCCCATACGGCAGCTTGCCGTCGCCGTTTGGGGAGAGCGTGAATACGTGCCAGCCGAACTCCTCCGCGTAGGCGAGAGCCGCGCCTGTGTTTGTCATCGTGGCGCCGCTCATGACTCGCCACCTGCTTCCTTGCCCTGCTCGTCGCGATATTCGGCGAAAGCTTCGCGCAGCGTCCGGTGCAACGGCCAGGCGACCAGGCCGAGATCGTCGAGCCTCCCCTCGCAGTCGGCGAACCCGCCGTCGCCGGGAGCCGCGCTGCTGTAAGTCACGAGTCGAGCGAGGTTGCCGATGGGGTTTGAGTAATCGTTCTTAGCCGCCCGCTCCGCGAGCCATTCAGCGAATGTCGTTTCCGTTGTTGCCTTCATTTGGGTGAGCCTCCTTCCAGCCCGTAGCGACCGGCGATTGCTTGCCGCACTCCCTTGAGCTCCTGATTGGCTCGGGATCGCAACTCGTCCGCCGCAGCGTCTGCGTGCTCTTGGCCGAGTACGCCAGTCGCTCGTGCTCGTCGGCTTCGGTTTCAAAGCGCTCGCGAGCCGCGAGCAACTCATCGTTGGTCATGGTCTCTGGATCGATCACTTGTGTCCTCCTTGTTGTCTTGATGGCTATGCGGTGCCTCTGAGATGAAGTCGGTCTCGCCGCAGCTGCTTGAACTCCTCGCTGCACGAGCTCGCTTCGCTGCACGAGCCCCATGGCGTCGTTGTCGTGACGCGGCCTCCCGCCCTGTACGCGCTTCAACGCCGGCACACGATCGAAGCGGCGCAGCTGACTCAGCGACGCGGGAGGAGGCAGCAGGCGACGTCTGAGCGCTCTCGACACAGCGACGTGCGATCGAGCTCCGATCGACACGACGGCGCAAACGCACGCATCACTACTGGATGTAGATGCGGCCCGCCCGCTCACCGGAGCAGTCGTAGCCGTTCGATGCCGCCAGGACTGGCTCGCGGCAGTCGACCAGGTGCGTGAACAGGGTGACCGGACGACCGGCCCGCGACCGGGTCACCCGGCCGGTCTCCGGCCCGTCGGAGCAGGCCGGGGAGCGGCAGTTGCGGAAGTCGACCGGCAGCGCCGTCATGCCCCGCTCGTAGACGATCCGCGGCGCCTTCTCTCGAACCTCGCCGGCGAGCTCGCCGTAGGGGCCGGCGAGCTGCGGGTCGCTGCGGCATCCGTAGCTCAGCTTCACCGCGCAGACGATCCGCTCGCCGATCTCAGCCGCGAGCGCCGCCCCGGGGAGGCGCAGTCCGGCGAGCCAGGCGAGTGCGCCCAGCACCGTCGAGACCAGCGCGATCAGGGCAACCCACTCGACGGTCGCCTGAGCTGATCTGGATCTGGCACACGCGGATGAACCTAGTCAGCTGGCCGCCGCAGAAGACGCCGCGGAGTGACTGAACCGTCGCCGGAGTGCACGTAAACGCCGTGCTAGGGTCGCGCCGTGGCCGACGACCTGCCGAGGACGCCCGCGAGGAAGGAGAGGGGCGCGAGGTTCTACATCACGGTCATCGCGATCGTCCTCGCCGCGATCTTCGTCCTCCAGAACACGCAGAAGGTGGAGGTCGAGTTCTTCTTCTCGACCACCAACACCCCGCTGATCTTCGCCCTGTTGCTGGCGGCGGTCCTTGGCTTCATCATTGGCCTGGCGCTGCCGCGGTTTCGCCGCCGCGGCGACTGAGGTCGGGCTTCTTGGGCGACGCCCGGCGCTTCTGGACCTGTGGAGGGTGCGTGACGGCCTGATCACCTAACAGTCAGCGCCGCGAGGACGGGGTGGCGGACCTGGAGTCGAGCTAAAGCTCTTCGACCTGCGCCGCGATGTCGGACGCCGCGCCCTTGGCGTCGGAGAACAGCATCGAGGTGTTGTCCTTGTAGAAGAGGTCGTTGTCGATCCCGGCGAACCCCGGGCTGAGGCTGCGCTTGATCACGATCACCTCGCGGGCCTGATCGACCTCGATGATGGGCATGCCGGCGATCGGCGAGTCGGGATCGTCCTTGGCGGCGGGATTGGTGACGTCGTTGGCGCCGATCACCACAGCGACGTCGGTGCGGGGCATCTCCGGGTTGATCTCGTCCATCTCCTTGAGCTGCTCGTAGGGGACGTCGGCCTCGGCGAGGAGGACGTTCATGTGCCCCGGCATCCGACCGGCGACCGGGTGGATCGCGAAATTGACCTCGATGCCGCGTTTCTGGAGCTCGTCGGCGAGCTCCTTGACGGCGTGCTGGGCCTGGGCGACCGCCATGCCGTAGCCCGGTACGAAGACGACCGAGTCCGCGTAGCCGAGTTTGATCGCGGCGTCCTCGGCACCGATCGAGTGGACCGGGCGCTCCTCCCTCTCCCCCGCCGCCGCGCTGACCGCGCCGAAGCCCGAGAAGAGCAGATTGGCGATCGAGCGGTTCATCGCCCGGCTCATCTCGAGCGTGAGGATCGTTCCCGATGAGCCCACCAGCGTGCCGGCGACGATCAGGACGACGTTGTCGAGGGCGAACCCCGCGGCAGCCGCCGCGAGCCCGGTGAAGGCATTGAGGAGCGAGATCACAACGGGCATGTCGGCGCCGCCGATCGGCAACACGAAGAGGTTGCCCAGGACCGCCGCCCCGATCAGGACTCCGATGTACAGACCCTGGGAGGGCGAGTCGTGATCGATGCCGAGAACGATGCACCCGGCGAGGATCGCGGCGAGGAGCAGCCCGTTGAAGATGTGCTGTCCCGGGAACTGGACGGGCCGGCTGGGGATGATCGCCTGGAGCTTGCCGAAGGCGATGTTCGATCCCCAGAAGGAGACCGAGCCGATCACCGTGGAGAACAGGATCGGGACGAAGATGTCGAGCGGGATGCTCGACCCGCCCGCCGAGACGTGCCGGAACTCGGACCAGGAGATCAGCGCCGCCGCGCCGCCGCCGACGCCGTTGTAGAGGGCGACCATCTGCGGCATGTCGGTCATTTGCACCCGGAGAGAGGCGACGACACCGACCGCGGTCCCGATCAGGATCCCGATCAGGATCAGCACGCCGTTCCCGATCACGTCCGTCGACAGGGTGATCGCGATCGCGATCAGCATCCCGGCCGCGGCGATCAGGTTGCCGCGGCGCGCGGTGCTCGGGTGCGTGCCCTGCCGGATCCCGAAGATGAACAGCGAGAAGGCGACGATGTAGCAGGCGGTGACGAAGTCGCTGTTCGGCGACAGCGCCGCCAGCGGAGTTTGGATCACTGACCGGCCTCCCCGGGTGGTCACGGTCTCCGTCGGAGCAATCCGTGGCTTCGTCTTCCTTCGGCTTGCGGTCCCGCCCCCGGAACATGCCGAGCATCCGGTCGGTGACCATGAAGCCGCCGACGATGTTGATCGTCCCGAAGGCGATCGCGATCACTCCGATCACCTTCTCCAGCGTGTCGTCGGCGGAGCCGATGACGATCAGCCCGCCGAGCATGACGATGCCGTGGATCGCATTGGTCTGCGACATCAGCGGCGTGTGCAGGGTGGTCGGGACCTTCGAGATCACCTCGAAGCCGACGAACGCCGCCAGGACGAAGATCGTGATCTCGGTGATCAGGCTCATGAACTCACGGCCTCCTTCGCTCTCTCGTTGACGATCTCGCCGTCCTTGGTGAGCAGGGAGCCGGCGATGACCTCGTCCTCCGTGTCGACCTTGAGGTCCCCCTCTTCGGTGACCAGAAGCTCGACCAGGTTCTGCAGGTTCTTCGCGTAGAGCGCCGAGGCGTTGCCGGCCATTTGGCTCGGCAGGTTGGCGGGGCCGATGATCTTGACCCCGTCGACCTCGACGGTCTCACCCGGCTTGGAGCCCTCGACGTTGCCGCCGGTCTCGGCCGCAAGGTCGATCAGCACCGACCCCGGCGCCATGCTCTTGACGGCCTCGGCGGTGATCAGGCGCGGCGCCGGGCGCCCCGGGATCTGTGCCGTGGTGATGATCACGTCCTGGCGCTTGGCGGCCTCGCCGAGCTCGCTGCCGAAGCTTCTCGTTCTCCTCCTCGGTGAGCGGCCGCGCGTAGCCGCCCTCTCCCTCGGCGTCCTTGACCGCTTCGACCTCGAGGAAGCGACCGCCGAGCGACTGGACCTGCTCCTTGACGACCGAGCGGACGTCGAAGCCGGTGACGACGCCGCCGAGACGCTTCGCCGTGGCGATCGCCTGCAGGCCGGCCACACCGGCGCCGAGGACGAGGACCTTGGCGGGCGGGATCGTCCCCGCCGCCGTGGTCATCATCGGGAAGAGCTTGCCGGATTCCCGCGCAGCGATCAGGACGGACATGTATCCGCCCAGGTTCGCCTGAGAGGAGAGGGCGTCCATCGACTGGGCGCGCGTGATCCGCGGGATCGCCTCCATCGCGAGGCTGGTGACGCCCCCTTGGGCGAGCGATTTGGCGAGCTCCGGGTTGGTCAGTGGCTCGAGGAAGCCGATCAGGATCTGGCCCTGCTTCAGGCGGCCGACCTCCTCCGCGGTCGGGGGAGTGACCTTGAGCACGACGTCGGCACCCCAGGGGTCCTCGCCGACCTTTGCGCCCGCGTCCGAGTACTCGGAGTCGGGGTGCGACGCACCCTCGCCGGCGCCGGCCTCTACCGCGACCTCGATCTCCTTCGCGGTGAGCGCCTTGACCACGTCGGGTACGAGCGCCACGCGGCGCTCTCCCTCTGCGGTTTCCTTTGGGACTCCGATCTTCATCCGGACGATTCAGTCATCAACGGCGACCACAAAACCGCCGCCGAATCAGGGGATTAGGAGGCGGCAATCTAGTCGGTTTTGCCTCCGGACCACTCCGGCAATGCGGCGGCCTCGAGGGCCTCCGCGGGGGTGGCGAAGAGCTGCACAAGAACGATCTTGCCGCCCGCGACGCGATAGAGGTAGCCGCTCTCGCTGCCGACCGCCACCCCGCTCGCCCTGCCTGCGCCTCCATGTTGCGCTACCAGCAAGACCGTGCCGGCACCTACATCACGCGCCTCTGTGATCTCGAAGTGGTAGCCCGGCGCGAACTGCCGGAACCAGTCGCCGAACCACTCTCCAACCGCGGCCTTTCCCTCGTACTTGCCGGAAGTGATGCCCCATCCTTCGCCGACGACGAGGACAACCTCGTCGGCGTAGAGGTCCATCGCGCGCTCAAAGTCGCGCTCGTTCGTCGCGGCGAACTGCGCGACAACGAGGTCCACGTCCGCCTGAGACACGGTCAGGAGCTGCGCCGGGCACGCACGAGGAAGTCGATCTGGTCCTGCTTTCGCATGATCAGGTGCCGAGCATGTGCTCCAGCGCCTCCGAGCGCCCTCACGGCCGGTCGGCTCGATCGCGTCCTTCAGCGTGAGGGGGTGAGGGCGACTCGCACGTCTTCATGCATCGGCGAGACGATCATGCGGTCGACCCCGGCGTCTGCGAAGCGCTTGACGCGCTCGGCAACCTCGTCCTCGGTCCCGATCATCGCCGTGGCGTCGACCAGCTCGTCGGGGATCGCGGCGTACGCCTCCTCCCGCTTGCCGTCGAGATAGAGCGTCTGAACCTCGTCCGCGACCTCGGCGAAACCGAACCGGCGGGTCAGGTCGGCGTAGAAGTTGGTCTTCTTCGAGCCCATGCCGCCGATGTAGAGCAGGAGGCCTGCCTTGACCATGCCGCGTGCCGCGTCGAGGTCGCCGTCGATCGCGACCTGAACCGACGGGGCGACCTGAAAGTCGTCGCGGCTTCGCCCGCTCGCGGACAGACCCGCCTCGATGTGCTCGCCCCAGACCTCCTCCCACTTGTCGACCGAGAAGAAGATCGGGATCCAGCCGTCGGCGACCTCGGCGGCGAGCTCCACCGACTTCCGGCCGATCGCGCCCAGATAGATCGGGATCTCGTTGCGGAGCGGGTGCATGTTGAGCTTGAGCGCCTTGCCCTGGCCGGTCACTCCCTCGCCCTCGGTCAGCGGCAGCTTGAAGTGCTTCCCTTCGTATTCGAGGCGGCCATCGCGCGCGACGACCTGCTTGACGATCTCGACGTACTCGCGGGTCCGGCCCCAGGGCTTCTCGTAGGGAACGCCGTACCAGCCCTCGGAGACCTGCGGGCCGGAGGGCCCGAAGCCGAAGATGAAGCGGCCGCCGGAGAGCGCGTCGATGGTGACGCCGGCCATCGCGGCTGCGGCTGGCTGCCGCGCGGGTACCTGGAGGATCGCGGCGCCCAGCTGGATCGTCTCCGTCTTCGCGGCGAGGTAGGCGAGGACACTGACCGCGTCCGAGCCGTAGGACTCCGCCGACCAGACCGAGTCGAACCCGGCGCGCTCAGCCGCCAGGGCCATCTCCGTCGCCTCGTCGCCCTGTGGGCCGATCCCCCAGTAGCCGAGGTTGAGTCCAAGCTTCAAACCCATGTCGGGCAACCCTAGTGACTCTTCACGTTTTCTGGGGTGAAGTCCGGTCGCCGGGCGGCCGAAAGCAGTTGAAGATGACACCGGAGCAGATGAATCATCGCGCGCAGCAGGCGGAGCGGCTCCTGGAGCGCTATACGGAGCTGGAGCGCGAGCGCGAGGCGGCCGGGCTCTACGAGGATGCCCTCGAGGCTCGGCGCCTGCGCCTGGAGCAGCAGGCGTCCCTCATCTACTGGCGCGCGCAGGCCACCGAGGCGGCATAGCGAGCCGATCCATCGGCGCTGGGGCCCTGCCGGCCCTCGCAGCTAGGTACCGAGGTTATTGACGTGCAGGACCGCGGTCCGCTGGCTGGCGCCGCGGCTGGCGGTGATGGTCGCATCACCGTTCGCTGTGCCGGCGGTGTTCACCTGGAAGCTCGCGCTGAGTTGATCCTGCGGGACGGTGACGGTCATGGGAACGGTCACGCCCGCCAGGTTGGAGGAGAGATCGACGACAGCACCGCCCGAGGACGCCTCGCAGTCGAGGGTGACGGTGGCGGTCGATGGGCTGCCGGCGGTGACGCTGTCGGGTGAGAGGGAGAGCCCGGTGACGTTGGGATCTGGGCTCGTCGGGTTGAGCGATGCCGAGTCGCTGGCGTGCGAGGACCCGAGCGTCGCGGTGACCATGGCGTTCGTCGGCGTCGCCAGCGGTGAGACGATTGCGGAGAAGAAGGCGCTCTTCGAGCCGGACGGGACGGTGGTGGTGGGCGGAGCGACGTCGAGGAAGGACGAGTCATCCGAGAGGTCGACCGCCGTGTCCGCCGGCGCGGTCACATCCAGGGTGACGCGATTCGAGTTGTAGGTGCCGGGGGTGAAGCACGCCCGTTCGAGTGCGACGGAGTCCACACTCGGGTCGCTGACGATCCTGAGTTGAGTGCTGGCGACGCTAGCCCCGATCGATGCCGAAAGCGTCGCGGTCACCGCCGGGCCGGCGGTGGTGTCGACCTGGAAGCTTGCGCTGGTCTGGCCGGCAGCGACCACCACGCTGGCAGGGAGGACGTCGGCGCGCCCCGGCAGGTCGCTCTGCAGGGCGACCGTCTGGCCGCCCGAAGGCGCCGCCGCGTCGAGCGTCACCTGGCCGGTCGTCGAACCTCCGCCGAGGACGGGATTGTCCGTCACGCCGATTGCGCTCACCCCGGGCGTGGCCGGAGGAGGCGGCGGCTGATTGGGGACGGTGTGCGTGGCCTGCCCCGGGAGGGTCGTTTCGGACGGGCTGCTGCGGCCGCATTTCTTCTTCTTCTTGTGCTTGCCCTTCTTCGCCTTCTTGCACTTGCTCGCGGACGCGACCGGGCCCGGCTTCGAGCTTGCGGGAATGGCCAGCGTGCCGCCGGCGAGGGCCGCAACGAGTGCAGCCAACGTGATCCTCCTGATCAGCACCGACACGCCCATTGACTCGGCCTGCACGCGAGCCAGTCAAGCGCCAATGCCCGCTCTGGACATAAGTCCTGACCCCAGTTTTGAGGACGATCGGGACCTTGCGAAATGCTTGCGCTAGCATTGAGGCACGATGAGCCCGGTCCTCACCCCCACCCTGCTCGACCCGATCGCCGAGACGCTGGAGCTCACCGAGACCGAGCTTGGAGCACTCTTCGGCGTCAGCCGTCAGGCCGTCGGGCAGTGGCGCGAGCGCGGGAGTTCCCTCGAGCCGGATGACGAGGGTCACCACGGTGGCCGCCATCTGCGACCTGCTCGGCCACTGGCTCAAGCCCGAGCGGATCCCCGGCATCGCTCGCCGGTCCGCCGACGCCTACGGCGGGCTCTCGATGATCGAGATGATCGAGCGCGGCCGCGAGGACGAGCTGCTCACGCTGGTGCGGCGCTCGTTCGACTGGTCGGCCGCGGTCTGATGCGCGGGCGCGCGACAGCGCGACCCGTTTGACACAGTGCGGACGATCCGGCGCGGCGGGCCCTATCTGCGGGTGGCCGACCCGGACTGGAACGATCCGTTGGATGGCCGCTACGCGGCGGACCGCGGCGGCCGCTGGAACCCGCCCGAGTCTTTCCCGGTCGTCTATCTGTGCCGCTCGATCCCGGTCGCCCGGGCGAACGTCTACCGCAAGCTCGATGGACAGCCATACGCACCGGAGGACCTGCGCCCCGGCGCCGGCCCTGTCCTGGTCCGCACCACTGTTCCCGAGGACCGCTATCTGAACGTCCTCACCGACGCGGGCTGTCGCGACGCCGGCCTCCCCCGCACTTATCCGCTGGACGGCCGGCACCGGACTGTCCCCTGGCGACGCTGCCAGCCGATCGGCCACGAGGCCTGGGAGGCCGGGCTCCCGGGCGTCGCCGCGCGGAGCGCTACGAGCGCCGGCGAGGAGCTCGCGTACTTCGGCCGCCGGAAGCTGCGACGCGGAGCGGTCCGCAGTTTCGAGCAGTGGTTCTGGGAGCCGGCATAACACCGCCTCCTGTTATGCGAGGGGGCGCCGTCAGGCGCCGCCCGTTTCATTTTGGGCTGGGGGCGGCCGCTTCGCTAACAATGCGACGGTGAGCGACCAGCGTCACCCGGGTGGGCTCTCCGGCCAGGAGGCCGCCAAGCGGCTCCGCCAGCTCGGTCCGGTGGAGGACCGGACCAGCCGCTCGGTCTCGAGCATCGTCGCCGGCAACGTCTTCACCTTCTTCAACCTGATCATCGGCGTCTTCTTCGTCGTCATGCTCTCGCTCGGGCTGTTCGCCGACGCCCTCTTCGGCTTCATCGCCGTGATCAACAGCTACATCGGGATCAGGCAGGAGATCAAGGCGAAGGAGACGCTGGAGAGCCTCGCCCTGCTGGTCGCGCCGAAGGCCAACGCCGTCCGGGACGGCGAGCTGGTCGAGCTACGTGCCGAGGAGATCGTGCCGGGAGACTGGATCCGGGTCGAGCCGGGCGATCAGCTCGTCGCCGACGGCGCGGTGACGGAGAGCCGGGGCCTCACCCTCGACGAGTCGATGCTCACCGGCGAAGCGGACGGCGTTCGCAAGCGGGTCGGCCAGCGGGCGCTCTCGGGCTCCTTCTGCATCACCGGCTCCGGCTACTACGAGGTCGACGCGGTTCGCGAGGACAGCTACGCGGAGAAGGTCGCCGGCGAGGCGCGCACCTTCCGGCACCCGCCCTCGCCGCTCCAGGACGAGGTGAACCTGGTGCTGAAGGCGAGCACCTGGCTGATGATCCCGCTCGCGGTCATCCTGATCTTCGCGCTCCAGACCCGCAGCACCCCTCTCCACGAGGCGGCGCAGACCGCCACCGCCGGCCTGATCACCCTGATCCCCGAGGGGCTGGTCCTGCTGATGAGCGTCACGCTCGCCGTGGCCGCTGTCCGGCTCGCCCGGCTCGACACCCTCGTGCAGCAGATGAGCGCGACCGAGGCGCTGGCTGCCGTCGACACGATCTGCGTCGACAAGACCGGGACGCTGACCACCGGTGAGCTCGAGCTCGTCTCGGTTGACGTCACCGATCCGAAGGAGGCGAGCGGGGCGCAGCGGGCCCTGGCTCGATTTGCCGCCAGCTCGGGGGAGCGCAATCGAACGCTGGAGGCGGTCGCCGAGAACTACCCGGCGAGCGGCGAGCGGGTCCGGGCCGAGGTCCCCTTCTCCTCCGAGTGGAAGTGGAGCGGACTGACCTTCGGGCGGGGCGAGACCTACGTGCTCGGCGCCCCGGACGTGCTGATCGGCCGCGGCTCGCTGTCGCTGCCGGTGCCCCTGCAGCGGAGCCTCGAGGCGAACACGAAGGCCGGGCGCCGGGTCGTCGCCTTCGGGCGCGCCTCGGGCGGCCTGCCCGACAACCCCTACTCCGACCCGCCGCCGGCGGTCACTCCAATCGCACTGATCGTGCTCGAGGAGACCCTGCGGCCCGATGCGCGCGAGACCATTCGATACATGCGCGACCGGGAGATTGATCTGAAGCTGATCTCGGGGGACGCGCAGCAGACCGTCACCGCGGTCGCCTCCGCCGTCGGTATCCCGGCGGGAGCCGGAGTCGTGACCGGTGATGAGCTTCCCGACGACCGGACCTCGCTGGCTCGAGTCGCGGAGGAGAACACGATCTTCTGCCGCATCCGGCCCGAGCAGAAGAAGGCGCTGGTCTCGGCCCTGGCGGAGAGCGGCCGGTTCGTGGCGATGATCGGCGACGGGGTGAACGACGTCCCGGCACTGAAGCAGGCGAGGATGGCAGTCGCCATGGGCTCCGGGAGCCAGATCACCAAGGGGATTGCCGACATCGTGCTGCTCAAGGACCAGTTCTCGCGGCTGCCTCGCGCGGTTGCGGAGGGCCGCCGGATCGCGCGGAACATCCATCGCCTCGCCCGCCTCTACGTGACCAAGACGATCTACGCCGCGGCGCTGATCCTGGTCGTGGCGGTCCCAGGCTGGGCATTTCCCTTCCTGCCTCGGCAGCTGACCGTCGCGGCATTCATCACGATCGGGGTCCCGTCGTTCGTGCTGGCCCTGGCGCCCAGCGACGGGCCCCTGTACAGAGGGCGGCTGCTGCGCTCCCTCGCCGCCTTCGCGGTCCCCGCCGGGCTGGCCTGCGCCGGGGCGTCGCTGGCGAGCTTCTTCCTCGTCGACACGATCTTCGGCGGCTCGCTCGAGGCTGGGCGGACGGCGGCGACGACAAGCTTGGTCGTAATCGGCCTCTGCCTCATCTTGCTGCTGGAGCGCGGGCCGGGGCGCGAGCACATCGCCATCCAGAGCTACATGTTGGCCCTGGTTGCGGCACTCGGCGCCCTCTACGCCCTGATCCTCACGGTCCAGCCGGTCCGGGACTTCTTCGACCTCACGCGGATGGGGGGCGGCCAGCTCTTCCTGGCGCTGCTCTCGGCCGCGGCGGGGCTGGTCCTCGCGAGCATCGTCTGGCGCATCCCGGCGATCGAGCAACTCGAGGACCGGCCCCCGCCTCCGGACGAGGCGCCGACCGGGCCGGTCACCGAGCCGCTCTCCGTTCCCCCTGCTCCCACCCCGGTCCCGCGAACCCGGCCCTCGGGCCAATCGTGATGCCTTCCTCGGGCCAGGGCACGGCACGTCGCACCAAGATCGTCGCCACGGTCGGGCCGGCCAGCAGCCCGCCGGAGGTCCTGCGCGAACTGTTCGCCGCCGGCGTCGACGTCTTCCGGCTCAACTTCGCGCATGGCACGCCGGACGAGCAGGCGGAGAACGTGCGCCGGATCCGTGCGATCAGCGAGGAGGTCGGCCGTGAGGTCGGGATCCTCGGCGACCTGCCCGGCCCGAAGCTGCGCCTCGGCGAGCTCGACGGCGACGTGGCCGTCCTCCACTCCGGCTCGCAGGTGGTGTTGCGCGGCGAGACCAACGGGAAGCCGGGCAGTGCCGAGCTCCTCACGGTCCAGTGGGACGACTTCGCGAAAGCGGTGAAGCTCGGCGACCCGGTCTTCCTGGCGGATGGGCGAGTGCGGCTGAAGGTGGTCTCGATCGAGGGCGGCGCGGTGACCTGCGAGGTCGAGGCCGGAGGGGCCGTCAGCTCCCACCAGGGGGTGAACCTGCCGGGCGCGGACCACGACCTGCCCGCGACCGGAGCCTCGGACGAGCCCTGGATCGACTTCGCCTGCGAGAACGGCATCGACCTGCTGGCCGTCTCGTTCGTCCGCAGGCCATCCGACCTGACGACGGTCGAGACGCGCATCAAGGAGCGCGGCGCGGACATTCCGCTGATCGCGAAGATCGAGAAGCCGCAGGCCGCAGAGCGGGCCGAGGAGATCATCGACGCGGCGGACAGCGGGATCATGGTCGCCCGCGGCGACCTCGGTGTCGAGCTCCCCATCGAGGAGGTTCCGGGCGCGCAGAAGCGGCTGATCACGCTCGCCGGGCGGGCGTCCAAGCCGACCATCACCGCGACCCAGATGCTGGCGACGATGGTGCGCGCCTCGCGCCCCACGCGGGCGGAGGTGACCGATGTGGCAAACGCGATCTACGACGGCACCGACGCGGTGATGCTCTCCGAGGAGACTGCGATCGGCGATTACCCGGTGGAGGCCGTACGCGTGATGGATCGGATCGCCCGCGTGACCGAGCCGCACCTCCGCTATGGGGAGCTGGTCTTCACCCGAGTCGAGGAGCACGAGCACGACATCGCCGAGACGGTGGCCCAGGTCGCGGTGGCCGCCTGCTACCGGCTGGGCCTGAAGGCGGTCGTCTGTCCGACGTCCTCGGGGCGAACCGCACGGCTGATCTCGGCCCACCGTCCGCGCGTCCCGGTCCTCGCCGTCTCGCAGAGGCTCGAGACGGTCCGCCGGATGAACCTGCTCTTCGGGATCAGCTCGACCCAGGCCGAGGATTGGACCTCGATCCGAAAGCTGCTCGACGACTGCGCGACGCTCGCCCGCGAGCAGGGGATCGCCGAGTCGGGCGACCTGGTCGCCATCACGGCGGGGCTGCCGGCGCAGGGCGTCGGCACCAACCTGTTCGAGATCCACCGGGTTCCGTAGCGCCTGGCGGGCGCCACGGATGGTCAGCTCAGCGCGTCGCGCGCCTGGGCCGTGTCGCCGAAGAACTCGGAGTCCATCAACTTGCCGTTGCTCACCTTGTAGAGCCAGACCGAGCGGCCGCTGAGCTCATTGCCGGACTTGGTCTTCCCCACGCCCTCGACGATCACGACGACGGTCTCGCCGTCATCGGCTTCGAGGAAGGCGGTGGGCTTCGGGTCGACCGACTCGAAGTTGGACAGGAACTTCTGGATCATCTCCTTGAACCCCTCGGGTCCCTTGTAGGTGCCGCCCCAGGGCAGCGTGTCGGGGAGTCTGACCTCGGCGTTCTCGTCCGTGGTCGAAACTGCTCCGTCCAGGTCGCCCTTGGCGAAGTCGTCCCAACGGGCCTTGACGGCGTCTGAGTTCTCACCCATTTGAATCTCCTCTCTGCGGCGTCCAGCCACACCGACCGTAACGCCTCCGAGGTCATCGGCGCAAGGGGGCAGGAGCAGGCGTTTCCCCGGCGAACCCCGGGCGAATGGCCCTCCCGCTCAGCTCACTCGGCGGCAGCCTCTTTGACCTCCATCTCGGGATCGACGAGAAGATCCTCCGCTCCCTGCTCGTCTTCATCTTCCTCGCGATCGCGCTGCGGCTCGGAGGAAAGCGAGAGCTGAGCCAGATCAATGTGCTCGATCTGGCGGTCCTACTACTCGCCTCGAACGCGCTGCAGAACGCGCTGATCGGGAACGACAACTCGGTCACCGGTGGAGTGATCGGCGCCGGGACGCTGTTCGTGGCCAACTACCTGTTCGTCCGCCTCACATTCCGGAGCATGCGGGCGCGCCGCATCCTGGAGGGAACGCCGAGTGTCCTGCTCCGGAACGGCGAGCCGGTCAAAAAGAACATGAACAGGGAGGCCATCAGCATGGCTGAGCTCGTCGACATCGCGCTCGAACACGGCTTCGCGGATCTCCACAAGGTCGGACTGATCGTGATCGAGACCAGCGGCCAGTTCGTCTGCCTCAACCCGGAGCAGGCGAGGAAATTGCGGCCGGAGATGCTCGAGCAGCCCGGCTAGTTCCTAGTCGCCTGGCGGATAGTCGCCGGGCGCCGGGCGCTCCGCCCGCGGATCCCGGCCGGGCAGCACGAACTGCGTGACGATCAGGTTGGCGACGGGCTTCTGGCCCTTGCGGATCTTGGCTTCGATCACCGCGGTGCTCCGCCCGACGTGCAGTGGGCGCGCCTCGCAGATCAGCTCGTCGCCGAGGACGCCGGCGGCGAAGACATTGAGCTTCAGCTCGATCGTCGTGAAGTCGTGATTGGGCGGCAGGGCGCGGAAGGTCGCCCAGGCGGCGACCGAGTCGCCGAACGCGGTCCAGACGCCGCCGTGAACGAAGCCGCCCGGGTGGAGGTGGCGCTTGTCCACCACCATCCGCCCGGTCGCGACCTCGTCGGTGATCTCGACCGGTTCGATCGCCATGTCGCCGGGGAAGGTCCCCGGCAGCCACTGCTTGATGTTCTCGGCGGTGATCTCCGGATTCATGGACGCGGCAGTATCGCGAACCGTGCTCGACCGGCGGCCTAAAGATCCTTGAGCGCGTAGAAGAACGCCTCGGAGAAGGTCGGATAGGGCTGGATCGTCTGGCGCAGCACCTCGATCGGCACCTCGGCCTTGATCGCCAGGGTGGCCTGCTGGAGCCACTCCCCCGCCTCCGGTCCGACGGCGTGGGCCCCGATCAGCTTCTCGCCGTCGGAGACGACGGTGAGGAATCCAGGGTGCTTGTCGTACTCGCGCGAATAGGTCGAGGTCCGGGAGATCGACTGGAGCTGGACCGTGCCGGACGCGGAGCCGTCCTGCTCGCCGACCGCGGCGATCTGCGGGTCGGTGAAGACCACGCGCGGCACGGCGCGGTAGTCCGCGGTGACGTCGCGGCCGAGGATGTCGGCGGCCGCGACCCGGCCCTGGTACTTGCCGACGTGAGTGAAGGGCCAGATCCCGGTGACGTCGCCGATCGCCCAGACGCCGTTGCCGGCGCGCATCCGCTCATCGACCTCGATCCCCTTGGCGGCGCCGTCCGGATCGATCCCGGCCGCGTCGAGGCCGAAGCCGTGGACCCGCGGCTGGCGCCCGGTCGCCACCAGCAGCTGCTCGCCGCGGAGCTCCGAGCCGTCCTCGAAGGAGAGCGAGTAGCCCTCCCCGCGCCGCTCCGCAGCGCTCGCCTTCACCCCGAGTCGCAGCTCGATTCCCTCCGCGGGCAGGGCCTCGTGCAGCGCCTCGCCGAGGGCCGGCGCCTCGCCCGGCAGCAGGCGATCCTCGCCCTCGGCGATCGCCACGGATGCGCCCAGCCGCGAGAGGGCCTGGCCGAGCTCCACCCCGACGGGGCCGCCGCCGAGGACGACCAGGCGCCGCGGGATCTCGGTCAGCGACGTGGCCTCACGGTTGGTCCAGACGTCGTCGAGCTCGTCAAGCCCGTCGATCGGGGGGATCACGGGGTCCGAGCCGGTGGCGATGATCAGCCGCTCCGTCTCGAGCAGCTTCCCATCGATCTCGACCTCACCCCGCGCGGAGATACGGGCGTCGCCCCGGCGGAGCTCGACGCCGGCCTCGGTCAGCTTGCCCGCCGGGTGGGAGTCATCCCAGTCGGAGACCTGGAAGTTCCGCCAGGCCAGCGCCTCCTTGACGTTGATCGGGCCGGAGATCGCCTCGCGGGCGCCGGGCGCCTGCCTCGCCTCGGAGAGGACCTCACCCGGTCGCAGCATCGTCTTCGAGGGGATGCAGGCCCAGTAGCCGCATTCCCCGGCGACCAGCTCGCGCTCGCAGATGGTGACCTTCATCCCCCCCGCCACGAGGTCCTCGGCGCAGACCTCACCGGCGACCCCGGCGCCGATCACGATCGCGTCATAGCGCTCAGCCATTGCGCCCGAAGTCGCCGAACGGCTCGTCGCGCTCGCGTACCGCCTCCTTGAATCCGGCCTCCGCGGCCCGCCGCTGGAAGGCGAAGCCCTCGGGGGTGTGCCGCGCGATGCCGTCGAAGAAGACCCCGAGGGACTGCGTCGCCTGCAGCCCCTGTGCGTAGAGGGCCTGGTTGACGAGCAGCTTGTGCATGACGAGCTGGTTGATGGGTACTCGGGCTACCCGCTCGAGCAGCGCCTCGAACCGCCCGTTGAGATCGGCCGCCGGCGCCGCCTCCGACGCGAGCCCCCACTCGACCGCAGTGGTGCCGTCGATCGAGTCCCCGGTGAGCAACAGGCGCTTGGCGCGCGCCGGGCCGATCCGGAACGCCCAGAGGGCGCTGGTCGGAACTCCCCAGACCCGGGCCGGCGGGTAGCCGATCTTGGCGCGGTCCTCGGCGACGATCAGGTCGGAGCAGAGAGCCATGTCCGTGCCGCCGGCGATGCAGTAGCCGTGCACCTTGCAGACGGTCGGCTTCTCGGAGTGGAAGAGGCTCATGAAGCCGCGCAGGTTGCGGCTCATCATCTGGTAGTCGACGACCGGGTCCCAGGTTCCATCCGGGTCGTGATTGCGCGCTTGGACCATCGGGTCCAACGGGGACCCGGGCGGAGCCTTGGAGCTGGCAACGCCCTCCATGTCGCCCTCGGCCGAGGCCACCAGGTCGTAGCCGCCGCAGAAGCCGGTGCCGTTGCCGGCGAGCGCGATCACATGGACATCAGGGTCGAGATTCGCCCGCTCGACGCAGTTCGCCAGCTCGCCGGGCATCTCCAGCGTGATCCCGTTGCCGCGCTCGGGGCGATTCAGGGTGATGCGGGCGATCGGCCCGGTCACCTCGTAGGTGAGCGTCTCGAGTGTCTCGATGCGTGGATTCAATCAGCGCCGATGACTCGGCTCAGGTTTCGCGGTCGTTATGGCGAAGATGTCCACCGTGGCAAAGAAGGGGAACTACACGACGGTGGAGGTCGCGGGCCACGAGGTGCGCCTGTCCAACCCGGACAAGCTCTTCTTCCCGAAGCCGAGGTTCACCAAGCTCGACCTTGCCGAGTACTACATCGCCGTGGAGGAGGCGGCGGTGAACCAGCTGCGCGAGCGGCCCGGGACGATGAAGCGCTTCGTCGACGGCGTCGACGGCGAGTTCTTCTTCCAGAAGCGGGTGCCAAAGGGTGCCCCGGACTGGCTGCAGACCGCGACCTTCACCTTCCCGAGCGGGCGAACCGCGACCGAGCTGGTCGCCAACGACGCGGCGCATCTGGTCTGGGCGGTCAACCTCGGCGTCGTCGACTTCAACCCTCACCCGGTGCGCCGGGCCGACCTCGACAATCCGGACGAGCTCAGGGTCGATCTTGACCCGATGCCCGGGGTGCGCTGGAACTCGGTCCGCAAGGTGGCGATGTGCGTCAACGACGTCCTCGAGGAGCACGGACTGGTCGGCTATCCGAAGACCTCGGGCTCTCGTGGGATTCACGTCAACGTCCGGGTGGAGCCGCGCTGGGACTACATCGAGGTCCGCCGCGCGGCACTTGCGCTGGCGCGCGAGGTCGAGCGGCGGCTGCCGAAGAACGCCACCAGCAAATGGTGGAAGGAGGAGCGACACGGGGTCTTCGTCGACTACAACCAGAACGCGCGCGACCGCACGATCGCCTCGGGCTACTCGGTCAGGCCGGTGCCCGACGCACGGGTCTGCTGTCCGCTCGAGTGGGAGGAGGTCCCGGACGTGGAGCCGGCCGAGCTGCGGCTCGACACCGTTCCAAACCGGCTGGGGAAGAAGGCTGACCCGGCGGGGGACATCGACGAGCACGCCGGCTCGCTCGACCAGCTTCTCGATCTGGCGCGCCGCGACGAGGAGGGCGGCGTCGGCGATGCCCCCTGGCCTCCCCACTTCGCAAAGCAGCGCGGCGAGCCCAAGCGGGTGCAGCCCTCCAGGGCGCGCAAGGACCAAAAGCGGCGATGAAGGGGAGCTGAGCCGGAGACGCTCGGGGGGTGAATCTCGGACGGTCCTGCCTGATGGTCGTGTTGCGACCACAGGACAGGACAGTCGAGGAAAAGGTCGCTGCGATCGCGTCGCGAGCTCATGGCGTCGTCACCCGCGCGGAGCTGCAAGAAGTGGGGCTGACCGAGGCCGAGATCAAGTCGCGGATCACAAACCGGTACCTGATTCGTCTTCATCGCGGGGTTTTCCGGGTTGGGCATACGGCTCCAAGTCCCGATGCGCGGTACCTGGCAGCCGTCAAGGCCTGCGGTGAGAGATCACTGCTCGCCGGCCGAGCCGCTGCGCACCTGCTCGGCCTCCTGAAGCGCCCTCCTTCATTGCCGGAAGTCCTGACCCCCACGGAGCGGCGGATCCCCGGGGTCGTCACCCATCGCGTTCGCCGGACTGAGCTGACGGACGCGACCAGGTGGCGAGGGATTACGGTCACTACCGTCCAGCGCACCCTCGTCGACCTCGCCGCCGACCTCGAGGAGGACGAGCTGGGTCGTGCCGTCCACGAGGCGGAGGTCCGGCACCGCATCACTCCCACACAGGTCGAGCGGGTCCTGGCTCGTCGCCACAATTGGCCCGGCGCCCGCAAACTCCGGCGCGTCCTCTGGGGAGACGTCCCGGTGACCCTGAGTCGGCTCGAAGCTCGTTTTCTGCAGCGCCTCCGAGCCGCCGGCCTTCCCCAGCCCCGGGTGAACCGGCGCGTGGACGGCAGATACGTCGACTGCCGCTGGCCGGCCCACCGTCTCACGGTCGAGCTGGACAGCTACCGCTACCACCACACCCGTCACGCCTGGGAGCAGGACCGCCAGCGCGAGCGTGAGGCGCGGGCGCGCGCTGATGAGTTCCGCCGCTACACCTGGCGCGACGTCCGTGAGGACCCTGCGCCGATGCTCGCCGACCTTCGCCGACTACTGGACCGTCCTGCCTAGCGGTCGTGGTGCGACCACGGGACAGGACAGTCGGGCCATTGAGCCTGGCATTGAGCAGCCGCGGCCGTCTCCCCCAGCGTCCGGAGGCCCTAATGCCGGGTGCGCCCCGGGCCGATGGTTCCAGGCATGGATGCCAATCAATACGTCTTCTTGCACGGCATGCGCCGGACGCGAACCGTGCTCGCGAGCTGGGAGGAGGATCCCTGGCCCGTCATCCGCACCTGGCTGCTCGGCGCGGTCCTGATCGCGCTCGGCCTGCTGGCGGCCGTCACGGTAGCGGCGTCCCTGATCACGCCCGACTACGGCTTTCACTACGGCCCGATGGTTCCCGGCGGCCCAAGCCCCGAGCGCGTCCTCGGCGTGCTCGGGCGCAACTCCCTGGTCCTCGCCCTCCACGCAGCCGCCTGCGTCGCGGGGTTCATCGCCGGCGCGGCCCTGCCGCTTTCGACCGAGCGCCGCACCGGCCTGTCGCGGCTGGTCCACGAGAAGGCGCGCCCGATCGCCTTCGCGTGGGTGATCGGGGTGACCTGCTTCTCGCTCTTCACCCAGACCATTGCGCTCGGCCTGGTCGGCTCGACGATCGCCTGGGACGCCGGCGTCGCGGTCCCGGTGCTGGTGCTGACCGCCCTCCCCCACGCACTGCTCGAGTTGACGGCCGTGTTCCTGCCCCTGGCGGCCTGGACGATCGCCAGCCGCAAGGGCGAGTGGGACCAGCTCCTCGCGGCGACGGTGGTCACCGTGGCGATCGCAATTCCGATGCTGCTGGTGGCCGCGACCTGGGAGGTCTACGTCTGGCCGCACATCCTCTCCGCCGTCGCGCCGAGTGGCTAGCAGCGTCCACCCGCGGATCGATTAATTCTCCTCGACACTCCGTCGGGCCCAACGAGGGGCCGGACAACGGCCTCGGCGACGGCGGGCATCGCCTGCATGAATGGATGACGAGCGGCGGCGACGTCGACCTCGCGGCCACACGCCGCTCGGGAGGCGTCAACGGCCAGATAGTCGACGAGTTCATGTCAACCGGAGCGACCGTCGCTGGCCGGGGGACCTTCGAACCGGCAGGCGGCTGGGGCGGGGACCACCACGATGGCGTGCCGATCTTCATCCTCAGCCGCCAGGAGCCCGGAATCGACATCGGGCAGTGGCCGCTGGTCACCTACCTGAACGACGTCACGACTGCGATGACTCGAGCCAGGGAGGCTGCGGCGACAAGGACGTCCTGGTCCACGGCGCCGCAGTCGCGCAGCTGGCACTTGCCGCCGGCGTCCTCGACGAGCTCGAGCTCCATGTTGTCCCGGTGCTCTTCGGCCAAGGGCGCCGACTGTTCGAGGGCCTCGCTCCCGAGCAGATCGAGCTGGAGCGCACCCGAGTCCTTGAGGGGGAGGGCGGCGTCACCCACATGCACTACCGGGTCCAGAGCTGAGGGACAGCCCTAGACCAGCTGGTCGATCTTGCAGTCCTTGGGCGCCTTGTCGTCGCGCCAGCGGACGATCTTCGAGCCGTGGCGGATGCGCCCGCCGCTGGTGTGGTCATAGGTGACCTCCACCACCAGCTCGGGCCGCAGCGCGAACCACTCGAGATCGCGGTCCGCGTCCCAGCGGCTCGGGTCGCCTGACCCCTTCTCTCCGGTCTCGTAGTCGGCCAGCGTCTTCACCAGCTCCTTCTTCTCCTTCGCCTTCAGACCGGAGGTGTGACCGATCGGCCGCAGCTCCTTGCCCGCGTAGAGGCCGAGGATCAGCGAGCCGACCGTGCCCTTCTCCTTGCCCGGCCGCCATCCCACGACGACGCAGTCGATCGTCCGGACCCGCTTGATCTTCACCATGCCCTTGCGCTGACCCGGCTTATAGATCGCGTCGAGCTGCTTGGCGATCACCCCCTCACCGCTGAGCAGCCAGGGCTCTGCGCCCTGGACCGACTTCACGATCGGAGTGAGCTCGACCGACCCCGACGTGGACTTCTTGCGGCCCGGCGCGGCGGCGATCAGCTCCTCGAGCGCGGCGCGGCGCTCGGCGAAGGGCTTGCCCGTGAGCTTGCTCCGATCTTTCGAGAGCAGGTCGAAGGCACGAAACAGGGCCGGCGTCTCCTTGGCCAACATGTTCACCCGGGACTCCGCCGGGTGGAGTCGCATCTGGAGCCGGTTGAACTCTTCGCGGCCGTCGCTGTCGATGATCACCAGCTCACCGTCGAGGACGTAGCGACCCTCCGGGAACTTCACCTCCGGGAAGTAGCGTCGCAGCGGCTTGCCCCCACGCGACTGCAGGTAGACGTCGTCCCCGTCGACGTAGGCGAGGGCACGGAATCCGTCGTACTTCGGCTCGTAGGCCCAGTCGTCCCCCTCCGGCAGCTCCTTGCGGGAGAGGGCGAGCTGTGGCTTGATCGGCGGCTTCAGCGGCAAGGCCATCGGCCGATCCTAGTGCCGACCCCATCTAGTCTGGCCGACGTGGCCAACCCTCCCGCCCACTGCGACCTGGTCGTCATCGGCGGCGGCATCCTCGGACTCGCGGTGGCGCGCGAGCTGCTCGACCGCCGCCCCGATGCGACCCTCTGCGTCCTGGAGCGGGAGGACCGGCTGGCCGCCCATCAGACCTCCCACTCGAGCGGCGTCATCCACGCCGGCATCTACTACGAGCCCGGGTCCCTGAAGGCACGGCTCTGCGTCGAGGGCGCCCGCCTGCTCTACGCGTACTGCGAGGAGCGCGGAATCGAGGCGCGCAAGGACGGCAAGCTGATCGTTGCCGCCGACCAGGGTGAGCTCGGCCGCCTGGATGAGCTGCAGCGGCGCGGCGAGGCCAACCGGGTTCCCGGCCTGAGGAGGGTCGAGTCGAACGAGATCGCCGAGATCGAGCCGCATGCTCGCGGGGTCGCCGCGCTGCACTCCCCGCAGACGGGGATCGTGGACTTCGCCCGGGTCGCCGTGGCCTACGCAGAGGACGTCGAGGCGGCGGGAGGCGTCATCACCACCGGCGCGGGGGTGCGAGGGCTAAGGCCGGGCGGCGTGAGCATCTCGGTCCTGCATGAGCGAGGCGTGACCGAGGCCGGCTTCGCGATCAGCTGCGCAGGCGCCTGGTCGGACCGGCTCGCCGTGGCGGCGGGCGCACCCGCCGAGCCGCGGATCGTCCCGTTCCGCGGCGGCTACCTGCGCCTGCGTCCGGAGCGGCGCGAGCTGGTCCGCGCCAGCATCTACCCGGTCCCCGACCCCGACCTCCCCTTTCTCGGCGGCCACCTGACGCGGACGATCGACGGGGAGGTCCTGCTCGGCCCCTCGGCGCTGATGGTCGGCGCCCGCGACGCCTACCGGATCGCCCGGCTGCGCGGCGCCGACCTGGCCTCCATCCTCTCCTGGCCCGGCACCTGGCGCCTGGCCGGCCGCCACTGGCGAACCGGCCTCACCGAGATCCGCCACGCGGCCAGCAAGCGCAGTTTCGTCGCGGAGATGCGCCGCTTCGTCCTCGAGCTCGGCATCGCCGACGTGCTGCCGGGACCGTCCGGGATCCGAGCCCAGGCGCTCGATCGCGACGGGCGCCTGGTCGACGACTTCGTCGTGCACCGCACCGAGCGCGCCCTTCATGTCCGCAACGCACCCTCTCCCGCCGCGACCTCGTCGCTGGCCCTGGCGAAGCTGATCGCCGACGAGGCCGACGCCGGACTTGGCTAGCAGCTGCTGACGAGCAGGAAGATCAGGACGATGAGGACGATCACCGCGGCGCCGGCGATCAGCCTGCGTCGCATGTAGACGTCCGGGCCGCCGTAGTGGCGGCTCATCTCCCCGTCGGCGCCGCGGGGCCCCGCGCCGCCGATGAGCTCTTCGTCGCCGGTCTCCGGCGGCTCGTCGGATCGCGTACGAGCACGCGCTTCCGCCGCGGCTCGGCGCTCCTCTGGGCTTCTCCCACTGGACTCGATGCTCGCAGCCTAAAACACCTGCTCCCTCAGGGGATTGAAACCCCGAGATCGTTGAGCGTCAGAGCGAGATCTCGGATCGGGCGGGCCCCGCCACTCGGAGCCGAGATGTGCTGCGGCTCCCCCACTTCGCTGCTCGTCAGGTCGAGTGTGAAGTTGATCGCGCTCGCCCCCGCGAGGCAGGCCCGGTCGGCCTCCGGTATCCCGGCCACCGCATCCACGACCAGTTCGTGCATGACCCGATCGTCGTAGCCGACGCACGCCCTCACCCTCCCGGCGATGCTGAGCGGCTCGGAAACCCCGACGCTGGTGGTGAGCGGCGCCAGATCGTGCGTCATCGCCCGGCCGCGCAGGGGCGCCGAGATGCGCTCGCAGTCGACCCCTCCCGCATTGCCGCTGCCGTCGATGCGGGCCGGACCGAACCAGGTGCGTGGATGAAGGCTGAGCGGGCCTCCCGTCGACGCCGCCACCTCCCGGATCCGCCGGTTGGCGGCCGCCACCGCGTCGGTGCCCACCTCGTAGTTGTCGCCATAGATGGATAGGTAGGCGTTCGAGCCCGTCGAGACCAGGCGGCCACCCACCGGGAAGCCCAGCGCGGTCGCGTTGAGCCGCCAGTCGAAGCTCGGGATCCGCGTGCCTCCCCCGCTCACGTAGGGACCCTGGAGCTTCAGCCGAACCGGCGACGAGAGCTGCGGGACACCGCTCACCTGCAGGCTGAGGTCCACCTCCACCTGCGCACTCGAGAGCGGCTGCGAGGCGGCGGCATCGAGCATCGCCTCCGGGTTCATCCTGGGATGGCCGGATCCTCCACAGCCCGCGAACACCACGACTGCGGCGATGAGAGCCGGGGGCATGGCCCACCTGCGCATTGCCGGCGGAGCGTAGTGAGCCAGGTAGTCTCAGATGCGATGGGTGTCCGCGAGGCGATTCCGCGGAAGCAGGAGGCGCAGGAGGGCGTCAGCTCGTTCGCGAAGTCGCTCTTCCTCGGCGAGATCCACGAGGAGCTCGTCTTCCCATGGCCACAGACCGATCGGGACGAGCAGGACCGCATTCGCGAGCTGAATGCCCGGATCCGCGAGTACTGCGCTGAGCACTACGACGCGCGGAAGGCCGAGCGGGAGCGCTGGATCCCCGACCAGGTCCTCCGCGACCTGGGAGAGATCGGGGCGCTGGGGCTCTACGTCGACGAGAAGTACGGCGGCCAGGGACTCTCCCAGACCGGCTACGCCCGCGTCTTCGAGACGGTCGGCCAAATCGACGCCACCCTCGCGATCGTCCTCGGCGTCCACCAGTCGATCGGCTTCAAGGGCATCTCGCTGTTCGGCACCGACGAGCAGAAGGAGCGCTTCCTCCCTGACCTCGCCACCGGCCGCAAGCTGGCCGCCTTCGCGCTGACCGAGCCCGAGGCCGGCTCCGATGCCTACCACCTGCGATCGCGGGCTGTGGAGCAGCCGGACGGCTCCTGGGTCCTGAACGGGGAGAAGCGCTACATCGGCAACGGCTCCAGAGCCGACGTGATCACCACCTTCGCGCGGGCCGAGATCGAGGGCGAGGACCGCCACATCGCCCTGATCCTCGAGAAGGGAATGAAGGGGCTCGAGGTCGGTGAGCGCTACGACACCATGGGCCTGCAGGCCAACGACCTGCGGCGGCTCCGCTTCAACGACGTCCGGGTGCCACCCGAGAACGTGCTCGGCGACCCCGGCCAGGGGTTTCGGGTCGCGATGCAGATCCTCAACAACGGCCGCATCGGGCTCGGCACCGGCTCGGTCGGCGGTGCCAAGAAGCTGCTCGACCTGGCGATCGAGCACGTCAAGGAGCGGCGCCAGTTCGGCCGCCCCCTGGCCGACTTCGAGCTGGTCCAGGACAAGATCGGCTGGATGGTCAGCTACCTGTTCGGGCTCGAGTCCATGTGCTACCTGACCTGCGGCCTGGTCGACGAAGGCGTGCCCGACTACTCGCTCGAATCCGCCATCTGCAAGGTCTCGGGGACGGAGTTCCTCTGGTACGCGGTCAATCGCGTGCTCCAGCTCGCCGGCGGGGAGGGCTACATGCGCGACCGTCCCTACGAAAAGGCCCTCCGGGATACCCGCATCTATCCGATCTTCGAGGGGGCGAACGACGTGCTCCGTGCCTTCATCGCGCTCGGCGGATTCAAGCCGGTGGGCGAGAAACTTGAGGGCCTCTCGGAGATCGAGCTGAGCGACCCGATCCGCTCGATCGGCGTGCTGGTCGAGTATGCCAGCGACCGGATCCAGCGTGAGGTCCGCCCGGACAAGCTCAACATGGCCCACGACGAGCTCTCCGACCATGCCGACAGCGTCTCCGACCAGGTGAAGCGACTCGCCGGCGTCACCGAGAAACTGCTGCGCGACAACAAGAAGGAGATCATCGAGCGCCAGCTCCAGCAGAAGCGGCTCGCGGACAGCATCGCCGACATCTACGGGCAGATCGCCGTGCTCTCACGAGTCAGCCAGGTGTTCGAGGACCAGGGAGTCGAGCCCTCGGGGCAGGAGCGCTACATCGCCGACACCTTCTGCAACCGCGCCGCTTGCCGCGTCGAGGGCCGCTTCGATCAGATCGAGTCGAACGACGACGAGCGGATGACCGCGATCGCCAAGCTCGCCTACAAGCGCGGCTCCTACGGCTACGCGCTCTTCGAGGACTAGCGGCCACCAGGCCACCTTCGAATGAGCGAGGGGCGAAGCCCCGAGCGGTTGTGTGGGGTGGCCGCTTGTGGCCGCGCCTATGCGCTGCCGCTGCCGAAGACCTTCCGGTCCAGGAACGGCACGACGGTCTTCAGGAAGGCGTTGGTCTTCGGCGCGGCGGTGAGCGGATCGAGATGGCTCATCAGCGGGTTGCGGTTGACCAGCATCGACTCCCTGCGCGTCGTCCTCGACCGCCGGATGAAGTTGCGGGCGCCGTCCAGGACGTGGGCGCCGGCGAGGTCGGTCGCGATCGCGTAGAGGGGCAGGTCCACCTGGCGGGTGTGCATCAGCCGCAGTCCGAGGAAGTTGGCGACGTCGTTCTGCGTCATCTGGTCGGCGCCGTTGGTGTCGATGGTGAGCCGCGTCGGGAAGTACCACTCGACCGCGTTGGTCGGCTCCTGGCCGAAGGTGGCGGCCAGGCGGCTGATCGGCGTCACCCCGCCATCGACCCAATCGCGAGGGTCGCCCGAGGCGCCAGCCCGCCGCCGTTGATGTGCAGCAGGCTGAGGTCGGCCGGCGATGTATCGCGGTCGAACGCGTTGCCGAGCAGTGCCCTGTTGGTCACCGGGAAGGGCGGGTTGAACTGGGCCGGCAACAGCGGGAACGACTGCAGCATCGTCGCGGAGGCGGTCGGGGCCTTCTCGGCGAAGAGCCCGCCCACCTCGGCGAAAAGCCCGGCCGCCTCGGGGATACCGACGCCGAGCAGGTCGAGGAACGGGTCGCTCGTCTGCAGGTCGGCGACGGCCTTCTGGGCCTGCGCGAGGTCGTAGGCGTCGAAGCTCCCGAGCAAACCGCCGTCGATGAGCACCAGTCCCTTCAGGTCCTTCCAGCCCGGGTGGCCGTTGAAGTCCCAGGCGGCATACGCGACGGTCAGCGAGGCTCCGAGCGAGTGCCCTCCGAGGACGACCTGCCGCCGGCCGTGTGCGCGAGCCTTGAGGACGACGGCACGGGCGTCATTGAGCGCCACCGCCATGCCCCACTCGCGGGCGTAGGGGTCGGCGTTTGGGTCCCGGAACTGGAAGTGCTTCGCCGGGTTGCCGCCGTTGAAGATCCAACCGAGGTAGTAGTCGAACGCCTGCTGGAGCGAGACCTGACCGTTTTCGGCCGCGGCGAACACCGAGGTGTCCTCGAGCGCCTGGGTGCGGCGATCGATCGCCCAGACCTGGAGATCGCGATCGTGCTTGACGAGGTAGCGCGCGTCGAGGGTGAAGTCCCCCGCCCCGCCCTGCGTCCCCGGCATCAGCACCAGAACGTGCTTGGCTGAGGCCGGCCCGAACTGGTGGACGGTGACCTGGTTGAACTGGGCGGGCCCGGGCTCCGGCGGCGTCGGGACCGTGATCACGCGGTCGCGGGCCGATGCCGGCGCCGCTAGGAGCGCCAGAACCACGGCCGTGGCGGCCGGCGCGAGCGCCAGCCGGATGCGGCGCCTCGTCAACTCCTCTCCTCCATCCCTGGAGGAGCCAGCCTACTTGGAGTGGCCCGGCGGCGTCTTGATATGGCCCGGCGGCGTCTTGGTATGGCCCGGCGGCGTCTTGGTATGGCCCGGCGACGTCTCCGTAGGCGGGGCCTTCGTCTGGCCCTTTGCTACACCGTTGCCATTCCCACCTGCGTTGGAATGCGCAGGCGGTCCCGTCGACCCGGAGTGACCCGGAGGCACGAGGTCGTTGAGGCCGATCGCCTTGCCCCGCGTGTGGCCGATCGCCTTGCCCTTGGCCTTGGCGCGCTGCTCCAGTGCATGCCGGTGGGCCGCCTGAGACTTGCCGGTGCCCTGCAACTGCCTCGTGCCGGTGCCCTCGCCAGACCTCTGCTCGCCGGTGGTAGTCGGACTGGTCTGGTGGGTGTGGTTCGTTGGCTGGTTCGGCAGGGTGATCCCCACCGCGTGGAAGACCGAGCGCGCCGGCTGGGGCACCGTCACCCCGGCGAACGCCAGCCCGGCGAGGACCAGCGGGATGATGGCGACGGCGATCCCGACCCTGACTACCAGTCCGCGTCGCGAGCGCGGCCCGCGCCGAAGCGCGGTCGTCTCCGCCTCGACGGTCGAGGCGCGTGTTCCCGCCGCGAGACGGGGCACAAGGGTCGTCGCCAGGCTCGGATCCGGCTGGGTCGGCACCGCGGCCCGCAGCGCGCTTTCGAAAACGACTACATCCTTCATCTCACTCTCATAAGCGCCGTTGTCGCTCACAGAGTTACTCCCCCTCTCGCCAGCTCTCGCCGGATCGCCTCCAGGCCACGCCGTTGGAGCGCCTTCACGGCGCCAGGCCGCTTGCCGACGGCCTTCGCAACCTCCTCGATGCTGAGATCACCCACGACCCGTAACAGCAGGACCGCCCGCTGGTCCTCGGAGAGGGCCTCGAGCACACTCTGGACCTTCTCCAAGCCGATTCTGGCAAGGGCTTCGTCGGCGGCATCATCGGCCCGACCGACGGGCTCAGGCGGTTCGCTGGAGAGCTCAACCGGACGGCGGGCGGCGTGACGACGGGCGTCAATCAGACGGTGCTGGGCGATGATGAAGACCCAGCCGCGAAACGCCGATTCATCTCCGTTGAAGGTCCCGATGTCCCTCGCGACCTGAAGGAAGGTCTCGCTGAGCACGTCTTCGGGATCAGGAGCACCGTTGGCGCGCAGGTAGCCGAATACGGCGGGCGAAAGCTCGCCGAAGATCTCGGCCCAAGCGGCCTCCTCTCCGTCGCGTGCCTCGCCAAGCAGCCGCTCGAAGTGATCACCGGCCACCGGCCGACCGTAGCGCAGGGGAGCGGCCCCGTTGTGCAGGCCGCTCGCCATACCGTTTCGTGCTGGCGCTACGGGGTGACCGTCAGGGTCGCCTGTCCGGCAGCGCTCAGGCATCTGATCTTGCGGCCCTTCTTGGGCTTCTTGCCCTTCTTTGCGCTGCCGACCCTGCGATCGACCTGGCCAGCCGTCGCCTGCAGGGTCACGGTCGCGGGCGCCGCGTCCGCGGGCTTCGGCAGCGAGGCCGCGAAATCGCCGTTTGGCCCACTGACCGCCGTCACGGTCAGCGGGGTGGTCCCACCCGTGCCGACGTAGGAAAACGCCAACGTCCTGTTCTTGCGACACCCGCTGGTCGCCATGGCGTTGCCACTCACCGAGATCGTGGTCGTGGAACCCGTCACGGTGCTCGGGTTCGCGAGCAGGGAAAGCGATCCCGGCGCCAACTTCGGCGACTTGGATCCCTTCGGCCCCTGGCCGTTGCTCCCGATCGCGGCCGGCGCGACAACAATGCATGCAACCAGCGATCCGACCGCTGCCGCCGTGATGACCCTTCGCATCGTGCTCCTCTCCTGGCTTTGGTTTTGGCTACCTGGAGGGAACAGCGCTGCTGGGCGCCTCGGGGATACCGTCACAGGGCGCGTTAACGTACAGGCTGTATGTCGGCCCGACCATCAGCTCAAAGGCTTCCGGGCCGCCGCGAGGCGGAGGCCCGTGCCACCCGTGAGACCCTGATCCAGGCGGCACGCGAGCTCTTCACCGAGCGCGGCTACGCCGGGGTCGGCACCGAGGAGATCGTAATCCGCGCCAAGGTCACAAGGGGTGCGCTCTACCACCACTTCACCGACAAGCGCGATCTCTTCCGCGCCGTCTTCGAGCGGGTCGAGGGCGACCTGATGGAGAGGATCGGATCGACGATGGAGGGCGCCGACGACGCCTGGAACCTGATGGTCGCCGGCATGCGTGCCTTCCTCGACGCCTGCGAGGAGCCGTCGGTGAAGCAGATCAGCCTCATTGACGCTCCCGCTGTGCTCGGCTGGGAGGAGTGGCGGGAGATCGACAACCGCCATGGCCTCGGCCTGACCCGGGCGGCCCTGCAAGGGGCGGTCGACGCCGGCGTCCTCCGCCCGATCGCAGTCGAGCCGATGGCGCACCTATTCGTCGCGGCGCTCTCCGAGGCGGCGTTCGTGATCGCTCACGCCGAGCGGCCGCGCGGGGCACGAGCCGAGGTCGAGGAGGCCCTGACCCAGCTGGTCGAGGGATTGCGGGCCTAGGGCCGGTTTTGTGAAGTCCGCGGTCGCTCGCTGCTAGTTCAGCCGCTCGACCAGCATCGCCTCGCCCTGGCCGCCCGCCACGCACATGGTCTCGAGGCCGACCGTGCGGTCGTCGGTCTCCATCGCGTTGAGCAGGGTGCCCATGATCCGGGCGCCGGTCATGCCGAAGGGGTGCCCGAGGGCGATCGCCCCGCCATGCGTGTTGATCTTCTCGAGCGGGATGTCGCACTCGGCCATGATCGGGATGACCTGAGCGGCGAAGGCCTCGTTGAGCTCGACCGTGTCCACGTCCTTCATGCTCATGCCGCCCCGATCGAGCACCTTCTTGATGGCGCCTATCGGCGCGACGCCCATGTACTCGGGCTCATTGCCGTGAGTGGCGGCGGTACCGATCCGCGCGCGCGGCTTCAGGCCGAGCTGCTTGGCGCGGTCCTCGGACATCACCAGGACGGCCGCGGCGCCGTCATTGAGCGGGCAGGAGTTGCCGGCGGTGACCCCGCCCCCGCCCTCGAACGCCTCGGGCAGCTCGGCGAGCTTCTCGAGGGTGGAGCTCGCGCGCGGGCCGTCGTCCTTCGTCACCTCGTTGCCGTCAGGGAGCTCGACGGGAACGATCTCGCGGTCGAAGAAGCCGTCCTCCTGGGACTTGACGGCCAGCTCCTGGGAGCGCTGCGCGTACTTGTCCATGTCGGCGCGGCTGACCTCGTAGCGCTTGGCGACGTTGACCGCCGTGATGCCCATGTCGATGTACGCGTTGGGCGTCCCGTCCTTGCCCTGGAGGCGCTCGTTCTGATCCGCGGCCCCGGCGGGCTCGGTCCGCTCGTTGTAGCGGCTCACCCACTCGACGCCGGCGGCGACGTAGGTGTCGCCCTGGCCGGCGCGCACCGCATTGGCGGCGTGCCTGATCGAGTCGAGGCTGGAGGCGCAGTAGCGCGACATCGTCACGCCATTGACCGTCTCCGGCAGCTTCTTGGAGAGCAGGACCATGATCCGGGCGATGTTGAACGCCTGTAGGCCCTGCGGCATGCCGCAACCGCAGAAGACGTCCTCGACATCCGACGGCTGCACCTCGGGATTGCGCTCGAGCAGCTCGTCGATCACGAAGGCGCCCAGCTCGTCGGGGCGAAGCTGGGCGAGCGAACCCTTGAAGGCCCTGCCGATGGGCGTACGGATGGTGTCGACGATCACTGCTTCGGGCATCTGCGGATCTCCTTCTTACGAGCGATGGACGGGACGCGGAATGGTACGCGGCTGCGGCTCGCGAGGGTGGCCTAGGATCTCCGGCCATGCCCGATCTGATGCCGCGCATTCGCATGCCCAAGGTGACTCTGCCCGGTCGCTCCGACAGCGCCGGCAGGCCCCGCGGCAAGGCGGCGACTGCCACCAAGCCCGAGTCTGAGCCCAAGCCCACCGAGGCGACGAAGGGAAAGGAACCGGAGCCCACCCTCCAGGAGCGTATGGAGAGCCTGCAGGGCCGGATGGCCGAGATCGAGCGCAAGCAGGCGCGGCTGACCTACTTCGGCGTCGCAGGGATCGTGATGGCGCTGCTCGCCGGCGGGACGGCTATCTACCTTGGCCTCACCGCCAAGAACGACAGCGCAACCAAGGGCGACCTCGACGCCCTCACCAAGAAGGTGGATGCGCTGCAGGCGGCGGCCACGAAGAACTCGACGGACACGCAGAACGCGCTCAACACCTCGGTCGCGCAGCTGCAGGCGTCGATCTCCGCCCTGCAGAAGCAGCAGTCTCAGAATGCCGCCAGCATCTCGACGCTGCAGAGTCAGGCGTCGGCGGGCGCATTCGGCAAGGGCGCCGCGGCGGGCACGTTACCGGGCGTCGCGCTCCCGCCTGGGGCGCCGCCCCCCACGGCGAAGAAACCGTAGGCACGCCTGGCCAGGCACGATAGTTACATTCGACACTAAGTTTCAGCGTGCCTGGGCACGCTCGTCCGGCGGGTGCTCTAGCGTGATTTGCGGAATCGGCTCGAAAGGAGGTCCTCGATGCCCGAGGGCTACTGCGTCAAGGAACGCAAGAAGGTCGAGATCAAGGATCCGCAGCAGGTCACGATGAAGAACGGCCGCCCGGCTATTCAGGGCACGTGCCCGGACTGCGGGACCAAGATCTTCAAGATCGGGAAGCTCTCCTAGCTCTGGCTCTCCGTACGCGTGGGGGACCGCCCAGGCGTGCTCGGCGGCCCGCCGGGGTTGGCGGGACGCGTGCCCTGATCTCAGCAAATAGGCGTGTCGCGACCTCGGCCGGCGTCTCTTCCGGCCGAGGATCGCCGTTCTCGGGCCCGAAGAACCGCACCTTCACGCGTGGCGCCGCGGGAACCGGGCGTACTCGGTGGTCCCGGCCACGGCGCAGAGCACGATCCTCACGCCCGGGCACGCCTGAGCCAGGCGTCCCAAGCATCAATCCCCCTGGGTGCCGGGCGCGTAGGAGCTTAGGTACGCGTCATTACGACTGCAGTGGAGGTGTTGATGCGTTTCAACCGAGATTTCGCAGCGCTGCTTGCGATCGGGGCCGCGGTAGCGGTGCCAATGGTGGGTTGCGGCGGCAGCAGCGACGACAACAGCACCAGCAACGCGGCCACCCAGGCGTCCACGACGGGTGGAGCGGCAGCGACCGGCGCGGGAGGCACGGTCAATCTCACCGCCACCGATTTCAAGTTCAACCCCACGGATCCGACCGTCAGCTCGGGCGACGTCAGGTTCGACATGAAGAACGACGGTCAGGTGACGCACTCGCTCGAAATCGAGGACGTCACTCCTGGTCACGACCAAGAGCTCGAGGGAGACGTCTCGCCCGGCCAGAGCGGCACCCTGAAGGCCAACCTGGCGCCCGGCAAGTACGAGTTCTACTGCCCGATCGACAACCACAAGCAGATGGGCATGGAGGGCGAGATCACGGTCAAGTGATCTAGCGGCGGCCAGGCTGCTCCACTTATGTGGAGCGGCCGCTTGCCGCCGCGACCTGGTGGCGAAGCTGCGCTGCGCAATCCCCATGCCACCCCTGCGGCGGCCATACGCGAGACTTCGTTGCGAATGGCGCAGAAGCCGCTCGAGCTGATCCTGGCCCGCAACCTCCTGACGAGCCTGTCCACGCCCGCCTTCCTTGTCGACGAGGCCGGCGCGCTGATCTTCTACAACGAGGCCGCGGGCGCGCTGCTCGGCATCTCCTTCGAGGAACAGGGGCGCACGCCGGCGGAGGAGTGGAGCCACACGGTCGGGCCCTTCGGCAAGGATGGGGCCCCGCTCCCGATCGAGGAGCTCCCGACCACCAAAGCTCTGCGGCGGGGCCGCCCCGGACACGGGACGTTCACGGTGCGCTCGGCGAAGGGCGACGACTACGAGATCGAGTCGACGGCGCTGCCGATCGTCGCCGAAGGAGGCCAGGAGGGGGCGATGATCTTCTTCTGGCCCCGGACGGACGACACACAGGACTCCGACTAGGCGCTATACGCTGGTCAAGGAGAGAGGCGATGGTGAGGACCAGATGAAGCTCAAGGTGTGGGGTGCGCGGGGATCCGTGCCCGCGCCGGGGCCCGAGATGAACCGCTATGGCGGCAACACCTCATGCGTCGAGCTCGAGCTCTCGGACGGCTCCACGCTGATCATCGACGCGGGCACGGGCATCCGCAGCCTCGGCGTCGGTATCGCCAAGCGCCTGCCGAAGATCAACATCCTGCTCACCCACCTGCACCTCGACCACATCCAGGGGCTGATGTTCTTCGCCCCCTGCTTCCGCTCGGAGACCAAGATCACGATCTGGGGCCCGTCGTCGCCCGAGGCCTCTCTGGAGGAGCGGATCGCCCGCTACATCTCGGCCCCGCTCTCCCCCGTCGAGGTCCGCGAGCTTCCCTGCGAGGTGAGCTTCCGCGACACCCCGGCCACGGAGTGGGACCTCGGTCCCGCGAAGATCCGCGCCGAGTCCGTCACTCATCGCGGCCCGACCCTCGGCTACCGGATCACCGACGGCCCGACCACCCTCACCTACATCTCGGATCACGAGCCCGGTCTCGGCGCCCCCCTCGAGACGCTGGAGCCCGAGTGGATCTCAGGCTATGACCTCGCCCGGGACACGGACCTGCTGATCCACGACTGCCAGTACACCGACGAGGAGTACCCCGAGCACGTCGGCTGGGGTCACTCCCGTCTCACCGACACCCTCACCTTCGCCCGGCGGGTTGACGCGCAGCGGCTGCTGATGTTCCATCACGATCCGCTCCACTCCGACGACTTCCTCGATCGCTTCCACGAGACCGCACAGCAGCGCTGGTCCGAGCTCGGCGGCGCGGACGGGGCCGTGGAGATGGCGGCCGAGGCCCAGGAGCTGGAGATCGGCGCGCCGGCCGAGGTGAGCGCGGTCTAGAGCTCGGGCCGCCGGTCCGCCCAGGGCCGCTCGGACTCGAGCTGGGCGGCGAGTGAGAGCAGCGTCGCCTCATCGTTCGGGCGAGCCACCAGCATCACGGAGCGCGGCAGCCCGCCCTCGGTGAACCCCGCGGGGATCGTCGCCGCGGGCTGGCCGGTGTAATTCCAGGTCGCCCCATAGGGATAGACGTTCGCCATGCCGTTGATCGTCCGCAGGGCGCCCTGGCCGCGCCAGTGCCCGATCTCGACCGGGAGCTGCGCGGTGGCCGGCGTGATCAGCGCGTCGTAGTTCCGGAAGAGCTCGCGGATCCTGGCGGCTCCGGCGGGCATCCGATCACGGACCTTCGCGAGGCGCCGGTCGCTGAACAGCCGTCCCAGCTTGACGAATCCCTTGGTCTGGTCCGAGAGCCGTTCCGGGTGGGGCAGGCTCAGGCCCTCATCTCGGATCCCGCGGAAGTAGAGGGCATAGAAGTCGGTGTACATCCGGCCGTAGCTCGGCGCGGCCTCGGTCACCTCGTGCCCGAGAGACCGCAGCAGCTCCACCGTCTCCTCATATGCCGCGAGGACCTCGGGCGCCTTCTTGACGGGGAGGATCGTCTTGGTGGTGTAGGCGATCCGCAGCTTGCCCGGCGACGTTCGCGCGGCCTCGACCAGCGGGCGCTCGAGCGGCGGCGGCGACTCGAAGTCGCCGGTCTCGGCGCCGCTGGTGGCGTCGAGGTAGAGCGCCGTGTCCATCACCGTTCGGCTCACGCAGCCGGAGACGGAGAGCCCGTGCCAGTGCTCGCGGTCGGGCCAGAGCGAGATCCGGTTCCGCTGCGGCTTCAGCCCGAACAGCCCGCAGAACGCCGCCGGGTAGCGGATCGAGCCCGCCCCATCGGTGGCGTGGGCGATCGCGCAGAGGCCGGCCGCCGTCGCGGCGCCGCTGCCGCCGCTCGAGCCACCGGGCGTCCGCGAGGGGTCCCACGGGTTCCGGGTGTCGCCCCAGGTCGGGCTCTCGGTGAAGCCGTAGATCGCGAGCTCGGGAAGCGTGGTCTTGCCGAGGATCGTCGCCCCGGCCTGACGCAGCCTCCGCACGACGAGGCCGTCCTCGGGCGCCGGCTCACCGTAGGCGGCGGTGCCATGGGTGGTGACCTCGCCGGCGTAGTCGACGTTGTCCTTGACCGCCACCGGAACGCCCAGCAGGGGCGCTTCGTCGCCATTGGTGAGCCGCTCCTCGGCGCGCTTGGCATCGGCGCGGGCGCCGTCCGCCAACACCACCCGGTAGGCGTTCAGCTCCGGCTCGAGGCGGGCGATCCGGTCGAGGTAGAGCTCGACGAGCTCGCTCGGCGAGACCTGCTTGGCGCGGACCAGCTCCGCGATCCGGGCCGCGCCCGCGAAGGCGAGATCCCCACCGACATCCGTCTCCGTCGTAGCGGCCATCCCGCCGCACGCTACCGGTCCGCGCGCGCGGTCAATTGTGCGATGACCGCAACCGCGACCACCCAAAAATGTTTTAAGGCCATACAAACGATCCCAGGGAGGGATTCGGATGCGAAGGAAGACGACGGGACTGATCGTCGCAGCCGTCATGGCGGTGGCCGCCGTGGGAGCCACGGCCGCGCTGGCGGCGACGATCGTTGGCACTGATAACAATGACCAGCTGTTCGGGACTCACGCAGCTGATCAGATCCAGGCCAAGGCAGGGGACGACTCGGTCTTCGCCATGTCCGGGAACGATTTCGTCGACGCAGGCGACGGCAACGACGTGGTTTTCGGGAACTCGGGCAATGACACGGTGGACGCCGGGCCCGGGAACGACGTGGTCGACGCGGGACGCGGGCACGACACGGTGTTCGGTCAGGACGGCAACGACGTCCTGCTCGGCCGTCAAGGCCCGGACCTGCTGCGCGGGCGCAGCGGTGACGACATCGTCCGCGGCGGACGGGGGCGTGACCTCCTCTTCGCCGGGATCGGCGTCGACACCGTGTACGGCGGCCCGGATGACGACGTCATCTACGCCCTGGCCCAGGCGGATGCCGCGCTACCGGGCGGCGACACCGTGTTCGGAGGCCGCGGTCACGACGTGATCCACGTCAACGACGGCGAGTCCGACAACGTGGACTGCGGCCGCAATTTCGACGTGGCGATCGTCGACCCCGGCAACCTGGACCACGTGCGCAGGTGTGAGGTGGTCCTCCATCATGCACCCAACCCACAGGACGACCAGCAGGAGACCGGCAGCTGAGCCGAGCCGGAAGTGGCAAGGGACTGGCGGGGCCCTTCGGGGCCCCGTCTAGTTCTCGCAGAGGATCTCGTCCAAGGCGGAGGCGATGTCAGCTACGTCGGTCGCCGCGGAGAGAAGCATCCCCGGGCGCCGCAGCCCGGGCCGGGACAAGCTCACTCAGCCAAACCCTACTTCCGCCAATTCCGCCGGCCGCGCTGCCCGCCCAGGAAAGGTGCTACCTCTGAGTCACTTCCTGGCGGTGCGGCAGCTTCCAGTCAGGCCGCACGAAATGGCAGGTGTAGCCGTCCGGGTAGCGCTGCAGGTAGTCCTGGTGCTCTGGCTCGGCCTCCCAGAAGGGGCCGGCCTCGCTCACCTCGGTGACGACCTTGCCCGGCCAGATGCCGGACGCGTCGACGTCGGCGATCGTCTCCTCCGCCACCCGGCGCTGCTCATCGGTCGTGTAGAAGATCTCGGACCGGTAGCTCGAGCCGATGTCGTTGCCCTGTCGGTCCTTGGTGGTCGGATCGTGGATCTGGAAGAAGAACTCGAGTAGGTCCCGGTACGAGATCCGGTCCGGATCGAAGACGATCTCGACCGCCTCGGCGTGGCCGGGATGGTTCTGATAGGTCGCGTTGGCGTTCTCCCCGCCGGTGTATCCGACGCGGGTCGAGATGACGCCGTCGCGCTTGCGAAGCAGCTCCTGGGCGCCCCAGAAGCAGCCACCCGCGAGGATCGCGGTCTCGGTGTTGTCGGTCATTACAGCCGTTCCTTCCGTCGAAGTCTTCGTACTCAGTGCTACTCCACAGTCCATCGTAGGCCCGGCGCGTTACTCGCCGGGCGAGCTTCACATGACCGGCATCGGCTGGCGCGACCACGGGGTAAGCGCGCGCATCAGCTTCCGCCAGCGGTATCGCCGCAGGGCCTTGCGGACCAGCTCCTTGTCGTGCGGGATAGCTGAGCAGCTCATCGGCCTCCGCCGGCGTCACCCAGCGCAGCTCGTCGACCTCGTCGTGCGCCCTGAACTCGCCCTCGATCGGCTCCATCAGCCAGTAGCGGACGAGCTTTCGCCGCGCTTTCCGGTCGAGGTAGGAGATGTGAGGCAGCTCGATGCTCGCCCCGCATCGGTATCCCGTCTCCTCCTCGACCTCGCGGAGGGCTGCCTCGCGCCATCCCTCGTCCTTCTCCAGCTTGCCCTTCGGCAGCGACCAGTCCTCGTATTTGGGTCGGTGGATGGCGGCAACCCTGGTCCGCCCCTCCTCGTCGCGCCGCACCACCACCCCGCCGGCGGCCGCGATGTCCGGCTTGCCGTCTCCCAGGTCGAGGTCGTCACGCGCCACGGCTCCAGATTACGGCTCGCGCGCGACCGCCCTGTTTACATCGGCGGCTGCGCCATACGATCGCGGGATGCGGACGCTCGGCATCGACCTCGCGGCGCAACCGGCCAACACCAGCGCCTGCGCAATCGACTGGGGACCAAGCACGCCGGTCGTCTCGAAGCTCTCCTCCGGCCTCGATGACCCGGCGCTCCTGGAAGCGATCGAGGGCGCCGACAAGGTCGGCATCGACGCGCCCTTCGGCTGGCCGGACGACTTCGTCGAGGCGGTTTCCGCGCATCGCAACCGGACGGGCTGGCCGGGTGCCGGAGAGGATCAGGATGTCTACCGCTTCCACCTCAGCTTCCGGGCGACCGACCGCAGGCTGATCGAGCGCGGCGCCCGCCGCCCGCTGAGCGTCTCCACGGACCTGATCGGCGTCGTCGCGATGCGCTGTGCCTACCTCCTCGACCGCCTCGCCGTCCGTGGCGAGCCCGTCGACCGGGCGGGGTCCGGCAGGGTGATCGAGGCCTACCCGGCGCCAGCCCTGACCTCCTGGGGGCTTTCGGCCGTCGGCTACAAGAGCCGAGTCGGCGTAGCCCGCATCCCCGAGCTCCTCAATCAGCTGGAGGAGGCGCTCGGTGGCATTCAGATGACCCCGCAGCAGCGCGAGGCGGCGGGCGCCGACCACAACCAATTCGATGCGCTGGTTGCCTCCCTGGTGGCCCGGGCCGCGGCGCTCGGCCTCACCCAGCCGCCGGAGACCGATCAGGAGCGCGACCGGGCCGCGCGCGAGGGATGGATCCACGTTCCGACGAATCCTCTCCCCCACCTGCTCGAATCGTGAGCACTCCGCCGAAGCATTCGCTCTCGGTCGGGGCGGTCGCCCGCGATGTCGCCTCCGCCTACCGGGCTCACTGGAAGTTCCTGATCCCGGCCGCGATCATCGTGCTGCTGCCGCAGGCTCTCGCCGATGGATTCCTCGACCACCTGGAGGTGGAGGGCGTCCACAGTGCCCGGGACGTGGCGATCCTCGTCGCCGCCCCGCTGACCGTGATCGTCAACCTGTTCGGCCAGGCCTTCTATGCGGGACTCGCCGCGGCAGCGGTGATCGAGTGGCGCGCCAACCGGCCGCTGCCCGGAATCAGGGCCCTGCTGCGGAGCGTCCCGATCGGCCGGCTGATTCTGCTCGACCTCGTGCTCACCTTCGGCACGGCGATCGGCTTTCTGCTGCTGGTGATCCCCGGCCTCGTCTTCATGGCCTACTACAGCATCTCGCCGGCGCTGGTCAAATTCGAGCACCGGAGCGTCTGGGGGGCCATGCGGCGGGCCCGCGAGCTCGTCCGCGGGAATTTCTGGCGGGTGATGCTGATCGTGGTCGGCACGATCCTCGGGACCGAGATCGCCGTGTCCCTGATCAGCGAGTCCTTCCACGGGGTCGCTGCCGTCGCCCTCATCGATCTGGCCGCCGACGGGCTCCTGCAGCCGATCGAGGGGCTCGTGATCGTCGTCTCCGCCCTCGCCCTGCTCGAGCTGCGCGGCGAGGTTCCGGAGCCGGAGGAGCTCGCCGCCGCCGTCGGCGACCTGCGTTCCGATCCGGGTCCTTGAAGACAAACGGGCCGCCCCCCTAGGGCGGCCCGTTCGTCGATCGGCGGGCGGGTGCTCCCTGCTCTTAGTCGTTTCCTTCTCCCCTTGGTGAGAGGCAGTCTCCCCGGCTCGCCGAACGGTTTCATCGGGAGGAACTGCGGCTTGGCGTCCGTAATTCCCCGTGAGGCTCAGACAACAAGAGGCCGGAGCGAACGCTCCGGCCTCTTTGTTCCCAAGTCATGCGAGTCGCGTTGGATGGCGCCTCGCTTTCGGGCGGGATTCAGTCGTCAGAATCCTTGTCGCGGCCGATCTTCTCCTTGACCTTGTCGGCAGCGTCGTCGACCTTGTCCTTGACGCTCGAAACCCCTCGGTCGACCTTGCCCTCACGCTTCAGCTTGTCGTCGCCAGTGAGGTCGCCGGCCGCTTCCTTCGTGCGGCCCTTCGCCTCATCGATGTGCTCACCCATTTATTTCGTCTCCTTATTGATTTATCTCTTCCCCCCTCACGTACCCGCCTCTCACCACGGAAAACGGATGACACCGACGCCCGGGAGCGCGATCATCACGGCATGCCCGCCGTGACGAGAGAGCGGCTGAGCCTCGATGACGCCCAGATCCTGCGCCTGGAATCAGCCGCGATCAAGGGCCACACCGGCAAGGTTCTGATCCTCGCCCCCGACTCGAAGGGACGCCCGCTGCCGGCCTCCGCCCTGCGCGAGCGGATCTCTCTGCGGATGGGCAGCTTCCCCCGCCTCAGCCAGCGGGTGGCCGAACCGCGGCTCGGGCTCGGCCGGCCCGCCTGGGTCGAGGCAGCGGACGTCGACCTCGCCTGGCACGTCTCCACCCCACGGGTCGCGCCTGGCGGCGCGCCCTCCCATTACGACCGCGCCGATCCGCTCTCCGACGAGGAACTTCGGCAGGCGGTCGGCGAGCTGCTCTCCGAGCGTCTCGACCACACCCGCCCGCTCTGGCGCTTCGACGTCCTTCCCCTGACCGGCGACCGGGTCGCGCTTGTCGGGCGGATCCACCACGCGATGGCCGACGGGGTGAGCGCGATCCGCCTCGCCGCCGGCCTGCTCTGGGACGAGGAGTCGGGTCCCGCTCCCGCCACGGTGCCGGCCGCGACGGGCGCCGCAAAGATGCCGGCCGCCAAGCAATCGTCCGAGGCAGCCCCGAGCCCTCGAGCCGGCGAGGCGAGGATCCTCATCGGGCTCCCGGCTGCGCTCTGGAGGGAGCTCCGTCCCGGGCGGGACACCCGGCTCGATCAGCACATCGGGCCTGCCCGCGAGGTCGCCTGGACCAGCTTCCCGCTGGAGCGTCTGAAGCGAATAGAGCACGGCGCCGAGGAGGGGGTGACGGTGAACGACGTGGTCCTCGCGGTCATCGCCGGGGCCCTCCGCCGATGGCTGCCCCAAGTCGGCGGGATCGCCGACGACGTCCGCGTCCAGTGCCCCGTCTGCCTGCACGCCCGCGAGGAGGAGAAGGGCCAGCTCGGCAATCGCGACTCGTTCATGAACGTCGACCTGCCGATCGCCGAGGGGGACCCCGCCGAGCGCCTGCGCTTGATCAACGCGGAGACCCGGGAGAGGAAGTTCGATCACGATGCCGACACCCTCTACGCCTTCTTTCACGCGATCGGCCGCTTCCGTCCCCTCTACAAGGGCGTGACCCGCCTGACCTCGGGCCCCCGCGAGTTCGCCCTCTCGGTCTCGAACGTGCCCGGGCCGAGACAGCGGGCGGTGATCCTCGGCCACGCCGTCGAGCAGTTTTGCTCCTTCGCCGAGCCCGCCGACCGGCACGCCCTGCGGATCTCGGTGATCTCGCTCGCCGGCGAGCTCGCCTTCGGCCTCTGCTCGGACCCGGATGCGATCTCGAATCTCGACGGGCTTCGAGGTGCCCTCGCCGACTCGATCGCGGAGCTCGAGGGAGCTGTCTGATGGCGGCGAAGTCGAAGGCCAAGAAGCCGGCCAAGGGCTCGCTGGCCGAGTACGAGCGCAAGCGCGACTTCTCAAAGACCAAGGAGCCGAGCGGACGCGGGAAGGGAAAGGGCAAGGCGAAGGCACGCCGCCGGCATCCCCGCTTCTCATTCCAGAAGCACTCGGCCACCTCGGAGCACTACGACCTGCGGCTCGAGGTCGACGGCGTGCTGGCCTCCTGGGCCATTCCGAAGGGCCCCTCGCTCGATCCGCGGGACAAGCGACTCGCGATGCGCACTGAGGATCATCCCCTCGAATACCTCGAATGGGAGGGCGTGATCCAGGAGGGCTCCTATGGGGCAGGTCCGATGATCGTCTGGGACCGAGGGGTCTTCCAGAACATCTCCGAGACCCGGCGCGGCGAGCCCATGGACCTCCAAAAGGCGATCGAGGCGGGCGACGTGAAGATCTTCATGCTCGGCGAGAAGATCAAGGGGGCATACGCGCTGGTGCGGACCGGTCCTCCGGGCGACCGGGAGAAGTGGCTGCTGATCAAGAAGCGGGACGAGGGCGCCGACGCCCGGCGGAAACCGACCTCCTCGCAACCGCAGTCGGTGCTGAGCGGCCGGACGATCGAGCAGGTGCTCGAGGAGGAGGCCGAGCCCGGCCAGTTCCGCAAGCATCGGGCACGTCGGGGCCGGGCCCGCCGGCGCTAGTCTGGGCCCATGGCCACCGCGGCCGAGGCACGGACGCTTCAGAACTTCGTCGGCGGCTCCTTCGTGGACGCCACGGTCGACGCCAGCCTCGAGGATCGTGACCCGGCGACCGGCGAGCTGGCGGCCAGGATTCCGCTCTCCGGGCCGGCGGACGTCGACGCGGCGGTACGCGCGGCCCGCCAGGCACAGCCCGCCTGGCGCGAGGTCTCGCCGCAGGAGCGGGCCCGCCACCTGCTGGCGCTTCGCGACGCGCTCGTCCGCAATCGCGACGAGCTTACGGCCCTGGTCACTGCCGACATGGGCAAGACCCTCGCCGACGCCGACGGCGAGGTCGGCCGCGGCATCGAGTCGGTCGAGTCCGCCGCCGCGATCCCGCACCTGCTCAAGGGCGAGACGCTCGAGGGGGTCGCGTCCGGCATCGACGTGGAGATGGTTCGCCAGCCGGTCGGTGTGGTCGCCGCGATCACCCCGTTCAACTTCCCGGCGATGATCCCGCTCTGGTTCCTGCCCTACGCCGTCGCCTGCGGCAACGCCTTCGTGCTGAAGCCCTCGGAGCGCGATCCGCGGCCATCGCAGCGGATCTGCGAGCTGATCGCCGAGGAAGAGATCCTCCCGCCCGGCGTCGTCAACCTTGTGCACGGCGGCCGCGAGGCGGTCGAGTCGATCCTCGATCACGAGGACGTCGATGCCGTCTCGTTCGTCGGTCAGGCCAGCACGGCCCGCCTGATCGCCACCCGCTCGGCGGAGACCGGCAAGAGGGTGCAGGCGCTGGGCGGCGCGAAGAACTCGATGATCGTCGCCGACGACGCCGACCTGGCCACCAGCGTCGCGGCGATCATGGGATCGGCGTTCGGCGCCGCGGGGCAGCGCTGCCTCGCGGGCTCCGTGTGCGTGATCGTCGGCGACGAGAGCCGGCAGGCCGAGGTGAAGGCGCATCTCCGCAACGCGGCCGAGGAGCTCACCACCGGCCCCGGCGCGGATCCGGGCACCGACGTCTGCCCGATGGTCTCTCCGGAGGCGCGGGAGCGCGCCGAGGCGGCCGTCGCCGCGGCGGAGGATGGCGGGTCAACGGTCCTGCTCGACGGCAGGGTCGGCGGCGGGGACGCCGGCGCGATCCTCGGCCCCACCCTTGTCGATGTCAGCGACCCCGAGTCCGAGCTGGCGCGCGAGGAGATCTTCGGCCCGATCCTGGCGCTGGTCGGCCTGCCGAACCTCGACGCGGCGATCGAGTTCGCAAACGGCTCCCGCTACGGCAACGCCGGCTCGATCTTCACCACCTCGGGGGCCGCCGCGCGTGCCTATCGCTGGGGCATCGAGGCGGGGATGCTGGGCGTCAACATCGGGGTCCCGGCGCCGGTCGCCTGGTTTCCGTTCTCGGGCTGGAAGGACTCGATCGACGGCGACCTGCACGCCAACGGCAAGGACGCCGTCGACTTCTACACGCGCAAGAAGGTCGTCACCGCCCGCTGGTAGGCGGCGCCGCCAGCAAACGGTCCGCGCCTATGCCTGGCCGATGAGCGCGCCCGTGACCGCCACGATCACGCCGCCCAAGGTCACCTGAACGAGCGAGCTGCGCAGCGAGACGTCCAGGAACCGCTTCCGGATCCAGGCGATCCCGATCAGCTCGCAGCCCACCGTCAGGGACGCCACCAGCAGGGCGGTATGAAGATCGCTGATCACGAAGGGAAGGGCGTGGAAGCTGCCGCCGAAGAAGGTTGCGCCTCCGGTGATCACGCCGCGCGACAGCGAGTTGCCGCGGCCCGTCAGGGTGCCGTCGTCGGAGAGCGCTTCCGAGAGGCCCATGCTGATCCCGGCCCCGAGTGCGGCGGCGAGACCGACGAACAGCGCCGCGTGGGAGCCGGCGAGGAAGGCCGTCGCGAAGATCGGAGCCAGCGTCGAGACGGTCCCGTCGATCAGCCCGATCAGGGCGGGCTGCACCCTCTGGAGCATGAAGCGCTCCTCGTCGACCGGAACCATCCTCCCCGTCAGTCGTGCAACCAGCTCGCTCATGGTCTTCTATATTACAAGCAACTTAAGATATGGTCTCCCTAAGATGTACGATGCAATTAGGTTCACCTACGAATGACGACGAAGCCCGACACCCCGCCCCACGACGACGCCCAGCTCTCCGAGCTTCTGCGAGTGCGCGGCCTGAGGGCGACCTCGCAGCGGGTCGTCATGCACCGGCTCCTCCGTGACCGGGCCCGGCACGTCAGCGCCGAGGAGCTTCTCTCCGAGGCGAGCGAGCGCCTTCCCGGGGTCTCGCTGCCGACGGTCTACGCGACGCTCGAGCTCTTCGAGCAGCTCGGCATCGTCCGGCGGGTGAACGGCGGGGCCGGCACCCTGCTCTGGGACACGCGTGCAGACGCCCATCACCACATGATCTGCCGCAAATGCGGGCGCATCGAGGACATGGAGACCTCACTCGACCTGGAGCGCGCCCGCCGCTCGGCCGCCCGCACCGGATTCGAGCCGGATCGGGCCGAGGTGGTCGTCAGCGGTCTCTGTGCGGGTTGCGCCCGCGGCTAACGGGGCTCGGGGTAGTGCGACTCGAAGATCGAGACGACGGCGCCCTGAGGGTCGACCAGGGTCGCCAGCCGCCCGACAGGGACGTCGATCGGCCCGAAACCGAGCTTTGCGCCTGACGATTCCGCCCGCTCGATCGACTGGTCCGCGTTCTCGACGATGAAGTAGACCTGCCAGTGGGCGGGCATCTCGGCCGGCAGGTCGTCGCCGATCTCCATCAGGCCACCCAGACCCTCCGGCCAGCGCTGCCCCTCCACCTGCCACATGGAGACGCCGGGAGGCGCCTCCTCGTTGTGGATGGCATTCCAGCCGAAGACCTTGCCGTAGAAGTCCTTCGCCGCCTCGGCGTCGCGCGTCATCAGGTTGTTCCAGGTCCAGGTCCCGGGCTCGTTGACGAGCTGGGCGCCGGGATGATTCTGCTGCTGGTTGATGCAGATGAACGCTCCGGTCGGATCCTGGAGCACGGCCATCCGCCCGGATTCGTTCGGCAGGTCGAACGGCCCGGCGTGGACCTGCCCGCCGGCCTCGTTCACCTGCTCGACGGTCGCGTCGGCGTCCTCGACGGCGATATAGCTCGACCAGGCGGGAGGCTGCCCCTCCTGCTGCGTCGGCCCGTAGCCGCAGATCATCTTGCCGTCCCTGGTGAAGAACCCGTAACCGCCGGTCTCCTCGGGATCCCCCGGCGCGGCCTCGGCCCGGATCCCGAGCAGCTCGGCATAGAACTCCGTCGCTCCGCCGACGTCGGTCGTGGCCAGGTCGACCCAGCAGAACTCCCCCGGCGCGTATTTCGTGCGCTCGCTCATCGTCGGTCTCCTTCCGATCGGTTCTCTATCGCTTGCGGTGTGCTCCGGCGAGGACGACGCGAGCCACCAGGTCCGGGGCGTCCCAGGTCGGCACGTGGCCGCAACCCTCCAGCATCACCTGCTGCACCCGCTTGGGCACGATCCCGTCCGGTAGCGGCCTGTTCCGCACCAGCGTGTCGTGCTCGGCCCAGGCGAGCGTGATCGGGGCCTTGATTCCCTTCAGGTCCTCGATCCGCCCCGCCCGCATCAAGGCGCTGGCGTCCGGATAGGCGGGCGCGGTCACGTAGGCCTTGGCGATCGCCGCCGCCTCGCCCGGGCTGAGGCGCTCCGGCCGGTTGATGAATCGCCCAAGCGCGCGACGGCGCCCGCGGGCGGTGGCCATCATCGGGCGGAGCAGCCCGCGCGTGGCCCGGCCACTTCGTCTCGCTCGAGCGACGGTCCGGTTCGACGAGTCCGGCGAGCGCTTCCAGAAGCCGGCGGTGCAGATGCCGATCGCCGCAGACGCCCCGCCCTGGCGCGCGCACTCGATCGCGACCCATCCTCCCAGCGAGATCCCGGCCACGGCCGGTTTTCCCTCGATCCCCAGGGCGTCGTAGAAGTCGAGGACGGCGGTGGCGAGATTGGCGGCGCGGGGCGGGATTTCGTCGGGCAGCGAAGGTGACTCTCCGAAGCCCGGCATGTCGATCGCGATCACCTCTCGCTCGGCGGCGAGCTGATCCATCACTGGCGACCACTGCACCAGCGAGCCGCCGAGCGAATGCAGGAGCAGCAGAGGGTCGCCCTGGCCGCGTCGTACGTGGTTGAGCCAGACGGCCCCCACCGCCGAGCGGACCGCGTCCGTCATGACTCCAGGAAATACTCGACGTAGGTGTCGGATGCCGCCCCGGTCCGGTCGTAGACCTTCTGGGCACGGTGGTTGTCCGGCGCGGTCAGCCAGGCCATGCCGCCCATGCCCCGCTCGCGACAGCGATCGGCGCAGATCCGGATCAGGGCATCGGCCGTGCCGTGGCCCCTGGCCTCCGGGTCGACGAAGAGATCCTCTAGGTAACCGACCCGGGCTCCGTTCAGCATCGACCACTTCCAGTCGAGCGTCGCGAAGCCGATCGCCCTGCCTTCCTGGCGGGCGATGAAGACCGCTCCCTGCGACGGGTCCGTGATCAGAGTGCGAGCCATCCTGATGACGCCCTCGTCGGTGGGCGAGGACTCGTAGAAGTCGCAGTAGGCCCGCATCAGCGGCAGCAGCTCATCGATTTCCTCCTCGCGCGCGTCACGGATCTCGACCCCCTCGACGAGCTCGCGCGGACCTTCGGCTACCGGCTCCTCTGCCATCCGGGCCGATACTAGGGTCTGGCTGTGTTCGGCTCTGCATCGCGTCTTTTGGTGACTTCCTTCGGCATATCCGAAGGAAGTCACCAGGCGCCGCCTGACCAGGGTGCTCGGCGACTTTCCGACCGATGGGGGTCGGAAAGTCGCCACCTCCGCCGTTTCGTGCCCAGGACAGCCGAATTCGTGCGTAGGAAGGCTCCTTCCGGCCCCGAATAAGGAGGGTCGGCATGCCCAAAATCGACTCTCCAGCGCGCGCGATCGCCCGCAACGTGCTCATCGTCGTGGGGGTCTTTCTCGTGCTCTACGTCATCTATCTGCTGCGCAGGCCGATCAGCTGGCTGATCATCGCCGCCTTCCTGGCCGTCGCCCTGGCCGGGCCGGTCAATTTCTTCCAGCGCTATATGAAGCGCGGTCTGGCTATCGCGCTGGTCTACATCGGGCTGCTGATGATCCCGATCGGCCTGGGGGCCGTGCTCGTCCCGCCGATCGTCAACCAGGTCAGCGACGTCGCCACCAATGCTCCGAAATATGTGCACGACATCGAGGACTACGTCCACAAGAACAAGACGCTCAACGACCTCAACAACAAGTACGACATCACACAGAAGCTCTCTGACGAGGCGAACAAGCTGCCCAGCAAGGCCGGCGACGCCGCCGGAGTCCTGCGCGACATCGGCTTCGGACTGGTCAGCTCGGTCTTCGCGGGGCTCTCGATCCTCGTCCTGAGCATCTTCATGGTCGCGGCCGGGCCCAGATGGATCGAGGAGTTCATACGAATGCAGAGACCGGAGCACGCCGAGCGCATCGAGAGGACCCTGCGCCGGATCGCGAATGCCGTCGGCAACTACGTCGGCGGCGCGCTCTTACAGGCGACCATTGCCGGGCTCTCGGCCTTCATCGTCCTCACCATCCTCGGCGTGCCGTTTGCGGGTCCGCTGGCGGTCGTCATCTTCGTTGCCGATCTGATCCCCGTCGTCGGCGCGACCATCGGCGCGGTGTTCGTCGCGATCGTGACGGCGTTCGTCGACTTCCCGGTCACCCTGATCATCTGGGTGGTCTTCGCGATCGTCTATCAGCAGGTCGAGAACTACCTGATTCAGCCCCAGATCCAGAAGCGCGCCACGAGGATCGAGGCCTTCGTCGTCCTGGTCGCGGTCCTCTTCGGCAGCACCCTCTTCGGGATCCTCGGCGCCATCCTCGCCATCCCCTCAGCAGCTTCGATCCAGATCGGCATCCACGAGTACCGCGAGTACCGTCGCGAGGTCGCGGCGGCAGAGGCGGAGGCCGGCGGTCCGACGCCGGCTCCCGAGGTCACCTAGCGGCGCTCTCCCGAGCGTGGGGCGCTCGTACTCGCCATCACCTCACGTGACCTCACCGAGCCGGCCGGTTTTCACGTCGTAGATGAAACCCCGCACCTCATCCTTCTTGGGGATGAAGGGGCTTTCCTTGATGCGTTGGATGGAGTCGCGGACGTCAGTTTCCAGGTCAGGAAATGATCGTGGGCGCCATTCTGGCCGCCGGCCAGTCTCCTCCTCGAGCTTCTGCTCGAACTCTGCGTCGTTGAAGGTGAGCATCCCGCAGTCGGTGTGATGGATCAGCATGATCTCCTCCGTGCCGAGGAGATGCTGGGAGATCGCCAGGGAGCGGATCTCGTCCTCGGTGATCACCCCGCCGGCGTTGCGGATTACGTGGGCTTCGCCGATCGAAAGCCCGAGGAGCGGATACGGATTCAGCCGCGCGTCCATGCAGGCAATGATCGCGACCTTCTTGGCGGGCGGGAGCGGCAGGTCACCTTTGTCGAAGCCCTCCGCGAACGACTCGTTGTTCTTCAGGAACTCATCGATGGCGCTCATTTGGGCCCCTTTCGAATTTGGCTTTTTCAAGCATGACACGGGCCACTTGCGTCTCGAGTTGGGTGGCGGGGAAGGGAGGCGCTCAGGCGCTTGCGGGCGTCTCGACCGCCGTGGACTCCGCCGGGGCGGTCTCGGACGAGTGCTCGGCGTCTGCGTCCTCGTCGGAGATGCTCTCCACCGCGCGCTTGAGGATGTCGCGCAGCGCGCGCTGATCCTTCTCGGAGAGGGAGGCGATCGGCGCCGGCGGCTGCGCCATGCGCTTGGTGATCTCGCTCCTCATCCACTCCCCTTCCTTGGTGAGGATGAGCAGCTTGACGCGGCGATCCTCCTTGGAGGACTGGCGGCGGACAAACCCCCGCTCCTCCAGTCGGTCGACGATGCCGGTGACGTTCGAGCTGTCGCAGAAGAGGGCATCCGCCAGGTCGCTCATCTTGCGGGGGCTGGTCTCGAGCATCCGTAGCGCGATCATCTGCTGGGGGGCGAGCTGGAACTCCCGCGCCATGACGAACAGGCGCTGCTTGTTCGTCACCATCATCCAGTGCATCAGGCTCCACGCCTCGGCTCCCGGATCGGTCCGCCCCACCTCCTCCGCGAGCCAGGAAACGGGCCCGGCGCCTGATTTCCCTGGGCTCTTCTCCTTCATCACTGCCGATATTACTGGCCGAAATGGATAATTACAAGGCTCAACTATCTATGTATACTGCCGTCCAACTTTGCAAGCTATTCGAGCCGGAGGGGGAATCCGGGTGTCAGACAGCAACGGAATCGAGGTCAGCGGGCTCGTCCGAGAATTCAAGGGCAGCGTTCGCGCCGTCGACGGGATAGACCTCGAGGTCCGGCCCGGCGAGATCTATGGGTTCCTCGGTCCGAACGGCGCCGGCAAGTCGACCACCGTCCACATGTTGACCACCCTCCTTCCCCCCACGGCGGGCAGCGCGAGGGTCGCCGGGTACGACGTCGTCAAGCAGGGAGCCGACGTGCGCGACGCCATCGGCGCCGCGCTCCAGGAGGCGGCCCTCGACCCGAACCTAACCGCGCGCGACCACATGCGGCTGCAGGGCGCCCTCCACGGCATGTCCAAGGCTGACCGCACCAGGCGCGGCAATGAGCTGATCGAGCGCGTCGGGCTCGCCGACGCCGCCGATCGCAAGGTGGGCGGCTACTCCGGTGGCATGAAACGCCGGCTGGACCTCGCCCTGGCGCTGCTCCACGGTCCTCGCGTCCTCTTCCTCGACGAGCCGACCACCGGCCTCGACATCCAGAGCCGCAGCGCGCTCTGGGACGAGGTCGCCCATCTTTCCCGCGACGAGGGAATGACCGTCTTCCTCACCACCCAGTACCTCGAGGAGGCCGACCAGCTCGCCGACCACCTCGGGATCATCGACCACGGCAAGATCGTGGCCGCGGGTACCCCCGAGAAGCTCAAGGCCGAGGTCGGTCGCCCAACCGTCGAGGTAGTCCCGACCGATCACGCCGAACGGGACCGCGCCGTGGAGCTGCTTCGCCCGTTCGGCGAGCTGGTGCCCGGGACCCCGCAGGGCGCCGCGGTCAGGCTCGACACGGACGGCGGCGAGGAGCTCGCCAACATCATCCGCGCGTTCGACCAGGCCGGGGTTCGGGTCGCGAACCTCGAGCTTCACGAGGCGAGCCTCAACGACGTCTTCCTGACCAAGACCGGGCGCTCACTGGAGGGCGCCCAGCGCGAGGCCACCGAGGGCGAGACCGGCGAGCAGCCCGCCCTCGAGGGGGCAGCGGCCTGATGGAGGCGGCTGCGGTCCCCATCGGAGCGCCGCCGGTCCACCGGCGGCCGTCGATCTGGACACAGGCGCCCGAGCTGGCGCGGCGCTCGATCATGCGGACCGTGCGCCAGCCGGCGGCGATCATCCCCGCCACCCTCTTCCCGCTCATCCTGCTGGCGATCAACTCGGTCGGGCTGAAGTCCGCGACCTCCCTGCCCGGGTTCCCGACGAACTCCTACGTCACCTTCGCCCTCGCCTTCGCCTTCATCCAGGCCGGCGTCTTCGCCGTGATCGGGACCGGCCAGAACCTGGCCGAGGACAACCAGGGCGGCTTCTTCAACCGCCTCCAGCTGACGCCGATCCACCCGGCCGCGCTCGTCGCCGGCCAGCTCGCCGGCACCCTCGCCCTCGGCCTTCTCCAGGCAGCCACCTATATCTCGGTCGGCCTGCTCGCGGGCGCCCACATCGAGGCCGGCTTCGCGGGCGCCCTGGTGATGATCGCGCTCGCGATCTGCATCTGCCTCGCCTTCGGCTCGGTGGGCCTTGCGGTCGGCATGCGCGTCGACGCGCCGGAGAAGGTCCAGAGCCTCTTCCCGCTGATCTTCGTCTTCCTCTTCATGAGCTCGATGAGCCTGCCCCGGAACCTGATCCAGACCGACTGGTTCCGCGAGGTCGCCACCTACAACCCGGTCAGCTACATGGTCGAGGGGCTCCGCAGCCTGCTGATCACAGGTTGGGACGCCGAGGCGCTGGCGCTCGGCTTCGGCTGCGCGCTCGGCATCCTCGTGGTCGGGCTGACCTTCGCCTCGCTCGGCCTGAAGGAGAGGATGGCCCGCACATGAGGCGCTATCTCTCCGTCTCCCGCGGACTCGCCTGGCGCCTGCTGCACAGCCTGGTGACGAACCCGCTGCTCTTCCTGCCGCCGATGCTGATGCCGCTCTTCTTCTTCACCGCGTTCGCCGGCGGGCTCTCGGCGGTCAGCAACGTGCCGGGCTTCGACTACGGCCCGGGCTACACCTCCTTCATCTTCGCCTTCGTGCTCTGCCAGAGCGCGGCTTTCGGCGGCGTCTTCAGTGGCTTCTCGATCGCGGCGGACTTCCAGTTCGGCTTCGGCCGCCGGCTGCTGCTGGCGACTCCGCACCGCAGCGCCCTCATCCTCGGCTACGGGATCGTCGCGCTGTTCCGCGCCACCATCACGATCGGTGTGGTGACGCTGGTCGGCCTCGCGGTCGGCATGAACATCGACGGCGGCGGGCTCGATGTCTTCGGCATGTACGCGCTGGCGGCGATCATCAACATCACCGGCCTGCTCTTCGCCGCCGGCGTCGCCCTCCGCTTCCGCAGCCTGCAGGCGACCCCGCTGATGCAGGTGCCCGTCTTCCTCTTCCTCTTCCTGGCGCCGGTCTACGTGCCGCGCCAGCTGCTCGGCGGCTGGGTCCACGCGGTCGCGCCGTTCAACCCGGTGACGCACGTGATGGAGACCGCCCGCGAGCTGATCGCGGGCCAGGGGGCCCCCTACCTGGCGACCCTGGGCATCGTCGTGGGCCTGCTCGCGCTGGTCACCATCTTCATGTTCCGCGGCCTCCGCCAGGCCGAGGCCGCCGGCTAGCGCGCCGCGCGCTGAAGCCTCCAATCCCGGCGAACGTCCCGGAATGTGCCCTACAGGGGGGTGCCGCGGACGTTGGCGGTGGGTCGCTGCGGTGAACGTCCGCGGCTGACCCCTATGGGGGGGACCGCGGGACGTTCGGCGGGGGGGCCGGGCTGGCGACCGCGGCCGGTTGTTGGCGAAGCCGCTCCTCGATCCGCCGGTCGGCGCGACGCTTGGCGCCGTCGGTGACGGAACGGCCCCAGCGACTGCGGTTGCCGGCGACCCAGCGATAGGCGCGATCGGTCGCATCCGGGACGCGGGCGGTGAGTGCGGCCAGCGGCGAGCCGCCCGGCAGCAGCCTGAACAGCGGAGGAAAGGCGGCGCCTGCGGAGCGGACCCCGCCTCCCTGCTCCACCAGGTGCCACGAGGACATCCGCTCGTCGGCCGGGACCTCAGCGAGCAGCCGGTCGGCCTCCTCGCCGCCCAGCGGGACGGGCCACAGCGCCCGGCGCCGGTCCCAGGCGAGGACCTTGCCCAGACACCAGCGGCAGAAGCCGCAGTCGGGGTCGTAGAGGATGGTCGCGCGCCGCATCGGGTGGACTAGTCTCCGGCATCGTGGCAACCACGACCCTGTGGGACGAGATCGTCGATGCGATCCAGGCCGTCAACAACGGACCCCACGCCGGCCACCGCGCGGTTCACGCCAAGGGGACCGTCTGCAGCGGCACCTTCACCCCCACCCCTGAAGCGTCCAAGCTCTCGCGGGCCGCGCACCTGCAGGGCGACCCGGTGGACGCCACCGTGCGCTTCTCGAACGCGAGCGGGGACCCCTCGACCTCCGACGCCCACGTGCTCGCCGGCCGGGGCATGGCGGTCAAGTTCCATCTCCCCGACGGGGAGGCCACGGACATCGTCTCGGTGCCGCTGGTGGTCTTCTTGGTGCGCACAGCCGAGGACTTCCTGGAGTTCACGCGGGCCCGGATCCCCGACCCGGAGACCGGGCAGCCCGATGCGGAGAAGCTGAGCGCCTTCCTCGCCGAGCACCCCGAGACCGGCGTCGCGGTCCAGAAGGGCATGGCGAAGCTCGCCCCCACCACCAGCTTCGCGACCTCGGACTACCGCGCGCTCCACGCATTCGCCCTCGTCGACGCCGAGGGCGAGAAGCACTGGGGCCGCTACACGTGGGAACCGGAGGCCGGGACCGAGTACCTGACCGATGAGGTGCGGGACGCGGCGGGCCCCGACTACCTGCAGGACGAGATCCGGGAGCGGCTGAAGACCGGGATCGCGCGCTTCACGCTCGATTTCACGCTCGCCAACGAGGGCGACTCGCTCGACGACCCGACCGAGGAATGGGAGGGCGAGCACGAGGTGGTCGAGCTCGGCGAGCTCGAGGTGATCTCGGTCGCGGACGAGCCGGAGACCCCGGAGAACCCGCTGGTCTTCGACCCGATGCGGCTCACCGACGGGATCGGGCCCTCCGGCGATGCGATCCTCGCCGCGCGGCCCAAGGCCTACGCGGTCTCGATCGAGCGGCGTACCACCGGCGCCTAGCAGCGCTGCAGGTCAGTCGTCGAAGCTGAGCACGAACGCCGGGTGATCCGGCAGGATCCGCTCGATCTCCTCGTCGGACGCATCCGCGTCGATCCCGAGGAAGCCCTTCACCTCCCAGGACCACTTGTCCATGTAGAGCCGCATCAGCGGGAGCTTCTCGGAGTCCGGGACCTCGGTGGCGTGGAAGTGGCGAACCTTGCGCCCGCTGCGGAGCTCGCCATCGCCGGCGGCGCGCATGTTGCGCACCCACTGGGTGTTGCCGCGGGGCGCCAGCAGGTAGGTGTTGCCGTCGAGCTCGAAGGGGTTGACGGGATTGGTGCGCATCTCGCCGCTTTTGCGCCCGCGCACCGCGAGGGTCTGCGAGCCCTGGACGCTGATTCCGAGCCGGTGGAGACCCTTGAGCAGGGGGTTCATGACATGCGCCGTGAACCAGTCGGGCTCCTTGTAGACGGCGTCCGCCATCGCCCGGGGAGCCTACAGAGGGGTTAGTGGCGGCCCAGACGGGTAACCCCCCTGCATGTCAACAATCGTGATCATCGTGATCGCAGTGGTTGTCGTGGCGCTGCTGCTGTTCGCCGTCGCGCAGATGAGACGGCGGCGAGCGATCGCCCGCGAGCGTGAGATCCGCAGGAGAGAGGTGGAGGCGGAAGGCCACCGCTCCATGGCGGATGACCATCGGCAGAAGGCGGAGGAGTTGCAGCAGGCCGCCGAGACCGAGCACGACCGGGCCGGCAGGCACGAAGAACGCGCCGCTGAAGTTCAGCCCGACGACTAGGTTCACAGAGGAGAAGGAGCGATGTACCGACGAGGCGGACCCGGTCTGCTCACGATCGTCTACTTCTTCGTGGGCGTCTTCGTTGCCGGCGATCACAACTACATCCACCACGGGACGCTGGCCCAGGTCGTCTCGGCGGTGCTGGCGATCCTGCTCTGGCCGCTGATCCTGATCTTCGACGTCAATCTCCACATCCACTAGACGTTCGGATAGCGTCCGCCGCGTGAGCGGCGAGGACACCGTGATCGAGTGGCCCGACGGGCACCGCCCGGAGGAGTCGGCGTTCCACGCGGTCAACGAACTCCAGATCCAGGCCGAGCCCGAGGTGATCTGGGCGTGGATCTGCCGTCCCGACCTCTGGCCGACCTTCTACTCGAACGCCAAGTTCATCAAGCACCTCGGGGGCCCCTGGCCGAAGCTCGAGCTCGGCAGCCGCTTCCGCTGGTGGAGCTTCGGCGCCTTCGTCACCTCGCAGGTGGTCGAGTCCGAGCCCGGGCAGCGGATCGCCTGGGACGCCAAGGTGCTGGGCGGTCGCGGCTACCACGGCTGGGTGCTCCGGCGCGAATCGGGCGGGACCTTCGTCCGCACCGAGGAGACCCAGAAGGGCTGGGGCATCACGCTCGTCAAGCCGGTCCTGCGGCCGATGATGGTCCGCCTCCACCAGCGCTGGCTCGAGGGGCTCGCCAAGGTGGCGTCCGAGGGCGGCCCCCCGCCCCCGTAGCCGGCGCGGCCGGCCCACTAGATTCAGAGCATGGGCGCCATCGACGAGCTTCGCGATCGACTCGGCGAGATCCATGACCTGAGCCGCGCGGCGTCCCTGCTCGCCTGGGACGAGCGGACGATGATGCCGGCCGGGGGCGCCGGGGCGCGAGCGGAGACCCTGGCGACCCTCGCCCGGGTGCGCCACGAGATGTTCATCGAGGACGAGATCGGCCGCCTGATCGACGAGGCCCGCTCCGAGATCGGCGGCGAGCCCGAGCCCGGGGAGTCGATCGACGCCGACCTGGTTCGCGTCGTCGCGCGGGACTGGGAGAAGGCGCGCCGCGTCCCCTCCGAGCTGCGCGCGGAGCTCGCCCGCGCCAGCTCGATCGCCGAGAACGCCTGGGTGGACGCCAAGCGCGAACTCGGACTTCGAGGCGCTCCTCCCCCACCTGCGTGAGAACGTCGAGCTCACTCGCCGCTATGCCGACTGCTTCGACGGCTTCCCGGGCTTCACCCACGTCTACGACGCGCTGCTCGACGAGTACGAGCCGGAGATGACGACGGAGCAGATGCGCGGAGTGCTCGCGGATCTGCGCGAAGGGCTCGTCCCGCTGGTCGCCGAGGCGGACGACAACGGCGCGGACTCGAATGGCGATCCGTTCCGCGGCGAGTTCCCCGCCGAGCCACAGCGCGAGCTGGTCGCGGAGTTGATCGCGAACCTGCCCTTCCCCGACGGCTCCTGGCGCATCGACCCGACCGAGCATCCCTTCGCGATCTCGATCGGCACCGGCGACGTTCGCCTCACCACGCGCTACGACGAGGAAAACCTGGCGATGGCCCTGTTCAGCGCGATGCACGAGGCCGGGCACGGGCTCTATGAGTCGGGCGTCAACCCGGAGCTGCGCCGCACCCCGCTCTCGAAGCCGCGCTCGCTCGGCCTGCACGAGTCCCAGAGCCGCCTCTGGGAGAACTGGGTCGCGCGAAGCCGCCCGTACCTGGAGCGGCTGCTGCCGCGCCTGCTCGAGCGGTTCCCGGGCGCCTTCGATCAGATCGACGCCGAGCAGCTCTATCGATCGGCCAACCGGGTGGAGCGCTCGCTGATCCGGATCGAGGCCGACGAGGTCACCTACAACCTTCACATCCTGATCCGCTTCGAGCTCGAGCTCGAGATCTTCGAGGGCGGCCTCGAGCTGACCGACCTCCCCGAGGCCTGGAACGCGCGCTATCGCGACTACCTCGGGCTCGAGGTCCCCGACGACGCCCACGGCGTGCTCCAGGACGTCCACTGGCCGTCCGGCGCGTTCGGCTACTTCCCGACCTACAGCCTCGGCAACATCATCGCCGGCCAGCTCTGGGAGGCCGCGAACCGCGACCTCGGCGACCTCCCCTCGCAGATCGGCGAGGGCGATCTGGCCTCACTCGGCGGCTGGCTGCGCGAGAACGTGCACCGCCACGGCCGCCGGCTCTCGCCCGCCCAGATCCTCGAGCGTGCCGGCTGCGGTGAGCTCACGGTCGAGCCGCTGCTCGGGCACCTCCGCGGACGTGTCCAATTGGCCACTCAGGCGTAGGAAAGCAAGAGATGGTGACCATCCCTCCACAAATTGCGACTATGTTGAGCGGGCGATGGGCGAGGTAGGGCGTCGAAACGGCGTATACGGGGGGTGGACGCGCGCCGGCAACAACCGCGTCTTCGTCCGCGTGCCGACGGCGCTCAAGCGACAGTCCGCCGCGCACTCGAACGGCTCGAACGGCAACGGCTCGAGGCCCGAGCTCGGCGCGACCCCGATCGTCCTGGTCCACGGCCTCTCCTCGAGCCGCACGCTGAAGCCGCTGATCAAGGCGCTCGGCACGCGCCGGCCGGTCTATGCGCCCGACCTGCCGGGATTCGGGATGAGCGACCAGCCGATCCATCCCCTCGACGTGCCCGGACTGGCCGATGCCCTGCGTCGCTGGATGCTCGACAACGAGCTCGCGCCCGCGATCGTCGTCGGCGTCGCCTTCGGCTGCCAGGTCGCGGTGCACCTCGCGGCCGCCTACCCGGCCGCGGTCGACCGCCTGGTGCTGATCGGCCCCACCTTCGACCCCGAGGCGCGAAGCACGGCGCGGGTCGCCTTGCGCTGGGCCCGCAATGCGCCGCGCTCCTCTCCCCGCCTGGCGCCGACCATCGTCCACGACTTCATCGACGCCGGACCGTGGCGCAGCGTTCGCACGCTGCGAGGCGCCCTCGAGGACCCAATCGAGGACAAGCTCTCAGAGATCGAGGCCAGGACGCTGGTCATCCGCCCGGAGCGAGATCACCTCGTACCCGCCGCCTGGACGGAGAGGGTGGCGAAGAAGATCCCGGACGCCGAACTGGTCGTCCTCCCCAAGGTCGCTCACACGATCGGTCCCCGCGCCGCCTCGCGGCTGACCGCTCTGCTCGTCCCCTTCCTCGTCGCGGGCGAGGAGGAGATCGAGGAAGCCGCCGCCTGGTAGCTCCGGACGCGGGCGGATAGGGTCCGCGCCATGCAGCTCGAGCGGCACCGCGGGTGGATCCGCTTCGCCCTCATCTACCTGACGGTGACGATCGGCGTGGTCGCGGCCTGGATCCTGATCGCCCCGAAGGGCTTCTACGACACCTTCCCGGGCGGCGGCGTCCACTGGGTCTCGGCGCTGCCCCCTTACAACGAGCACCTGGAGAGGGACTTCGGAGCCACCGGCCTGGGCCTAGCGGTGCTCGCCGCGCTGGCCGCCTACTGGATGGAGAAACGGGTGGTCCAGGTCGCGGCGATCTCGCTGGCGGTCGCCGGCCTCCCCCACCTCGCCTACCACGTGACCACCACCGGGCACTACTCGACCGGCGACAACATCGCCAGCCTCACTGGCTTGGCGCTCGACGTGCTGCTGCCGCTGGCGGTCCTCTACCTGGCCAGCGACGACGCCCAGCGGCCTTTGACCCGACCGGCGGCCCGGGTGGAAGCGGGA
>CAWJDA010000004.1:0-32292 GCA_963841525.1 uncultured Solirubrobacterales bacterium | reverse complement strand
GCTCAGCCGGTCAGTGCCTCGCGCGCGGCCTTGATCCTCAGTTCCTCGACCCGGTCACGCTGATTCTCGGCTCGCGCGATCAGCTTTTCGAAGTCAACATCGCTGAGCGCCGACTCATTCTGAACCGCGTTCAGGGAGCGCCAGAGCTCCAGCTTGCCCGTGATCCCCATCGTCAGCCCCTCGAGCTCCGTGACCCTGCTGAGAGGCGAATAGCCGACCAGCTTTCCGTTCGGCTTCAGCCGCATCGCCTTCTCGGTCATCCAGGCAATGCTGAGCCGCACCTGCTTCTTCCTGATCCCGAGGCGTTCCATGATCTCGTGAAGTTGCGATTTGTCCTCCTCGATCTCCCTGGCGATCGCGGAGACATCGCTCCCGTACCGATTCCCTTCGTTCTCCCTTGCGATCCGCTTCGCGAGGGACTCCCCGACCACCGAACCGGCGAGATGGTCGTTCAGGTAGATGCTCAGGTACTTCTTCTCCACTCCGTCTGGCTTCCCGCGCCGATCCGGACGCAAACGACCCTGAGCTCAGGCGTCGTGCTCGTGCCCGTGCTGGCCGCCCACACCGCCGCCGTGTACGTGCGGATGCGAATGGACGTAACCACCGTGGCTGTGCTCGTGCTCGTGGCCATGGCCGACAGCCGACTCGTCCGTACGTCCGCCGCGCAGCTCCTCCAAGCAGCTCCTGCAGAGACCGAGGATCGGGAAGTGGGTGAAGCGTGCCTCGTAGCCGAAGCGGCGTCGGATCGTCGATCTGACGGAGTCGAGCTTCTTGGGCTCGACGCTCGTCACCCTTCCGCACCGCTCGCAGGCGATGTACTCGCGCTCGGCGGCTCCGATGAGGGCGTAGAGCCCGGGGCCGTGCCCGATGTGGACGTGCCGAACGAGCCCGAGCTCCTCCAGCTGAGTGAGGTTGCGATGCACCGAGGCGGAGTCCAGCGGCGTGCGCTTTCCGCCGATGGTCCGAGCCAGGTAGTCCGCCGAGACGGGGCCCTCTGCCGCGAAGAGCGCCTCGAGCACCATTCGCCGCGCCGCGGTGACGCGGTGGCCGCTTTCGCGGAGCGCGCCCAGAGCCCCCTCCAGATCCTCGACCCGCACCGGCTGATTGAACGGCGAGCGACCCAAAGTCCGGCCCTACCCGGTGGTCGAGCGCAGGTTGGCGGACCATTTGCGCTCGATGTCGGCGAGGCGCCAAACGGCGAGCGCGAGGACCCAGGTCAGCACGAAGAGGGCGACGATCGCGTAGCCGACCAGGTTGAGATTGAGGTGGGAGACGAAATCCCAGGGCTGGCCGGTGAGGCTCAGCTTGTCCGCGAGTACCGACATCAGTTCGATCGTCCCGATCAGCAGCGCCACCGCCACGGAGAGGCCGGTGACGGTCATGTTGTAGTAGATCTTCCGGACCGGCTGGGAGAAGGCCCAGCCGTAGGCGAAGTTCATGAAGGCGCCGTCGATGGTGTCGAACAGCGACATGCCGGCGGCGAACAGGATGGGCAGGCAGATGATCGCGTAGAAGGGGAGGCCGCCGGCAGCGGCACCCCCCGCGATCAGTAGGAGCGCGACCTCCGTCGCGGTGTCGAAGCCCAGTCCGAACAGACAGCCGAGGGGGTACATCTGCCAGGGCTTGGTGATCGCCTTCGTCGCCCGGCCGTAGAAGCGGTTCATGAATCCCCGCGAGTCGAGCTCCTTCTCCAGCTCGGCCTCGTCGAAATCCCCCTCCCGCATCCGCCTGAAGATCCGGAAGATGCTGACCAGGATGATCAGGTTGAGGATGCCGATGATGAACAGGAACGAGCCCGAAATCACCGGGCCGACCAGGCCGGTCGTCTCGTGCAGGAACGACGAGCCGTTCTCCACCGCGCCGCTCAGGCCGCGCACCCCGACCACCACCAGCGCCCCGAGGGCGAAGACGATCGTCGAGTGCCCCAGCGAGAAGAAGAAGCCGACGCTGAGCGGACGCTGGCCGTCGTTCATCAGCTTCCGCGTGGTGTTGTCGATGGCGCCGATGTGGTCCACATCGAAGGCGTGGCGCAACCCGAGCGTGTAGGCGGTCACACCCACCCCCAGGCCGAAAACGCCGCTCGAGCCAAGGCTGTACTCGTGCGGAACGACCAGCACGATCAGGATGAAGAACCCGCCGATGGTCAGTCCCAGGATCACCGCGGCCATCAGGGCGATCGTCCGCCATTCGCTTGTGCTGAGCGCTCCCCGGATCCGAGCCCATCGCATGCCCGGGACCCTATTACGGGCAGGCTGCAATTGCAATTTGCTTGCAGTTAGGTTTTTTGACATGCGGAGTAACGTGGTTCCGTGCCCAGTCGGCTCGTGTTTCGTTGTGAGTACTGCGGTGTGCGAGCCGAGGGCGCCACGGAGCGGGCCCTGGAGGCCCAGCTCCAGGAACTCCTCTTCGGCGAGTACCTGGACGTCGAGCCGGGGCACTGGCTGCAGTGGACCGGCAACGGAATCTACGGTCGGGCGCGCTATGCCTGCGCCGAGCACCGAGGGGAGCTGAAGGCGGCCTTGAGGGAGGCCTACGGGACCCTCGGCTGGCACCCGTGGGCGATGGGGCCCCATCCGGTCAACTACCGGCGCGGCAGGGTGGCCGCTCGCAAGGCCCTCGGGCCGGGACGATCCTCCCGCTGGAGCCCGCTGGCCTGACCGGCTGCCGAGTCTCTAGGGGCGCGCGGCGGCCACCGCCGCCTGGCCGAATGCGATCCCTCCGTCATTCGGTGGGAGGAGCCTCGGGGTGAGCACACGCAATCCCGCCCGCTCCAGAGCCTCGGCGGTTCGCTCGAGGAGCAGGCGGTTCTGGAAGACCCCTCCCGAGAGCACGGCCAGCTCGATCCCCCCGGCTCGGGCGAGGTCGGTGCAGGCGCGCGCGGCCGCCTCGGCCATCCCATTGTGGAACTTCGCGGCGACTTCGGGCACCGGCACTCCCGCTCCGAGGTCCGCCAGGATCGCGACGAGCATCTCCCTCGCGTCGAGCCGCTCGGTCCCGGGCAGCGGATAGGCGGCGCGGACAGCTGGGTCGGCGGCGGCCTCGAGCTCCACCGCAGCCTGCCCCTCGTAATTCACCTCCGCTCGGATCCCGCAGAGCGCGGCGACCGCGTCGAACAACCGCCCGGCGCTGGTGGTGACGGGTGATGCAAGCCCGCTCCCGGCCAGCTCCGCGACCTTGGCCCACTCCTCCTCCGGCACGGCGTCGGCGAGCAGCGGCGGACGGGGCGGCTCGGGACCGAGAGCTTCGAGCAGCCAGGCGCAGGCCATCCGCCAGGGCTGGCGGATGGCGCGCTCCCCACCCGGCATCCGCACCGGGTGGAGATGCCCCGCTCGCTCGAAGGCCGAGGTGTCGCCCACCAGCAGCTCCCCTCCCCAGACGGTCCCGTCGGTCCCAAAGCCGGTGCCATCGAAGATCGCACCGACGGCCGGCGCCTCCTCCCCGTGCTCCGCCAGAGCCGCCGCCAGATGCGCGTGGTGATGCTGCACGCCAACCGTCTCGACTCCCTCGCGCTCGAGCGCGTACTTCGTCGAGAGGTACTCCGGGTGAAGGTCGTGGGCGACCAGCTCCGGCTCGACCGCGAAGAGCCGCTCGAAGTGCTCGATTCCCTCGGTGAACGACCGCAGCGTCTCGTAGTTCTTGAGGTCGCCGATGTGATGCCCGACCCAGGCCCGATTGCCCTTGGCCAGGCAGAAGGTGCTTTTCAGCTCGGCCCCGCAGGCCAGGATCGGCACAAGGGTGGCGAGCGGCAGGTCGCGTGGAACGTAGCCGCGAGAGCGGCGCAGGAACAGCGGCCGGCCGGAAACCACCCGGACCACCGAATCGTCCGTACGGGTCTTGATCGGGCGGTTGTGCATGAGGAAGAGGTCCGCGATCCCGGCCAGCCGCTCGAGCGCATCGGTGTCGCGATATGCGATCGGCTCGTCGGAGACGTTGGCGCTGGTCAGGACCAGGACCGCATCCGAGTCCTCGAGCAGGAGGTGATGGAGCGGCGAGTACGGCAGCATCACGCCGAGCTCGCGGGATGACGGTGCGACCGAGGGCGCGACCGGAGCATCAGAGCGCCGCGGCGCCAGCACGATCGGACGCTCACGAGAGGCCAGCAGCGCCCCGGCGTCGTCGTCGAGCTCGACCAGCTCGAGCGCCGCCTCGACGGAGGGCGCGATCAATGCGAACGGCTTGTCCTCGCGGTGCTTGCGCGCCCGGAGCTCGGCGACTACCGCCTCGTCGTCCGCCCGGCAGGCGAGGTGGTATCCGCCGATCCCCTTGACGGCGAGGATGCGACCCTCGGCAAGGGCGAGCGTCGCGGCCTCGAGCGCAGGTTCGTTGCCGTCGGCCACCGCTCGGCCGGCCGGGTCGGTCAACTTCAGCGACGGGCCGCAGTCGGGGCAAGCGTTGGGCTGAGCGTGGAAGCGCCTGTCCAGCGGGTCCTCGTACTCGGCGCGGCAGAGCGCACACATCTCGAAGGACGCCATGGTGGTCAGCGGGCGGTCGTATGGGACGCCCCGAACGATCGTGAACCTCGGCCCGCAGTTGGTGCAGTTGGTGAACGGGTAGCGGTAGCGCCGGTCGCCCGGGTCAATGAGCTCGGCGAGGCAGTGGTCGCAGGTGGCCACGTCGGGCGAGACCGCGGCCTCGGGCTCGCCGGCCTCATCGCTCTCGGTGATCCTGAAGCCCGCCTCATCGGTGGCCTCGATGCGCTCGTCGCTCACCTGCTCGACCATGGCGAGCGGCGGCGCATCGGTCCGCAGCCGCTCGAGCAGGTCATCGAGCGCGCCCCTCTCCCCCTCGGCCTCGAGCAACACCCCGCGCGAGTCGTTCAGCACCCACCCGGAGAGGCCGAGCTCGGTTGCGACCCTGTAGACGAACGGCCGGAAGCCGACGCCCTGCACCGTGCCCTCGACGCGCACGCGAAGGCGCTGTCGGGCGGCAAGCGTCATCGCAGCTCGATCAGCTCTCGCAACGCGTGGTACGCGCTCGCCTGCGCCTCCTGGATCCGCGGGATGTGCTGCGAGGGCGTGACGATCACGTGGTCGGCGAGGCTCTCGTCGGCTATCCGGCCGCCGTCGTATCCGACCAGAGCCAGGGTCACCAGCTTGCGACGTCTCGCCTCGACGAGCGCCTCGATCAGGTTGACGGAGTTGCCACTGGTCGAGATCGCGATCGCCGCGTCGCCCTCCTTGCCGTAGGCGATCACCTGCCGCAGGAAGATCGCCTCGACGCCGATGTCGTTCGCGATCGCGGTCAGGATGGAGGGATCCTCGGTCAGGTCGAGCGCCGCCCGGGGGGGCCATCCCTGGGGCGCGGCCCGTAGGTCGGCGACGAGGTCCATCGAGTCCGTCGCGGATCCGCCGTTGCCGAAGACGAGCGCCTTGCCGCCGCGATCGAAGATCGCTCGCAGCGCGGCCGCCGCCTCGAGCAGCGTCTCCCGGGACCCGGAGATCGTGCTCTCCCGGAGCTCGCCGACCTCCTCGGCCTTCATCAGGACGTTCGAGCGGACGTCCTCGATCACTTCGTCGAGGCCGGTCTCCCCTTCCGACAGGAACGGGTAGAGGAAGCTCGAGGCCCCAGTGTCGTGCACCGGGCCCGCGTCGCGGCCTTCGAGAAGACCACGATGCTCGAAGAAGACGTGGACCAGCTCCCAGAGCACATGGTAGAGGGTTTCGGCGAGCTCCTGGCGGACGAACGGGTCCCCACTCGGCGGTTCGAACTCCCACTCGGCGCCGCCGGGCGAGAAGGCGATCGTCTGGCACCCGCGCTGCCGGGCGAGCGCCAGGGCCTCGAGCGTCTCCCCCGCGTCGGGCTCGTCGATCCCGAAGGCGATCGCGATGTCCTCCGGCTGGGCGATCAGCTCGGCCTGGACGGCGAGCGAGCCGCCCTCGCGCGAGAGGCCGATCGCCGGCAGGGCCCGCTTGCCGACGATCACCGGGTGGACGAACTCAACGGCCACATGCCGGACATCCGAGCGCGCCGCCGGTGAGAGCCCGAGTGCGACCAACCGCCCGCCGCGAGCGAAGCGCTCCGCCATGCGGTGACAGCAGAGCGCGACGTCCTCAGCCCTGTCCTCGAAGAAGGCGCGGTTGGCCTCGGTTCGCTCCGCGAGCAGGGAATCGAGACGCCCCGCCGCTGCGACCGTCAAACCGCTGCGGCCTCCCTCACCGCCACCTCCGACAGCCACTCGCCGAAGGCTTCCGTCCCCACTCCGGTCCGGGCACTGCATTCGATCACCTGCGCGCCCGGGTTCACCGACTCGAGGTTGTGCCGCAGCTTCTCCAGGTCGTACTCGATGTGCGGCAGCAGATCGATCTTGTTGACGACCACCAGCTCGCACGCCCGGAACATGAGCGGGTACTTGAGCGGCTTGTCCTCGCCCTCGGCGACCGAGCAGATCATCGCCCGAGCGTCCTCGCCCACCCGGAACTCCGCCGGGCAGACCAGGTTGCCGACGTTCTCGATCACGAGCACGTCGAGCTGGTCGAGGTCCAGGTCGGGCAGCGCCGAGCGGACCATGTTGGCGTCCAGGTGGCACTCGCCCCCGAAGCCGGCACCAGTGTTGAGCTGGACCACCGGGACATGCAGGTGGGCGATCCGGTCCGCGTCGAGCGAACCCTGCACGTCCCCCTCGAGGACCCCAACTCGGGCATCGAGATGCGGCAGGGTGGCCTCCAGCAGCGTGGTCTTCCCGGCGCCGGGGGCCGACATCAGGTTGATCACGCGCACGCCGGCGTGATCGAAGTCGTGCCGATTGGCCCCGGCGATGGTCGTGTTCGCGTCGAGAGCGTCCTCGGCGACCTTCACCTTGGTGCGATGCATTCCGCCTCCTTCTCTTCGGTGACTTCGATCGATTCCACCTCGAACTCGGTGCCGCTCAGGATCTCCACGTCAGTGCTGGAGCACGACCTGCAGCGGAAGTCGGGGAGATCGAGCTCCCACTCGTCGCCGCAGTCGTTGCAGCGGAGCCGCGCCGCAAGGATCTCCTGCTCCAGCTCGGCCCCCTCGCAGACCGTGTCGCGCGAGCAGATCCCGAAGTAGAAGTCGAGCGACTCGGGCACGACCTGGCGCATCGTGCCGATCCTCATCTGCACGGAGGTGACGCGGCGACCCGCGGCGTGCCTGACCACGGTGTCGACGATCCCTGTGGCAAGCGAGAGCTCGTGCATGGCTAGCCCGGATCGTAGGCAACGTCGGACTGAAGCTTGTTGAGCTCCTCGAGCACGATGCCGGCGGCCTTGTCCACCGCGGCCTTGACCGGTTCGGAGAGCTCCAGGGCGATGTTCTCGACATCGGCGGGCTCGCAGCCCACGACCACCACCTTCCCGGGCCAGCCGTGCACGGTCTTCACGAACCGGAGCACCGACTGCGGATCCATGCCGTGTGGGCTGATCGTTTCCCCGTCCTCGATCGGCTTGATCTCCTCCGGGTCGGGCTCGATCACGTAGACGTCTCCCGGCTCCCCGCCCTGCTGGCTCACATCCACCAGGACCATCGCGTGGTAGCCGCGCATCACCTCGTAGGCGAGGTCCAGCCCTCCAGAGCCGAAGTCCTGGACGTGGACCCCGGGTGGGACCCCCATCTCGAGCAGCCTGTTGACCACGTGACCGCCGAACCCATCGTCGCCAAGCCAGGCGTTGCCGACCCCCGCGACCAGGATCTGCTTCTCCATCTCGGGAAGCCGGGGCTCCTCCAGGCTCTGCAGGTCGGGCATCCGGGGCTCGTATTCGCGCTGGTCGCTCATCTCGAGACCGGCTCGACCTCGTCGGCGAAGAAGAACAGGTAGCGCCCGGTCTCCCGGAGAAGGTCCTGGCCCGGGTCATCGTCGACGGTGACGCCCAGGTAGATGCGCTCGTCGTATCCCCTGTAGATCCGCTCGACGGTCGCCGTGCGGCCGTGGAGGATCTTGTCGTAGACATCACCCTCCGTTCCCGGTCGCAGGACGATCTTGTCGCCCAGGTGGACGGTGGCGCCCCCTGCGGAGACCTGGTGCTCCCCCTTCACCTCGTCGAGCCACTCGGGTGGCGTAGGCGGGCGGCCGTTGCTCGCCGGCCGCTCGTCCGGCTCGGTGTAGGTGAGGCGGCCGTGCAGGTTCATGATGTCCTCGCTGGTGGTGGAGGCGGCTCGCTCGATCATCTCCTGCACCGCCGGGTCCTGGCTCGAGATCTGCTCGCGCTCCTCGTCACTGAGGGCGTGGACGTGGAGAAGGAGGGCCTCCTCGATCTCGGTGTTGTCGAACAGGCTGCCCAGGCTCTCCGGCGCTAGCTCGGGGTGATCCGGCAGGACGATCGCGGCACCCAGCACCGCCAGGTCATCCTCTCCCAACAGCACGGGAAAGGTGTTGACGGGCTCGCTCACAAGCGCGGCGTCGCCCTCCGCACCTTCCCGCTCCAGCGGGGAAACGAAGCTGCCGCCCTCGACCTCCAGCAGCGGATGGGTCGAGACAAGGCTGTGGCGGAGCGCCTCTCCGCGCGACGCCTCCGCCGGATCGACCGCCATCTCGGTCTCGTTGTGGACGCAGAGACGCACCCTGGCGAGTGCGGGCGAGAGAAGCTCGGCGCGCATCGCCAGCCGCCCTCGCAGCTCCTCATCCTCGCCGTCCATCGGGAAGCTGAACGTCCGGCGCACGGGCACCCGCGCCAGCTCCGCCAGCGTCATCGGCCCGAGCTCCAGCGAGCGCTCGCCGGCCTCGTGGCGCTCGCCGGTTGCCTGCAGGAAGAGGACGGTGCCGTGGAGCCGCGCGTCGGGATCGCCCCGAAGCACCGCCTCGAGCCTCAGCATCGAGTGGGCCGCGGGCTGTGCCTCGGCGTAGGCCGGCGGGTAGACGATGCCGAACGGGGTCGGCGTCGCGTTCTTCACGCCCGGCGTGTAGGGGTAGAGGGCGTACCCCTCATAGAGCAGGGAGCGAACCAGCTCCTCGAGCGCGCTATTCATCGAGGGATTCCTTCGTCAGCAGCTCGATGATCGCGGCGTCGAGCGTCGGCGCCCCGAGGCGCGCCTTGCGGCGCTGGAGCGCATCGAGGGTGTCGCGGTGGACGGGCACCCAGCCGCGGAACGGGTAATAGGAGTCGATCATCTCCTTCCACACGGAAAGGGGAAGCTTGAAGTCGGCGCTGGTGTCCCAGGGGACCTGGACGACCTGGAGCCGGCCGTTATCGCTGGAGTAGTAGACGCTGCCGTTGAAGTGGAAGGCCAGCGGAATCTCGCCGTCGGTGACCGAGTGGAAGTACTTGGCCGCAGCCAGCTCGACGTCGTAGTTGCAGAGGACCTCGATCTGCGCCGTGGTCGAGCCGGTGAACGATCCGAGCAGCACGCTCTGGCTCGTCCAGTGCATCCGCTGAGCCGTCGTCGTCCAGCGATGCGGGTCGCCGAACAGCTCCGTCAGCTTCGCTTTGGACTCTGGGTCGTAGGTCCGCTTGGCCGGTTCGATCTGGATCTGGACGCTGAGCCCGGCCATGAACACCTCGCGGTCGGAATCATCGTCGACCCTCAGGGTGAAGCTCAGAGTTGGGGCTGCGGCGTGTGGGATCGCCCGAACGCCTGCGATCGTGAGGCGCAGGCCGGGCTCGTGCTGCCGAGGCCCGGTCTCGGGGCCACCTCGATCGGCCGTATCCGCCTCCATCCCGGGAGGCCGTGGGTATGGAGGCCCTTCACCGTCCATCCGGTCGACGAACTCGGTCATCGCGACTCCCCCGACCGCTTGCGGAGCCGCTCGAAGAAGGTCGGGATCGCTCGCTCGATCGCGTCTCCGCCGGAGATGCCCTCCCAGCTCATCTTGATTGCGCCGACCAGCGCGTAGCACTCGTCGATCGGCGCGATCACGAAGTCCGCGGGCTCCGACATACGGTTGACGACGAGCGCCTCGGCGTCCGGCTCGAGGCTCTGGAGCTCGGGATTGAGCTCCCGCAGGTCGTCCCAGGCCGACAGCTCCAGCTCGGACTCGGTCGCGCCGGCCGGGCTCGGGTACATCGCCACCATCCCGTCGGTCGAGCTGCTGTACATGAAGAACGCCAGCCCGATCGGCACCTCGAGGCGAGCCCAGAGCTCGTCGGGCAGCTCGAACCCGTCGAGCCAGACAACCCTGTTGCCCGTCGGCCGCATCTCGGGGTCGCCCGAGCGCTGGGCCCAGCAGGTCGCGCAGACACAGAGGATTCGCCGGTCGCCGAGGTGGAGCAGGTGCTCGTGCTCGCTCGGCACCTCCACAGCGCAGAGATCGCAGTGCTCCTGATCGGCGGCAACCGTTGCCGAGGCTGAACCGGGAGTGCCGGATCGGCGCAGTCCGCGCAGGCCCGTGACCATGTTGGCCCGCCTCCGGGCTGCCACCGCATCGTCGATGGCGCGCCCGTTTCCGCTCATCCCGCCAGCGCCACCCTCACCCCCTGGTCCTGCGAGGCGAGCAGGGGGACCGGCCCCAGGTGCAGCTTCTCGTCGTCGAGCGAGCGTCCCGCTCGCGGCAGGAAGTAGCGGCGCTCACAGCCCGGGCAGGTCAGCATGCCCTCGTCGAGCTCGGCGGCGGCGATCGAGCTGTCGCAGCTCGGACAGGAGTCCATATAGGCGAGCAGGGATCCCTCCACCCTCGCGACCACGATGGCCTGTCCTTCGATCTCGATCCGGACCAGCTGATCTTCGTCGAGGCCGTCAACCTCTCCGTTCAGATCGCGCCAGCCCGAGGCGCCGGTCGGGGCGGGCATGCCCGCCGAACCGTTCGATCCGCCGGCCTGCACGACGGGGAGCGGCGTGCCGGTCAGCTCGACCGGGTTGAGCAGGTCCTGCTCGAGGCCCTCGACCTCGATGCCGAGCAGGTCCGGCGCGGCCTCGTCGAGAGCCGCCTTGATGGCGAGCTCCAGTGTCGACGAGGACGCGGGGCACCCATCGCAGCTGCCTTCGAGCCGGAGCCGGGCGACGCCGTCGACGAGCGAGATCAACTCCACGTTGCCGCCGTGCGACTCCATATAGGGACGCACCTCCTCGAGCGCCTCCGCCACCCGGTCCTCGATCGGGACCGGGTAGAGGTCGTGGATCAGCATCAGGCTGGCCACGACGCCGTCGTCGGCCAGCTCCCGCTTGATCTCCTCGTCCCCCTTCTTGTCGAGGATCTCGACGATCCTCGACAGACCCAGGCCGTACATCTCGATCACGGCGGAGACCAGGTCCTCCGAAACGCGGCGCGCAACCGGATCGGGAAGCCGCTCCACCTCGGCGGTCAGCTCCTCCACCCTCTGGATCAGGGCCTCGGGGCTGACCGCATCGGATCTCTCGACGGGCATCGCTCCAGCTCCCTCGCCGATCAGGACATCCCGGTCGGGGTGTGGGTCACCTTGCGGACCTGTCCGCCCCGTCCGTTGTACATGTGGACCCCGCAGGGGAGGCACGGGTCGAAGCTCCGCACCGCCCGCATGATGTCCACGCCCTTGAAATTCTCCGGGCCGTTCTCCTCGAAGATCGGCGTGTTCTGCACCGCATCCTCGTATGGGCCCGGGGTCCCGTAGGTGTCCCTCGGGTTGCTGTTCCAGGGCGTGGGCGGGTATGGCTGGTAGTTCGCGACCTTGCCGTCGCGAATCACCATGTGGTGGGAGAGCACTCCGCGCGCGGCCTCGCAGAAGCCGACCGAGATGGCCTCTTGCGGCACCTTGAAGTCCTTCCACGACTTGGTGCGCCCCTCGCGGACCTCCTTCAACGCCCGCTCCAGGTTGTGGAGGGCGATCAGCGCCGAGAATGCCTCGTGGTAGGTCCGTGCGCGATCGCGCTCGACGGCGTTCGACTTCTCCGGGATCTTCCACTCGAGCTCCATCTCGGGCTTCGAGGCGGTCCGGGGCAGGGTCATCTTGATGCTCTCGCCCGTCGCCTTCGCGTAGCCGAAGTCGACGAGGCCGGCCTTGGCGGTCACCCAGGAGCGCGCGAACGGGCCGCCGCCGGTGTCGCAGGCGACATAGGTGTCGTTGCGCTCGTCGTAGATCCGCGGCGACGCGACCCAGCTGTACTTGTCCTGCCAGTCGCGCTTCTGCGGCTTCGGCAGGGTCACCTTGTTCCACGGATGGCGCTTGTCCACCGGGTTCCCCAGCGGATCCTGGGTGACGAACGTCTCCTCGTTCGTCCAGTCGTCGAAATACGAGCTGCCGAGCAGGATCCTGATCATCAGGTTGATCTCGACCAGGTCGGTCGTGATCAGCTCGCCCTTCAGCACGACACCTGGGGTGATGTAGCGCTTCCGCCCCCACTCGGTCATGTTCCGGTAGTCGTAGTCAACATAGTCGGGGTCGTCGAAGTAGCCCCAACAGACGAGATCCGTGTCGCGATATCCGACCATGTCGTACCCCGGCAACTCCTGGAGGAAGAAGTCGTAGAGGTCGTCGTGCATCGGCACGGCGCGCTTGACGTAGTCGATGTAGCGCATCAGGCGCACGTAGTAGTCGGTGCAGGTCTGGTGCGTGATGTCCACCGACACGCCGCCGGGCATGATCGTCGACGGGTGGGTGTGGCGGCCACCGAACAGGCAGTACATCTCCCGCGTGTACCGCGCCACCTGGAGCGTCTCCAGGTAGAAGTCACCGGTGAACGGGTTGAGCGCCCGCATGATGTCGGCGATCGTCTGATAGCCGTGGACGTCCTGTCCAGGGGCCGCCGTCTTTTCCGCCTTCTGCAGCAGCGACGGGTTCGTCTCCTTCACCATCTGCTCGCAGAAGTCCACGTTCGCCATGCAGTCGTTGAAGATCGCGTGGTCGAACATGTAGTCCGCGGTCTCGGCGAGGTTGTAGCCCAGGTCGCCCAGCGCGGGCGGCTTCACGCCGTAGGCCATGTTCTGATTGAGGCACGACGTGGTGCAGTGGTTGTCGCCGCAGATGCCGCAGATGCGGCTGGTGATGAAGTGCGTGTCCCGCGGGTCGATCCCCTTCATGAAGATGTCGAACCCCCGGAAGATCATCGAGGTCGACCACGCCTTCTCGACCTTCTTGGCGTCGAAGTCGATCTCCGTATGAATGCCCAATGACCCCACGATCCGCGTGATCGGATCCCAGGACATCTCCTTGACGGCGACCTTCTTCGATGTTGTCGGAGTCTCGGTCGTTGCCATTTTTTCTCTCTCCTCTGTCTCGAAGGTGATCGCTCAGGACCCGGGCGGGGAGTAGCCCGCAGATCGCGACTTGTATCCGGTGGTCAGCTGATTCCCGCGCCGGCGCCACTCGGGCTCGACGTCGAACTTCTTGCGCATGTTGCGCTTGCGGAGGCCCCGGACGATCGGGCCGATCGTGAACTTCTCGATGCTCGAGGCCATCCCGCCCCAGCGGTCCTCGTCCATGAAGGGCATGTACTTGTCGGGGAAGCCGGGCATCGTGCACGCCATGCAGATGCCGCCGACGTTCGGGCAGCCGCCCACGCCGCTCTGCCAGCCGCGCACCGGGACGTTGCACTTCACCACCGGACCCTTGCAGCCCAGCTTCACCAGGCAGCGGTGGTCGGAGCCGTACTCCGTCGCGAACTCCCCCTGCTCCGAAAAGCCGCCGCGGTTACACGACTCACGCACCGTGCGCCCGAACAGCCACGTCGGTCGGTGCGCATCGTCGAGATCGGGGACCGGGGCCCGCCCGGCGAGATGGAGCGCCAGGTACAGCAGGGACTCCGTCGTGTTGTCTGGCTGCGTCGGGCAGCCCGGGATGTTCACCACCGGCAATCCCGCGCTCGACTTCCAGTCCCAGCCGAGGTAGTCGGCGACACCCATTGCGCCGGTCGGGTTGTTCTTCATCGCCGGGATGCCGCCGTATGTCGCGCAGGTCCCGAGGGCAACCACCGCCGCCGCCTTCGGCGCGAGCCGGTCCACCCACTCGTTGGTGGTGATCGGCTGGCCGGTGTCGTGGTCGGTTCCCATCGCCGCCCAGTAGCCCTCGCCAGAGAGCTCCTCGTTCGGAATCGAGCCCTCGACGATCAGCACGAACGGGTCGAGCTTGCCGGCCTCGGCGTCGTACCAGGCCTGCATGAACTCGTCTCCGTTCTCGTAGGCGAGCACCGGGTTGTGGACGATCACCTTGGGCATGCCGGGGATCGCCTGCGTGACGATGTCCTCGAGGCTCGGGTCGACGGCCGAAGTCATGGCGACCGAGTCGCCATCGCAGCCAAGACCGGTCGTCATCCAGATCACATGGGCTTCGACCGCCTCCGTCTTTGCCTGATCCGGTACGAACTCGACTGCGTTGGCCATTACTCCTCCTTGGTTTCGTCGTCCAAAGCTCTCAGCAAATCCTGGGCAGTGGGTCTCCAACCAGCTGGTCCATCACCCGCTTACCGCCGAAGGCCGTTTCCACCAGCACCATGCCCGGCGGCTCCGTCTTCACCTCTCCGATCTCGGCCGCGGCCTCGCAGCCGGGGACCGAGCGCAACGCCTGCAACGCATCGTCCGCCCGCTCGGGAGCAACGAACGCCACCAGCTTCCCCTCGTTGGCGACGTACATCGGGTCGATGCCGAGCATCTCGGCGGCGCCGCCCACTGCCGGGTTGACCGGAACGTCGCCCTCCCGCACGCTGATCGCGACTCCCGACGCGCGGGCGAGCTCGTTCAGTACCGAGGCCGCTCCGCCGCGCGTCGCGTCCCGCATGCAGTGGAGGTCCGCTCCGGCGGCCTCGAGCAGCGCGTCCACGGCCGGCCAGAGGGGCTGGGTGTCCGATTCGATCTCCGCGTCGAGCGAGAACTCGTCTCGGGCGAGCATGATCGCCGAGCCGTGATCGCCGACCGTGCCCGAGATGAGGATTCGATCGCCGGGCCTCAGCGAACGCGGCGATAGCGTGGCCCTGGGATCGATCCTCCCGATCCCCGAGGTGCAGATGTACATGCCGTCCGCGTGCCCTCGCTCGACGACCTTGGTGTCGCCGGTTGCGATCTGGACCTCGGCCCGCTCCGCCGCATGGGCGATCGCCTCGACCTCCGCGCGCAGCTCGTCGGCCGGCAGTCCCTCCTCCAGGATCAGAGAGAGGCTGAGCGCCTTCGGCCTGGCCCCGGCAACAGCCAGGTCGTTCGCAGTCCCGTTCACGGCGAGCTCGCCGATGGACCCGCCAGGGAAGCGGATCGGCCGGACGACGTAGCTGTCCGTCGTCAGGGCGAGGTCGAGGTCGTCGACCGTGACCACGCCCGCGTCTCCCATCTCCTCGAGGGTCTCTCCCTCCTTGGCGAGCGCGGGCACCAGCAGACCCTCGATCAGGGTCTGCGTTGCCTTGCCGCCGGCCCCGTGCGCCATGGTGACGGCCTCGTCCTTGAACCTCGGCCGCTTGGCACGCGCCGTCTCGATGATCTCCAGAACCTTCCGCTCGCGCTCGCTGACGGCGCTCGATGAATCGCGCTCCGCTCTGACTGCTCCGCGCTCGGACAATCAGACCAGCTCCTTTTCGCGAGCGAAGCGCCCGTAGTTGTAGTACGCGGCACAGGCGCCCTCCGGAGAGACCATGCAGGTGCCGATCGCGTGCTCCGGGGTGCACGCCGTGCCGAAGACCTTGCATTCGTAGGGCTTGATCACGCCCTTGAGGACCTCCCCGCACTGGCACGCCTTGGGATCGGCGACCCGGACCCCCGGGACTCCAAAGCGCTGCTCGGCGTCGAGGTCCGCATAGTCGTCGCTCAACCTCAGCGCGCTCTGCGAGATGAAGCCCAGCCCGCGCCACTCGAAATGGGGGCGCAGCTCGAAGACCTCGGACATCACCCTCAGTGCCGCCGGGTTCCCGTCATAGGGGACGACACGGCTGTACTGGTTCTCGACCTCGCAGCGGCCCTCGCCGAGCTGGGCGAGGATCATCCTGATCGCATGCAGGATGTCGAGTGGCTCGAACCCGGCGACCACGACCGGCTTGCCGTAGTCCTTCGGAATGAACTCGAAGGGCCGAGCCCCGACGACGGTGGAGACATGCCCCGGCCCGATGAAGCCGTCGAGCCGCAGGTCGGGTGAGTCGAGCAGCGCGCGCAGCGGCGGCACGATCGTGACGTGGTTGCACATACAGGAGAAGTTCGTCACCCCTTCGGCCTTGGCGCGCTTCAGCGTCAGCGCCGTGGACGGCGCCGTGGTCTCGAATCCGATCGCGAAGAACACCACCTCGCGATCCGGGTTCTGCTTCGCCAGCCGGAGCGCGTCGAGCGGGGAGTAGACCATGCGGATGTCCGCCCCTTCGGCCTTCACCTGGGTGAAGGTCTTCTCCGAGCCGGGCACGCGCATCATGTCGCCGAAGCAGGCGAAGATGATGTCGTTCTCGGTTGCCATCGCGATGCCGTCGTCGACGCGCCCCATCGGGATCACGCAGACGGGACAGCCGGGGCCGTGGACCAGCTCGACGTTCTCGGGGAGCAGGTCGTCGATCCCGTACTTGTAGATCGAGTGGGTGTGGCCGCCGCAGACCTCCATCACCTTGTAGTGACGGCCGGGCTCGACGGCTTCGAGGATCTGTTGAGCCAGCGCCTGCCCCAGCTCGGCGTCGCGGAACTCGTCGACGAACTTCATGGTCATCCGAGCACCCCCGCCCCGTCGAGCCGTGCGATCGCCGTGCCGGCATGAACCAGAAGCCTGTCCCCCTCGGTCACTGGAGCGACCAGCGCGGTCTCCACGCTGCTGCGTGCGCTGTCGGCCGGGGCCTCGCAGAGCGCGAGCTCGCGCTCGCGATCGATGCGAATCACCCTCATCTCCACGGCCTCGTCCCCACAGGTGATGCATCCCGTAGCGTGATCGCACTGGCTGGTCACTCGATCACGCTCGCCTTCAGCTCTTCGAGCTCCTGCTCATAGTCCGCCCCCATACCCTCCAGCAGCTTCCGAGTGGCGGTCGCCTCGTCCTCATCGACCTTGGAGATCGCGAACCCCACGTGAATCAGGACCCAGTCACCCGGCTCGGCCGAATCACCACCCTCGTCGAGCAACCCGATGTTGACGCTCCGCCGGACTCCGGCGACGTCGACCTGCGCGATTCGGTTCTCGGGATCGAGCACTTCGACCACCTGACCCGGAATCGCCAAGCACATGCGGCCTACCGCCTGTGCCCTATAGCGGTAACGCCCTGATGCATCCTGCACCTCTCCTGCCCGAGCACTCGATCACGAGGCAGCAACCAGCTCAAGCCGAGCCAACCTACTGCTGCGTATTTGCCATGTCAAGCGCTCGGCCATTCGGCCGGGTCTGGTTGGCGACGGCGTGGATAATCGGGATGTGACCGATTCCCGCGAAGAGCTGCTGGGCCGTGAGGTCTTCGTCGGGGACCGCTACGTGGCGTTCGGGGAGATCGGCAGTGCCGACGCGAGAGCCCTCGCCGAGCGATTCCGGGGGCTGTCCGGTGGCGGGCTCGAGCAGAAGGTTGCACCCGTAGGCAGGGCATGGCTCGACCTGGCGGAGCTGATCGAGGAGCGCGGCGTCGGATCGGTCGCCGAGCTGGGGGATGCCGTTACCCCGGAGCTCGCAGAGCGGCTTCGCGTCGTCCCGCCCGGCGGAAGCTGGCTGTGAGCAGGCCCAGGCCCGGGCCGCTCACTTGACGGTGATCGTTCCGTGCATGAAGGGGTGAGACGAGACAGACGTAGGCGGATGGTCCCCCGACTCTGCAGGGTCACCGTCTTCGACTGGCCCTTGCCGATCGTCCCGGTGTCGAAGCCCCCTCCGCTGGCGGTGGCCGTGTGGTTCGTCGAGTCCTGATTCGCGAACCTGATGGCGCTCCCCCGGCTCACCGTGAGGTCCGGAGGCGAGTAGGCGAAGTCCTTGATCGTCACCGAGTCGCCCGCAGAAGCCTGGGTGGTCGAAGCGGCACCCGAGTTGGTGCTGCCGCCCTCACTCCCGCCGCCGCAGGCGATCAGGGCCATCGCAGCCGCGAAGGCTGCAAGGGTCGTGGTCAGCCAGCGCCTCATGGGTCCTGGGCCGCCGTTTGCGTCAAGGGGGTTTCGCCGGGCGTCCCGAACAGCCGAGCCAGCACGATGCTCAGCTCGAACAGGACCACCAGGGGAACGGTCTCGATCAACATGGTCACTGGGTCTACGCCGGGAAGCGCCGCGGCGATCACTGCGCAGGCCAGATAGGCGTAGCGGCGGTTTGCCGCCAGCGGCTCGGCGTGCCGATGCCGAGGCGGCCTCGCGAGCCAGGATCGCCGACCGTTGGTCGAGATCCCGACGGGGCAGGGTCGTGGTGAAGAAGCTGTAGTAGTCGCGCGCCCGGACCTGGATGTTGAACTGATGGTCGTTGAAGTTGAGGAGGAACTTCGCGGCCGCTGGAAAGACGACGAAATAGGAAAAGACGACTCCCGCGATGAACAGCGCCGGGACCAGCAGGAGCAGCGGCAGGATCACCTTCCGCTCGCTCGGGGCCAGGGCCGGCAGGAAGAACGCGTAGAGCTCGTAGAGGAGTACCGGCAGGGCGAGCACCACGGCGCCATAGGCGGCCACGGTCAAGGTCGACCGGAGGCTCGGTGCCCGTGGGATCACCTGTTCCGCCACCCGCTCGATTTGAGCAGGCTCGTTCGCCAGCAGCGCGCCAGAGCTGTACCCACTGGGCCCAACCGGCCCGCCCGTGAGTTCGAGAGGCAGCCGTTCAGCGTGACACGTGCTGCGGCGCGCATCCCTAGATCGCAGACACGGCGCTCGTCCGGCGCAACTCGTCGGCATCGGTCTTCTTATCTTCGGTGTCCTGATGCTCACCGCTCAACGATCCGCGGAACTCGCGAATTCCCTTGCCGACCGACTGACCGAGCTCGGGAAGACGCTTGGGGCCGAAGACGACGAGGGCGATGATCAGAACGACCAGGATTTCCATAGGTCCAATGTTTGGCATGCCTCCTCCTACGCCGACGCCGCACCGATCGGATCAGCGCCGGACAAAAGAAATCTGAGCGGAGCGGCTGATCCGATCAATCCAGGGCCGCGTAGTCGCCTCTCGAACCCGAAGAAGGAGAAGAGATGGCTGATGCAACAAGAGAACGGGTGGAGGATGGACCGCCGGTCGAGCAGAGGAAGAGCGCGATCGCGCGTGCCACCGCCGACCCGGTCTCCCGTCGCAAGTTCGTGGCCCTGACGGGAGGATCGTCCGCGCTGGCCGCGTTTCTGGCCGCCTGCGGAGGCAGCGACAGCACCACCCCCGCCTCAGCAACGGCCCGAGCACGTCTTCGAGCATGCGATCGACCTCCGCCCGATCCTCGCACGGTCCAATGGTGACGAGGGCGTTCGGGAACCCCTCTCGTACTCCGGCCTCTCCCGCTGGCCGAGCTTCTGCGCGAGCTGACCGGCGGCGTCAGCGAACTGATCGGGGCCGTCGCGTTTAAGCGCGGCAAGCCAGCAGTCGGGCGAGCGGCGTCGCAACCGAAGACAATTCCCGCTGATAGCCCGATCCCCAGCTGCCGGACCTCCAGATTCGGGACCCCGCCCTCCCGGGAGGGACGGCAACAAGCCCCCAGGTTCTCTCGGCTCTCGCCATAGTGCGAAGAACGCCGTCTCGCGGCGGCCCTCAACCGCTCCTCGGCCATCGTCCCCCCGGAGCAGCGCGCGCAAGACGCGACGGACTCGTCGAAGCGCCTCAACTCTCGTCAAAGCCGTTCATCGTCGTAGTCGCCCCGATGACGAGAAGGAGAACACCATGAATGACAGTCAACTGATCCACCCGGTGCCGAGTCCGCGATCAGCCGCCCTTCCGAGAGCAGATCTGAGCGCCGGTCAGGCTCTATGGCGACGGGACGCGGGCCGCGCAGCGCCGAGAGCCTCGCGATGTCGTTGCGAGGGTCATCTCTCCGGACTCGCTCGATTGCCGCCGCCAGGGCGGTGAGACCGTCGAGCCATGGTGCCGCGAATGAGGAAGCTGATCAACCTGCTAGCCGAGACGAGCCCAGCACGTCGCGCGCGGCTGACGGCGTTCATGACGCAGGCGGGCGGCACGCCCGTCCCGGCGCCCAAGGTGGCGTTCCCATACAACGACACCGCCGGGTTCCTGAAGCTCGCCCAGACCTTTGAGGACACCTGGTCAACGCCTACATGGCCCTCGCCCCGATGATCTCCATCGAAGGCGGTCCTGGGCTCGGCCGGCTCGATCGTCCAGGTGTATGCCCGCCACGCTTCGCGACCGCCCCAGACTAGCCGGACCCGGCGGCCGGGGCATTCGACCCGAGCCTCAGCATGGAGCAGGTGACGAAGGCGGTTCAGCCCTTCATCAAGTCCTAGCGGGCTGGCACCCGGCCCGCTGGTGCGGGCCGGGTGCCACCCTTCGCACATCCCGAGAGCGGCGCCGCCGACGGGAACTCGTGGCAGGATGCCGTCGATGGCAGCCGTGAGGGAGTCGTCCTCGTCTCGTCTGGGAGCCGCGTTCCGCCAGGAGGACCGCGTGATGCCGCTCGAGCTCTTCTTCGATCTGGTCTTCGTCCTCGCCATCACCCAATGCACCACGCTGATGTCGCACAACACGACCTGGGGCGGCGTCGGCGAGGGAATGCTGGTGCTCGCCCTGCTCTGGTGGTCGTGGGTGGGCTACGCCTGGCTGACCAGCGTCTTCGATCCCGAGGAGGGCGCGATCCGAATCGTCCTCTTCTGCGCGATGGCGTCGTTCCTGATCGCCGCGATCTGCGTGCCGGAGTCCTTCGGTGGGCTCGCGACGGAGTTCGCGCTCGCCTACTCCGCCGTCCGCATCGCGCACATCGCTCTCTTTCTGCTCGCCAGCAGCGACGACCCCGTGTTCCGCCGCTCCGTGCTCGGGCTCGCGGTCGGCACGGCGATCGCGGTCGCGCTGCTGATCGCCGGGTCGTTCCTCGACACCGCCGGGCAGGTGGTCCTCTGGAGCCTCGCCCTGGTCTTCGACATGGGCGAGCCCTACCTGTTCGGGTCGGAGGGATGGCGGCTGGTGCCCGGGCACTTCGCCGAACGGCACGGCCTGATCGTGATCATCGCCCTGGGTGAGTCGATCGTCGCCATCGGCGTCGGCGCGGGCTCATCGCTGACCTGGGGCATCGCCGGCGCCGCGGTACTCGGGATCGCTGTGGTCGCCGCGATGTGGTGGACCTACTTCGACGTCGTCGCACTGGTCTCAGCCCGGCGGCTCGCCAACGCCCCGGAGGGCCGCGAGCGGAACGAGCTGGCCCGCGACTCCTACTCCTTCATCCACTTCCCGATCATCGCCGGGATCATCCTGTTTGCCCTGGGGTTGAAGAAGACGCTGGGACACGTCGACGACTCACTCGACGTGGTGCCGGCGTTCGCCCTGCTCGGCGGAGTGGCGATCTACCTGCTCGGCCTGGCCGCCTTCCGCTACCGGCACGTTCACACGTTGAACTCGCGCCGTCTCGCCCTGGCGTTGGTCCTGTTCGCCCTCATTCCGGCCGCAGTGGCGCTGCCCGCGCTCGCGATCCTCGCGGTGCTCGCCGTCCTGATCTGGAGCCTGACTGTGGTCGAGACCCGGAGCTATGGCGAGGGCCGCGCCAGGGTCCGGCATGGGGACGAGTTCCCCGCCGCCCGGTAGCACCGCCGCTCCCCACGCGCGGGATCGCGCCGATGCGACTCCTAGAGTCCCGCCGATGGCTCAGATCCCGATCGGCGTCACCGTTGCGGCGGGCGTGGACGAGACCTCTGCCCTCGTGATGGTCATGGCGGCCGCCGTCGCCGCCGTGATCGTCCTGGCGCTCTCACCCCGCCTGACGATCCCGGTGGTGGTGCTGGAGCTCGTGCTCGGGATCGTGATCGGCCCGCAGGGCTTCGACATCGCACGGGTCGATCCCACGACCTCGCTGCTCGGCGACCTGGGCCTGGGGATGCTCTTCTTCTTCGCGGGCTACGAGATCGATTTCGATCGGATCAAGGGCCGGCCTTTGGAGCTCGCCGTGATCGGCTGGGCAATCTCGCTCACGCTGGCCTACGGGATCGGGGGCGCTCTCGCGTCGGCCGGGATCATCCTCTCCTTTCTCTACACGGGGTCGGCGATGGCGACGACGGCGATCGGCACCTTGATCCCGATCCTGAGCGATTCAGGTGAAATGAGGACCAGGTTCGGGACCTATCTGCTCGGGGCCGGCGCAATCGGGGAGTTCGGACCGATCCTGCTGGTGACGCTGATCCTCTCGACCGGGCACCCGATCCACGAAGCGGTGATCCTCGTCCTCTTCATCGTCCTCGCTGTCCTGACGGGCATCCTTGCGGTTCGATCCGCGTGGCGTGGCTGGCCGCTGGTCGAGAAGACGTTCGAGACGTCGAGCCAGCTAGCCGTGCGGCTCGCAGTCGTCCTCGTCTTCAGCCTGGTCGCGCTTGCGGCGCAGCTCGGTCTCGACCTGCTGCTCGGGGGCTTCGTCGCGGGCATGATCACGCGCATCGCGCTGCGCGGCCGCGAGGTGAGCGTGTTCGACTCGAAGCTCACGGCGGTCGGCTACGGGCTCTTGATCCCGTTCTTTTTCGTCACCAGCGGCATGGCCTTCGACCTTAACGCGCTCACCTCGAGCGCATCTGCACTGCTCAAGGTGCCGATGTTCGTGGGTCTGTTCCTGGTCGTCCGGGGAATTCCGGCACTCCTGATCTATCGCGGCGAGCTGGCGCTGCGGGACCGCTTCGCGCTAGCCGTGTACTGCTCGACCGAGCTGCCGCTAGTGGTCGCGATCACCACGCTGGCGATCGACGCCGGACACATGGAGACCTCCACGGCCGCGGGGCTGGTCGGCGCGGCGATCATCTCCACCCTGATCTTCCCGCTGCTGGGCGCCCGCATCAGGCGCGGCGGCGAGCCGGCGGCGGGGCCGATCGAGGCGCCCGCCACTGCCTAGCGGCCACCAGGCCGCTGCATCTCGGAGCGGCGGCGGAGCCGCCGCGACTTGCGCTGGGCGGCCGCTCGTGGCCGCGACCTGGTTCAGACGATCCGCAGGTCCTTGCCGAGCCGGCTCAGGTTGCGGTAGCCGTCGCCCGTGACCACGACCAGGTCCTCGATCCGCACACCGAGCCGCCCTGGCAGGTAGACGCCGGGCTCCACGGTGACCACGTTCCCCGCCGCCAGCTCGTCCTCGGAGGTCGTCGCGAGGCGGGGGCCCTCGTGGACCTCGAGCCCCACCCCGTGCCCCAGCCCGTGGCCGAAGTGGTCGCCGTGGCCGGCCTCCGAGATCATCTCCCGGGCCACCGCGTCCACCTCCTTGCCGGCGGCCGCGGGGCGCACGGCCTCCAGGGCGGCGGCCTGGGCTCGTTGCACCAGCTCGTAGACCTCGCGGGCGTCGTCGCCCGGATCGCCGGTCGCGAAGGTGCGCGTGCAATCCGAGCAGTAGCCGTCGAGCAGCGCGCCCATGTCGAAGACGACCAGCTCGCCAGAGCCGATCTCGCGGTCGCCAGGCTCCGCGTGCGGGAGCGCTCCGTTCTCCCCGGCGGCGACGATCGGCGGGAATGAGGGCTCCGCCCCGAGCTCGCGCAGCCGCGCCTCGCAGGCGCGGGCGACGTCACGCTCGGTCCGGCCGGCGAGCCCGCGCTCGAGAGCCCATTCGTAGACACCGTCGGTGAGCTCGGCCGCGGCGGCGATGCGCTCCAGCTCCTCGGTCCCCTTGACGACGCGGAGCTGTTCGACCAGGTCACCGGCGGGGACGAACTCGGCATCCTCCCCCGCGGCCGCCTCGAGCCGCGCGAGCTGGCGGACGCTCAGCTTGGCGTCCTCGAACCCGACCCTGCCCGACATCCGGGCGACGATCTGCGGGACCAGCTCCCTCTCGGCCTCGGGTCGCTCCCACTCCGGATCGACCTCGTCCTTCGCCCGCTCGGTGTAGCGGAAGTCGGTGAAGAAGACGAGCTCGGAGCGGCCCACCAGGCAGGCGCCGTTCGTCCCCGTGAATCCAGTCAGGTAGCGGACGTTGACCAGGTCCGAGACGAAGAGCTGGTCGAGCTCGTGCTCGGCCACGAGCTCGGCGAGCCGGGCACCCCTGCTCATACCCCGAGCCTCCCTGCGATCAGCTCGAGCCCTTCCCGGTAGCCGTCCGGGCCCTTGCCGTGGATCTGCGCAATCAGCAGGTCGAGGCCCTCGAAGACCGAGTGACGCCGCCATTCCTCGCGCTTGGAGATGTCCGAGAGGTGAACCTCGACCGTGGGGACGCCGGTCAGGTCGAGCGCGTCACGAATCGCCCAGGAGTAGTGGGTCCAGGCCCCTGCGTTGATGATCGCCGCGTCGGCCCTCTCCGGCAGCCGGTGCAGGTGCTCGACGAGCTCGCCCTCGGAGTTCGTATCGAAGAACGCTGCCTCCAGGTCCAGGTCCCTGGCCCAGTGCTTGATCCTCACCTCCAGCTCGGGGAGCGTGAAGTCGCCATAGATGTCCACCTCGCGGCTGCCGAGCATGTCCAGGTTGACGCCGTGGATCACCTCGACTCGGTTCCGTGTGCTTGCCACTACTTGAGCTCCTCGACGACCGCGCGCACCCTATCCGGCTCCACCTGCTGGCCCCAGCGCGGCCGGCCGGGCTGATCGAGCAGGACGAAGCCGAGGCCCTCGCGGTCGCGCTTCTTGTCCCGCCCCATCGCGGCAAGTACCTGTTCCGTGTCGACGGATGCATCCAGGGAGACAGGCAGGCCATGCGAGGCCAGCAGCCCCTCGACCTCGCTGCGCAGGGAGTCTGCTCCCGAGAGGCGCAGAGCCGCCAGCAGCCCGAGGCCGACCGCCTCACCGTGGCGATAGCGCCTGTAGCCGGTGGCCGCCTCGATCGCGTGGCCGACCGTATGGCCGAGGTTGAGGACCATCCGGCGGCCGGAGTCCCGCTCGTCCGATGCGACCACCTGGATCTTGGTCCTGGCGCAGTCGAAGATGACATCCGTCATCTCCCTCGGATCGAGCGCCAGGATCTCCTTGACGCGCGACCAGAGCGGATCGCCGGCGATCAGCGCCGTCTTGACGACCTCGACGAATCCGGCGGCGAGCTCCTCCGCCGGGAGAGTGGTGAGCATGCTGGGGTCGGCCAGCACCGCAATCGGCATGTGGTACGCGCCGACGTAGTTCTTCGCCTCGGGAAGGTCCACCCCGGTCTTCCCGCCGTAGGCCGAATCGACCTGGGCGACAAGGGTCGTTGGGGCCTGGACCAGCGCCACGCCCCGCTGGTAGGTGGCCGCGCAGAAGCCGGCGAGGTCGCCCACCACCCCGCCCCCGAAAGCCAGCACGCAGTCGTCGCGGTTCGCCCCAGCGGAGGAGAGATCGCCGAGGATCCGCTCCGCCTCGGCGATCGTCTTGGATGACTCAGTGCCCTCGACGCCGATGGTCGCCTCGGTGCGAGGGAGCAGCCCGCGGTGACGGCGCAACGCCTCGTCGTCGGCGACGCAGAACGTGCGCGCGGGGAGAGCGTCGGGAAGTGCCTCACGGGCATCGTCGAGTAGCCCGATCGCCCCATCGCCGACCGCGGCCGGGTAGGCGCCGCTCTCGGATTCGGCCCACGCCATGCGCACAGCCGGCGTGCCCCGCATCGCCGCCAGCCAGGGGGCGGCCGGTCCGGCCGCCTCCCGCGCGTTCGAGGGCAGGATCGCCCGGGCGAGCGACTCGTAGATCGGCCGGCGGCGCGCGTAGCGCTCGGAGAACTCGCTGCGGTCGGCCGCCAGCGGCCGGTCCGAACCCGAGGCGCGCTCCCAGGCGATCCCCTCGTCGACGGCACACCAGACGGGCATGTGGTCCGCGAGAGCCCGGCGGACCCCCGAGCTCTCGATCGCCCCGCCCCCGAGCGCAACCACGGAAGAGGCCCCGCCGACCTGCCCGGCGAGCGCGTCGAGCGCCGAGACGACCAACCGCTCCTCGCGGCGCCGGAACTCGGCCTCGCCCTCACGCTCGAAGAACGTCGCGATGGGCTCGCCGAGCTCCCCCTCGAGCAGCTCGTCGGTGTCGATCACCCCGAGCCCGAGGCGCTCCGCGACGGCGTGTGCGGCCCGCGTCTTGCCCGCCGCCATGAACCCGATGAAGACGATTCCGTGGTGCGAGCCCGACCGCGAAGGAGCTACCTCCGCCATCCGATGCGCTCCTTGTAGGCCGAGAGCGCCGCCAGCACGTCGTCGATGTGATCGCCGCCGAACTTCTCCCGGTAGGCGCCGGCCAGAACCAGCGCGACCATCGCCTCCGCGACGACCGCCGCCGCGGGCACGACGGTCGAGTCGGTCCGCTCCCTCATCGCCTGCGCCGGCTCCTTGGTTTCGGTGTCCACGGAGCGCAACGGCTGCGTCATGGTCGAGATCGGCTTGATCGCGGCCTGCACCACCAGCGGCTCGCCGTTGGTCATCCCGCCCTCGAGGCCGCCGGCCCGGTTCGTCTCGCGGTACCAGCCACGCTCCTCCGACCAGAAGATCTCGTCATGCGCCTCCGAGCCGGGCTTGCCCGCGACCTCCCAGGCCTCGCCGAGCGAGACTCCCTTCACGGACTGGATCGAGCAGACGGCCTGCGCCAGGCGGCCGTCGAGCTTCTCGCTCCAGGAGACGTGGGACCCGATCCCCGGGACCAGGCCGAAGGCGCGTACCTCGAACTTGCCGCCCAGCGACTCGTTCTCCTTCCGCAGCCGGTCGATCTCGGCGACCATCGCCTCCGAGGTGTCCGGATCGAGGCAGCGGACGGGCGAATCGTCGACTTCCTTGAAGTCCTCGGGTCCCAGGTCGTCGCGCTCCGGCGCGGACACTGAGGCGATCTGGACCACGTGGCTGTGGACGCTCACACCGACCGCGCTCAGGAATCCCCGCGCGATCGAGCCGGCGGCGACACGCGCCGCGGTCTCCCGAGCGCTGGCGCGCTCCAGCACGTTGCGGGCGTCCCGGTGGCCGAATTTGAGCGTCCCTGCGAGATCGGCGTGGCCGGGCCGCGGCAGGTGCGACTCCTCGATCTCGGCGTCGACGGGCCAGGGATTCATCCGCTCGTCCCAGTTCGGGTAGTCGCGATTGGCGACCAGGACGGCGATCGGGCTGCCCAGGGTGCACCCGTGGCGGAGCCCGGAGCGGACCTCCACCGAGTCGCTCTCGATCTTCATCCTGCCGCCGCGGCCATGGCCGAGCTGGCGCCGCGCCATGTCGCGATCGAGCGCCTCGCGGTCGAGCTCGAGCCCGGCCGGCAGCCCCTCGACGATCGCCACCAGCCCAGGGCCGTGCGATTCGCCCGCTGTCGTGAACCTCAAAGTCACGCGGGGAGCGTAGATGGCGCACGTGCCCGGTCCCGGTCTGACACTTGCGCGGGGCTGTCAGACGTGCGACGCGATCGCGAGGAGCGCACCGAGCGCGAGGAACGGTGCAAAGGGGATGCTGCGGCTCCGTGCCCGCCAGCCGTGGCGGATGAGGAGCACCAGGCCCGCCACCGACCCGGCCGCGAAGGAGATGAGCATCGTCTCGATCACCGCTCCGCCGAGGTAGAAACCCAGGACGGCGGCGAGCTTGACGTCGCCGAGTCCCATGCCATCGGGCCTGATCAGCGCCGCCGCGAGCAGGAAGCCGCCGGCGCCGAGGCCGGCCAGCACCCGCCCGGGCACCGCACCCGGATCCGACGCCAGGCAGACCGGGATCGCGACGAGCAGGCTGGCAAGCAGCGCGCCGTCGGGCACCAGGCGGGTGCGCAGGTCGCTGACCGTGACCACGCCGAGCAGCGCGACGAGGGAGGCGTCGAGCACGGCGGCGGCCATATCGTTGAGAGCGCCGTGGCTCCGGAGCTCTCCCCCCACTGATGGCGGCGCGACGCCTGCTGATCGTGATGCTGGTCCTGCTGGGCATCTCGACCCTGGCGGCGGCGCTGGTCCCGCAGCACTCGCTTCGCGACGGGACCACCAGCGCCACCACGACCACGCAGCCGACAACCACCACGGCGGCGGTGCCCTCGCCGGCGTTCCTGCCGCCGACCAAGATCACGGTCGGAGTCAAGAAATTCCCCGTGGTCTCCCCTGTCAGGGTCGGCCAGCAGCTGGTCCTGCTGGTGGCCTCGCGATTTCCCACACAGCTGGAAATCCAGGAGTTCGGGCAGCTCGGCTTCGCGTCCCCCAACGCGCCGGCCCGGTTCGAGCTGCTGCCGACGGCGCCGGGAACGGTCGGGATCCAGTTCCTGCCCTCGGGCAAGGTCGCCGCCCAGATTCGCGTGGTGGCCCCCGGAGCCGGGAAGAAGAAGCCGAAGGGGAAGAAGTGAAGCTCTAGGTCTCGAGCTCGCGGGGAATCAGGCTCTGCTTGAGCAGGTCGCCGTCGCGGACGACGTCGACCTCGATGCCCTGACCGATCCGCTCCGCGACCATCAGCCGCTGCAGGTCGCCGACGTCGCCCATCGGCTCGCCGTCGACGGCGACGATCAGGTCCTCCGCCCGAAGGCCGGCGCGGGCGGCCGGGCTGCCCGAGACGACCTCAACCACCTCGATCCCCTTCTCCCGTCCGAGGCGAGAGGCGATTCGCGGCGGGAGCGGCCGCGAGCCGCCGACGATGCCGATGTAGGCGCGCCGCACCCGGCCCTCCTTCATCAGGGCGGAGATGATCTTCCGGGTGGCGTCATTGATCGGCACCGCGAGGCCGAGGCCGATCCCTGCAACCGCCGTGTTGACCCCGATCACGCGGCTGAGGCCATCCGCCAGCGCCCCACCCGAGTTGCCGGGATTGAGAGCGGCGTCCGTCTGGATCACGTTCTCGACCAAGCGCCCGGCCGATCCGGAGCGCGTGGGAAGGGACCGACCGAGAGCGGAGACCACACCGGCCGTCACGGTCCCGGCCAGGCCCATCGGGCTGCCGATCGCGACAACCAGCTGACCGACCCGCAGCTCGTCGGCGTCGCCGAGCTCGGCCGGACTGAGATCGCGCCCGTCGGCGCGGACCACGGCCAGGTCGGAGAGCGGATCAGCGCCGACGACCTCCGCGCCGATCTCGCGGCCGTCCGAGAACGAGGCGCTGACGCGATTGCCCCCGGAGATGACGTGGGCGGAGGTCAGCATGTAGCCGTCGGAGGAGATCGCGACGCCGCTGCCGGCGCCCTCGGCCACGCGCCCGCGACGGGTGCGCCTCGAGACGGCGAGGTGTGCCACGGACGGGCCCAGGCGCTCCGCCACTCCGGCCACCGTGCGGGAGTAGGCATCGAACGCATCTGCGTCCGGCAGCCGCTCGGGCGGCTTGGCCGGGACGCCGTTGGCGACGCCGTCGGAGATCGCCCGCAGGCCTCCCGAGATGAACTTCAGCTTCGGCACTAACGAAAAGTTAGCACCACGGGCTCAGGGTCTCGGGCCTCAGGGCTCGACCTTGTAGCCCTTCGCACGCCCGATCAGCGCCAGGGTCGCGAGCAGAGGACGAGTGAGGGCGTCCGGCGCATTGCCGAGCCGGAAGACGTCCCGGAACTCGGTCAGATAGACCCCGAAAGCCAGCGGCCCGGGCATGCCCTTCCCGTCGACCCGACCGTCCCGGATCGTGCGATCGATCGTCCTGAACCACTGCTCGGTTCTCAGGGCAGGTCGCGTCTGCCAGAGCGCGCGCGTCGGCTTGGCTCCCTTGTTCCAGATCTGGTGTCGCGTGCCGCGCGGGATGTCGAGGGTCTCGCCCTTGGCGATCTCGCGCTCCTCGCCCCCAACCCGGGCCGTCAGCGTCCCCTCGAAAACCTCGAAGTGTTCGTCCTGGGCGGGGTGGTAGTGAGCGGGCGGCGGCTTTCCCCCAGGCCCCCAGCTCCCCTCCACCTCGAGGAGCTCCGGCGAGCTCTCGCGGATGATCACCGTCTCGTGGGGCGTCAGCTTGAGCGTCTCAGCCATCTCTCTCGTTTCCTCTCCGCGCCCCTTCGCGCATGACGTCGAGTGGTGGGTCCATACCCGTCCAAAGGCGGAGCGACTCTGCACCCTGGCGCACGAGGATCTCGAGCCCGTCGACCGCGGTCGCGCCTCGGGAGCGCGCCTCGCCGACCAGCCTGCTCTTCGAGCCGGCGTAGACCAAATCGACGACCACGACGCCCGCCGTGAGCCGGTCCGGGTCCAGCGGGAGGTGCTCGAACGGATCTTCGTTTCCCATGCCGATCGCCGAGCAGTTCACGATCAGATCGAAGGAGTCTGTCCGGGCCCGATCGGCGCTCACCGGGGCCAGCCTCCCCTCGGCCACGCTCCCAGCGCCAGCGAGGTCGCGGATGAGCTCGTCCGCCCGGGTCGCCGTGCGGTTCCAGACGGACACCGAGGCGCCTTCGCCGGCCAGGGCCCAGACCGCGGCGCGCGCCGAGCCGCCGGCTCCAAGGACAAGGGCGGCCTTCCCCTCGACCGGTTCGGGCAGCGCCGCCAGCAGTCCCGTGGCGTCGGTGTTGTCGGCCCGGATGCCGTCGTCGCGGAAGCTCAGCGTGTTGGCCGCGCCGATCTGACGCGCTGCGTCGGATGCATGGTCCGCGATCCGAAGGGCGGCCTCCTTGTGCGGGATCGTCACGTTGACGCCGACGTATCCCTCGCCGGGCAGTGCCCGCACGCGTTCGTCGAACTCGGCGGGGTCCACGTCGATCGCCTCGTAGCTCCACTCGGCGGACAGCTCGAGGGCCTCGAGCGCGGCGCTCTGCATCGCGGGCGAGTGCGAGTGCGAAACCGGATGTCCCAGCACGGCGAGCCGCTTCGCCGCCGACCCGCCCTCGGCGGCGGTCAACTGCGGCAGTTCGCCGGCGCCCGTCCCGCGTCGTAGGCGGCCACCAGCTGGTTGAACTCCGCCCCGCTCGCCGTGAAGCAGTGCTGGCCGTTCCCGTTCGGCTTCAGCACGTAGTAGAGATAGTTGACCTTGGCCGGGTGGGCCGCGGCCTGGATCGCCGCGAGCCCCGGATTGCCGATCGGCGTGGGCGGCAGGCCCGCGTTGATGCGCGTGTTGTACGGCGACGGCGAGTGGAGCTGGGACTCGGTGATCTCACCGGTGTAGTTGTGGAACTCGAACCGAGTGGTCGCGTCGATGCCCAGGGGCATGCCGCGGTGCAGCCGGTTGTAGATCACGGCGGCGACCAGCGGGCGCTCGGAGGGCACCTGCACCTCCTTATCGATCATCGAGGCGATCGTGAGCACGTCATACACCGTGAGGTTCTTCGACTTCGCATACGACATGTTCACTCCCGCGAAGTTCTGCTGGAAGCCATGCAGCTGGTCCGAAACGAGCTGGTCGACGCTCGACCCCGGATCGAGCTGGTAGGTGGCCGGGAAGAGGAACCCCTCCAGGGACTTCGGGTTCTGGGCGCCGTACTTGTTCGGGTCGAAGCCAGTGGAGCTCTTGCTCGCCGCCAGGTAGTCGCCGCTCAGCCCGAGGTCCTTGATGGTTGCCGCGATCTGAACCCGGTCCTCTCCCTCGGGGATCGTCACATTCACTTTGCCGCCCGAGCTGGTCAGCCGGTCGATCGCCGTGCCGTAGCTCATGTTGTGCGCCAGGACGTAGCGGCCCGGCAGGATGTCGCCCGTCTTGCCCGCCAGCTTCAGGCGCCATTCGAAGAGCGTCCCGTTCGAGACCACGTCGTTCTTGGTGAGCAGGTCCGCGACGTCGCCGGCGCTCGCCCCCTTCGGGACGGTGACGATCGCCTCGCCGGATCCGTTTCCTGGATCGAACGGGGGCGGCTGGAAGAAGGCGATGAGGAACCAGACCACCAGCGCCCCAACCAGCAGCAGCGCCAGGGCGAGAATGCGCCGACGCCGGTAGGTCCCGCGCTGCTTGGGGCCGCTGAAGATGCGGCGCCGCGGCGGGCCAGCCTCGCCGCGATCCCGGCGGAAGCGGGCCCGAAGCCCTGGGCGGCTCGGCGCCGGCTCGCTCGGCGGCGCGGCGGCCGCGGGCTCGGGGGGCGGCTCCGGCGCCTTCGGCGCCTCCGCCGCCGCGGGCTCCTCTGGCGATGCGGGCTCCTCCGGCGCCACGGGCTCCTCTGGCGACTTGCGCGACTTGCTGCGCCGCTCCTCGCGTTCGCGCCGGCGGCGCTCGCGCTCGAGGGACGCCGGATCGTCGCGGCCGAACTCGTCGGTCGGGGGCTTCACCCCGTCGCCGTCACGCGGCGCGGTGAGGTTGCCCTCCGTATCGACGGACCACTCCCGCTCGTCGGCCATCTACGCCTCCCCCCCTCCCTGCCTCCGTGAATCGGGGCGCTCCTCCCGCTCATCACGGGTCGCGCTGTCGCGCGCCCTCGCATCTGCGGAGCGCCCTCGCATCAGGTAGGACTCGAGCAGGTGGGCGGCCGCGAGGGAATCGCGGTCGGCACGCGCCCCCGAGCGCGCGCTCTGGTCCGCCATCCGGGTGGTGAGGCGCTCGTCGTAGGTCTCGACGGGCACGTCCAGCAGCTCGGTCAGCCGACCGGCGAAGGCGCGGCTCAGCTCGGCCTGCTCGCCCTCCTTCCCCGCAAGGGTCGTGGGCAATCCGACGATCACCCGGTCGGCCTCCTCCTTCGCGACCAGCTCGGCGACCGCCTCCGGGTCGGGCGGCTCGACCGCCGCCA
>CAWJDA010000003.1:0-12499 GCA_963841525.1 uncultured Solirubrobacterales bacterium | reverse complement strand
GAGCGGAAGAGGTCGCGGACCGCTAGAGCCGACTCAGGGCGTCCACTTCACGGCCAGCGTGCTGAGGGTCGCGCCACCGCCCAGCTGGTTGCCGACGGACATGCAGAAGAACCGGCTTGGACAGGAGATATCAGCCAGGGACGGGTTCGACAGCCAGTTTGTCGGGATCCCCTCGACCTGCCAGTTCGTACCGTCGAAGCGCTCGGCGATCAGGCCACTTCCCCAGTTGCCGGTTGCCTGGCAGAACCGGACCACCGGGCAGTCCACCGTTGAGAGGCCGCTCCGGGGGAGGGTGATCAGAGGGAAGATCGACCAACTCCCCAACCCGATGCGGCGTGCGGCCATCACCGAGGACTGGCCCTGGGAAGGGGTGGAGGATCCGACGACCACGCAGACCCGGCTGCCGTCCGGACAGGACACGCCGCTGAGCCCAGCGCTCGCGGCGCCTTCGGGCTTCGGCGCGGCCTGCTGTCCCCAGGCGTTGACGCGCCCGAACCAGCGCTCGACCAGGGGCGAGCTCACGCCGCCCGCGGTCGACTGGCCGACGGCCGTGCAGGTGCGTTTCAGCGGACACGAGACGCTCGACAGCTGGCTGCTGTCCGACCCAGTGGGGTTCGGGGTGGACTGCACGTGCCAGCCGCTGCCGTCCCAGCGCTCCGCCAGCGTGCGAGTGTTCGGGCCCGTCGGGCCCAGCGTGCCGGTGACCACGGAACCCACCGCGGTGCAGGCGAGGAGTCCGGAGCAGTCGATGTCGGCGAGCGAGCCGCCCGGGACGGCCGGGCTCGGCTGAATCGACCAGCTGGTCCCGTCCCAGCGCTCGATCTGCTCGCGGCTACCGACAGCGAAGCAGAAATTCGCCCTTGGGCACGAGATGCCGTGCAGCCCGAACGAATGGGGGGTCGGCATGATCTGCCAGCTCGTGCCGTCCCAGCGCTCAACTATGGGATGCGAGTCGAGGGGGTTTAGTGTGCCGGCAGTCAAATCGCCGACAGCCATGCACGAATTCGCCGACGAGCAGTCGACTCCGTAGAGGGCCTTCGCATGGCCCGAGATGACCGGGGTCGGCGTGACCGTCCACCGCTTGGTCGGGTTGGCCGGGCAGGCCGGCTTCGCGGAGGACGGCGGGCCGACGAGCTTGTCCACCACGTTGCCGTTGGTGACGTAGAGGTTGCAGCTCGCGTCCTCGCCGAAGGACCAGGGGTTCCTGAGGGTCCCGGGAGCACTCTCGGCCCGGTCGCCACCGGCGAATGGAATGCCCAGCTTGATCGAGCGCAGCTCGCCCGCGCAGAGATCGGCGTAGAGGTAGCGCCCGGCCAGCGCGGGGATCTGGGTCCCGCGGTAGACGTAGCCGCCCATGATCGCGCAGCCGTGGGCGACGTCGCCGCCGGGGTCTTGGTGCGGGTACGCAAAGACCGGAAGGGTCGTTCCTGGGCAGCTCCCGGCGAAGCCCTCGCAGGCCGGCCAGCCGAAGTTGGCGCCGCGTCCGATCGGGGGCGCCGGCGCCAGGTCGATCTCCTCCCAGGCGCCCTCGCCGACGTCGCCGATGGTCAGATCACCGGTCGCGGCATCGAACGAGAACCGCCACGGGTTCCGGAACCCCGAGGCCCAGATCTCGTGGCGCGCGGAGCCTGACGTCGCGTACGGGTTGCCCGCCGGGATCGAGTAGGCGCCGGGGGCCGCGCCGTGCGGGTCGATGCGCAGGATCTTGCCGTTCAGGAGTCCCAGATTGGGGGCGGTCGAGCCGCCCGTGCCGCCGTCCCCGACGGAGATGTAGAGGAGGCCGTCGCTGCCGAATTGGAGCTGGCCTCCGTTGTGATTGCTGGCTCCGGGGCTCGGGCGCGTGATCGTCAAGACGTGCCGGAGGCTGGCCCGGTTGGCGACGTTGGGATTCAAGCTGACGTGGAACTCGTCGACATGGCCCAGCCCGTCCTGGCCATCGGCGGCCGCGGTTCCCGTATAGAAGACGTAGAAGAGGCCGTTCCTCGCGTAGTTGGGGTCGAACGCCATCGAGAGCAGGCCGCGCTCGCCCTCCTCGGTGGTCAGGTCGTGGATGTCCAGGAACTGGCTCTGCACCCCGTCGTGGACGACTTCGATGGTGCCGCCGCGCTCCACGACGAACAGCCGCGGGTCCCCCGGCGGAGAGGTCACGTAGATCGGGTTGCTGAAGGTCCCGACCGGCTGCAGGGTCGCCGCCCCGGCTCCCTGCGCCATCGAGAAGAGGCCCGCCAGGCACCCGGCCACGAGTGCGATCCAAGTACGCATTCGCATCCCTCCGGACACCGTGCTCCCTTCCCACGCGGATGAACCGCCCTAATAGCGGTAGTGGTCGCTCTTGTAGTGGCCCTCGACCGGGACGCCGATATCGGCGGCCTGCTCGGGCCTTGAGCATAGTGAGTTCGACACCGAGGGCGTCGGGCTGCTGCGACGGGGGCGCCGGATTTTCCCTCAATAGCGACAGCCAGGGCGAAGCCGTTCGGAGACCCGTTGTGCCGAGCTGTTACGATATATCGCGTTAGTTCATGATTGATCGAAAGGAACAACACAGATGCAGAGACAGAGAAGCCGCCACGGATATGGGCGGCACGAGATGAGGGCCGGCCGCGGTTACGGCCGGGGACGCCATCGCGTCCGCCGCGGCGACGTCCGCAGCGCCATCCTGGCGCTGATCGATGACCATCCCATGCACGGCTACGAGATGATCACCGAGCTCGAGGAGCGCACCGGTGGCCGCTGGCGCCCGAGTGCCGGCTCGATCTACCCGACGCTCCAGTTGCTCGAGGACGAGGGCCTGGTCACGGCCGAGGAGGTCGACGGCCGCAAGGTCTACTCGCTCACCGAGGACGGTCAGAAGGCCGTGCCCGAGCGGACCGAGGGCGAGAGGCCCTGGGAGGAGGGCGACGAGGACTCGCCGCGCTTCGAGGCCCGCAAGGAGCTCTTCCGCCTGATCGGAGCCGCGAAGCAGCTCGCTCGCGCCGACGACGACGAGCAGCTAACCAAGGCCGCGGGAATCCTGAAGGACGCCCGCCGCAAGCTCTACGAGATCCTCGCCGAGGAGTAGTCAGCCGCCTTTGGGGCGGTCGGGATCCATCCCGGCCGCCTTCAGAGCGCTTTGCTGGTCGAGATAGAAGACGGCCTGCGTGAGCCGCCCGTCCTTGCTCCACCAGACAGAGCCGCTCGGAGTCTCGATCTCGACGCTCTGGTGCTTCGTCCTGGCGAGTTGCCGAACCAGGAAGACCAGCTTGTCGTCCCTGGCGATGACCTCGTCGATCGCGAGCCGGAAGCGCTCATAAGGCGTGATCCAGTCGGTGAGGGCCTCGCGGAAGCCCGCGATTCCCTCGTACTCCTGCGCGGCGGACTCGCTGTGCATGACGGTGACGAAATCCGGCGCCGCCCATTCCTGAAGGAACATCTCCATTAGCCCGATGCCCTCCTCGCCCTCCAGCACGGCGCCCTCGCTGAAGGCTCCGCCCTGGCGAATGCCTTTGACGATCTCGCCGAGGTTCTGTGGTGGCCCGGCCATCATCGACTCGACGCCGAGAGTAACGCCCCCTCACTATCCTCTGACCTAGCGAGGGGAGGGGCCTCAACCAACGACTTCAGAGGAGCCATGGCCGTAGCGACCGAGCAAGAGCAGACGACCTATCAGGAGATGACCGAGGAGCAGAAGGCCATCGTCGAGATGGTCCGGAACTTCGTCGACAACGAGATCCTCCCCAACGCCGAGGAGTACGACCACGAGGACAAGTTCCCCGAGCCGATCGTCGAGCAGATGAAGGAGCTCGGCCTCTTCGGGGTGACGATTCCCGAGGAGTTCGGAGGCATGGGTCTCGACCTGACCACCTACGCGATGATCGTCGAGGAGCTCTCGCGCGGCTGGATCTCGATCTCCGGTGTCGTCAACACCCACTTCATCGGCTCCTATCTGCTGATGAAGTTCGGCACCGACGAGCAGAAGCAGTACTTCCTGCCGAAGTTGGCTACCGGCGAGATCCGCGCCGCCTTCTCGCTCTCCGAGCCGGAGGTCGGCTCGGACGTGCAGGGCATCAAGGCAGCGGCATCCAAGGACGACGACGGCAACTGGGTCCTCGAGGGGCAGAAGATGTGGGTCACGAACGGGCTCGGCTCTGCCGTCGTCTTCGTGCTGATGAAGAACGACCCCAAGGCCGACCCGCCCTACAAGGGGATGACCTGCTTCATCACCGAGAAGGAGCCCTGGAAGGAGACCAACGAGGGCCAGTTCGCGGGCCTCGAGATCCCGCCGAAGATCAAGAAGATGGGCTACAAGGGCGTCGAGTCCACGGAGCTCGTCTACTCGGGCTACAAGTGCCCGCCGGAGCGGATCCTGGGCGGTGAGGAAGCCGGGCTCGGCAAGGGCTTCTCACAGATGATGGACGCGCTCGAGGTCGGGCGGGTGAACGTTGCCGCCCGCGGCGTCGGAATCGCCCAGCGGGCCCTGGAGCTGGCGTTGAAGTACAGCCAGGAGCGCAAGACCTTCGGCAAGCCGATCGCCCAGCACCAGGCAATCCTCTTCAAGCTCGCCGACATGGCGACGAAGATCGAGGCCGCGCGGCTCGTCACCCGCAAGGCAGCCCGGATGAAGGACGCCGGCGAGCGCTCCGACCTGGAGGCGGGGATGGCGAAGCTGATCGCCTCCGAGACCGGCAAGGAAGTCGTCGAGGACGCCTTCCGGATCCACGGCGGTTACGGCTACTCGAAGGAGTACGAGATCGAGCGGCTCTATCGAGACGCGCCGCTGCTGCTGATCGGTGAAGGGACCTCCGAGATCCAGCGAATGGTGATCGGGAAGAAGCTCCTGGAGCGCAACAAGATTTGAATTCCGTCGCCCTCGTCGGCGGGGCGAGCCGGGGGATCGGCGCCGAGATCGCGCGACAGCTTGCTGCCGACCATGGCTTCGTCGTCTTCGCCGGGGCACGGGACCCGGACGATGTCGAGGAGGGAGAGGGGATCGTTCCGGTTGAGCTCGATGTGACCAAACAGGAAACGATCGAGGCAGTGCAGGAGCAGATCGGCTCGGACCCCGGCCACCTCGACACGCTGGTCAACAACGCGGGCATCTACGGCGACCCGGTCGGCGCCGCGGAGTACGACCTCGATCGCGCCCACGAGGTCCTCGAGGTCAACACGTTCGGTCCCTGGCGCTTGATTGAGGCCTTCCTGCCTTTGCTTCGTCGCAGCCTGCACGGGCGGATCGTGAACGTCTCGAGCGGCGCCGGCCAGCTCTCGGACATGAACGGCGGCCGCGGCGCCTACCGAGTCTCGAAAGCGGCGCTCAACGCGCTCACCAAGACCCTGGCCTGGGATGAGCGCGAGATCAAGGTCAACGCGATGTGCCCGGGCTGGGTCCGCACGGACATGGGCGGGTCGGGCGCGCCGAGGTCGGTGGAGGAGGGGGCGGACACCGCCATTTGGCTCGCGACCCTCCCCGACGATGGGCCGACCGGCGGCTTCTTCCGCAATCGCAAGCCAATACCTTGGTGAGATGGCTTCCACACAGGATCTGATCAGGACTGCGATCGAGCGCTTCCAGGCCGAGGTGCCGGCGCTTGCTCCGCTCAAGCTGGTCTTCGAGCTGGAGCTGCGGGGCAGGGGCGACGTGCAGATGTTCCGGGTGGAACTGCCTGGCCCCAAGATCAGCAAGGCCGCCTCGACCGAGGACGCCCGGGTCACCGTCGAATTCCAGAGGGCCGAGTTCAACCGGCTGGCGGAGGAAGGCACGGTCCTCGACTATCGCGAGGCCTACGAGGCGGGTCACATCCGCGTCGGCGGGGACCCAGGTATCCAGAAGCTGATCGCGCAGGTCGTCGACCGCCACCAGCAGCGCGCGCGGACCAAGAAGGTCCACTAGGGCGGGTGCCCGCGAGGCGGATCGATCCCACCCGGCTCGCGCGGGTCCGTGCCGCCACGCAGCTCCTGCACCGGCCGCTCGCCGCGACCGATCCCGCCGAGATCGCTCGCTCGATCGCCGGCGCCCAGGCCCAAGACGTCTACGCCGGACCACTCACCTTCCGCTCGCGGAGCAGGAAGCTGACCGCGGCCGACATCAAGCGGGCTCGCACCGAGGAGCGCTCGCTGCTCCGCAGCTGGGTGATGAGGATGACCATCCACCTGATCCCGACCGACGAGGCCGGCTGGTGGCTGCCCCTGTTCGAGCCCGCCATCGAACGCTGGTCGCGGCGGCGCCTCTCCCAGCTGCGTATGCCGAAGGACAAGCAGGACAAGGCGCTCCGAGTTGTGGCGCGGTCGCTCGCGAAGGAGGGACCGCTGACGCGCAGCGAAGTCCGCGAGCGCATCAAGGCGGCAGGAGTCAAGCTGAATGCGCAGACCGGGATGCACCTCGCACTCACCGCCGTGGTCTCCGGGATCGCCTGTCTGGGCCCCGACCGCGGAAAGACCACCTGTCTGATCAGGCGCGAGGACTGGCTCGGCAAGCCACCTCCGCTCGATCGAGACCGGGCGCTCGCGGAGCTCGCCCGGCGCTATCTGGGCGCCTTCGGGCCGGCGACCGACTGGGACTTCGCGTACTGGGCGGGCCTGCCGCTCCGAGACGTCCGCGCCGGGCTCGCCTCGATCTCCCGCGAGATCGAAGAGGTCCAGGTCGGGGATGAGGCGATGCTGGCGATGCGAGGCGGGTTGCCGCGCCTGCCGCCGAAGGGACAGGTCCGGATGCTGGGGAACTTCGACACCTATCTGCTCGGTTGGAAGGATCGCGAGTTCTCGGTCGCCGGCGAGCACTCAGCCCACGTCAAGGAGGGGGGAGGCGGTTGGATCCGGCCCGTGATCGTCGAGGACGGCGTCGTCATCGGAGGCTGGCGCTCGTCGCGCAAGGGGGGCAGGCTGGAGATCTCGCTCAGCCTGCCGAAGCGCGATCGCGAGCGGCTGGGCGCCAAGATCGACGCCGAGGTCGGGCGCATCGCGAGGTTCGAGGGCATCGACGCCTCCATCAGATGACTGCGGGTACCATCCCGCGCCGCAAGGGCGTCCCTCTGATGAGCAAAGCGGTTGTGTGGGGACGCCCACTTATGCTGGGGAGGAGTCACACCGACTCAAGGAGACCGACCCAAACGATGAGTGACGAGAACCACCAACTGACGACGGACCAGGCCGAGCGAGAGGCCTCGGGCGCGCACGAGTACGGGCGCTACCTGGAGGAGTTTGAGGTCGGCGCCGTCTACAAGCACTGGCCGGCGAAGACGATCACCGAGTCCGAGGACCACCTCTTCTGCCTGCTGACGATGAACCACCACCCGCTGCACATCAACGACGTCTACGCGTCGCAGTCGCAGCAGGGCAAGAACGTCGTCGCGGGCCCCTACGTCTACTCGCTGATCTTCGGGATGACCGTGAACGACGTCTCCGGCAAGGCGATCGCCAACCTGGCGACCGACGACCTCAGCCACCCGCACCCGGTCTTCCACGGCGACACGCTATTCGTGGAGTCCGAGGTCCTCGAGGTGCGGCCCTCGGAGTCGAAGCCCGACCGCGGCGTGGTCAAGGTCCACACCCGCGCCTACAACCAGGATGGGACACTTGTCGCGGAGTTCAAGCGGGCGGTATTGGTCCCGCGCAAGAACCCCGGATAGCGAAGCCGTCCGCCGCGCGCTCAGCAGGGGAGCACCTGGATGTCGAAGTACGGGGCCGGCCCGATCGCCTCGCGCTGGCAGCGGAAGTCAGTGACCGTGTCCCGGAGCCGGCCCTTCTTCGTCCGGGCGACGATCTCCGTCCAGTACCAGTGGTACGCGTAGACGTCGGGGTTCGTCTCCCCGGGGAACGGAGGGCTGCCGTCGTCGGCGTGGTGCACGTCCGCGAGGTAGGCTGCTCCCTGCCGCGTCAGCGGGGCAACGTTCTTGCAGGCACCGCCGACGAGCAGCCCATCCGGCGCCGGCTCGATCGTCCAGCCCATCGCGTTGTGCTGCTGCCTGAACTGCTCGGCGGTGTTGAAGATCTCCTGTTGGGCCTGATCGCAGGTAAGCCGCAGCCGCTTGTGCTTCTTGGCGGCGGCGCCGCTGGCGCCCAGCAAGGCGACGAGCATGGCCAGAACCGCAGTCAGGACGAGCGCGAAGCGGAGCCGGGTTCCGTGGCTCATGGGCCGGTCTTCCATGACCTTCTCCCCTCGGTGGCGGTGCGCCACCGACCTTACCGCCGAGTGGAGGCTGTGGCTAGTGCGCCTCGTCGGGGGCGTGGGCCGGAGGACGTGACTCCTCCGCCAGCGAGGTGATCTCGAGCACGCCGCGCGAGGCCTCCTCGAGCACCTCGGTGGCCTCCTCGGCCGAACGGGCATAGAGCTCGACCAGCAGGTGGACGATGATGCGCTCCTCGTCGTGCTTGTGGAAGCGCACGTGGGTGAAGAACTCGCGCGTCCCGGCCTCCCCGAAGGCCCCGTAGGTCAGCGACTCGGCGGCCTCGGGCCCGGAGCAGCTCTCGACCTGGTCTTGGTCCACAGTGACCGTGCAGGAGGCGACCCAGGGTGTACCGGCGACCATCCGCTCCCAGCGGTCCTCGATCGGCACGACCCTGTCCTCCTGGATGGTCAGGTGTGGCTGGTCGTGCAGGCAGCGCAGGCACTGGACGACTGCCTCCTGGACCTCGTCGAGGCGCTCCGTGGGCTCCCCGGTCTCGGGGTCGACGCGCAGGATCGCGTCGTAGTGCAGCTGCACCTCGAGGTCCGTGGCCCAGCAGCGATAGCAACGAAGCCAGGAGCTGCGGTCGCCGTTGAGCTCCGGGTCGTTCATCAGGCCGGCTGGGCGGCGCGGTGGCGTTCGGCGACCAGCTCCGCGATCTCGCCCATGATCCGGTTGATCTCGAAGTCCTTGGGCGTGTAGACGCCGTCGACCCCCGCCTCTCGCATCGCGGCCGCATCGACGGCCGGGATGATTCCCCCGACCACGACCGGGATGTCGGCCCCGTCGGCCCGCAGCAGCTCCACGATCCGCGGCACGAGCTCGCGGTGGGAGCCGGAGAGGATCGAGAGGCCGACCACGTCGACGTCCTCCTCGACGGCCGACTTGACGATCTGCTCGGGGGTGAGCCGGATCCCCTGGTAGATCACCTCCATGCCGACGTCCCGGGCGCGTACGGCGATCTGCTCGGCGCCGTTCGAGTGGCCGTCCAGACCGGGCTTGCCGACCAGAATCCGGATCGGATGGCCGATCTGATCGGAGACCTTCGAGACCTGCTCGCGGACCCTGGCGAGCAGGTCGCCGTTGACCGAACCGCCGGCTGCGGCCTCCGCGACGCCGGTGGGCGCCCGGTAGTCGCCGAAGACTTCGCGCAGGACGCCCGCCCACTCGCCGGTGGTGGCGCCGGCCTTCGCGCTCTCCATGGTCGCGGGCAGGATGTTCACACTCTCGTCGCGAGCGGCCTCGGCGAGATTCTCCAATGCTGCTTCCACCGCGCTCTGGTCGCGCTGGGAGCGCCACTCCTCGAGCGCGGCGATCCGCTCGCGCTCGACCTCGGGGTCGGGCGTGAGTATGCCCCCGTCCTCGCCGGTGGTGAGCGGCGAGTCCTCGGTCTCGGTGAACTTGTTCTGGCCGACGACGACGGTCTCGCCGCGCTCGATCTCGGCGATTCGCTCGCGGTTCGACTCGACCAGCTGCGCCTTCATGTATGGGACCGCCTCGACCGCTCCTCCGCGGTCGGCGACCTGCTTCATCTCCGCATCTGCGCCGCTGGCGAGCTCGTCGACCAGGCCGTCCATCACCACAGAGCCCTCGAAGATGTCTGGGTAGTCGAGCAGGTCGGTCTCGTTGGCCAAAATCTGCTGGATGCGGAGGCTCCATTGCTGGTCCCAGGGGCGGGGGAGTCCGAGCGCCTCGTTCCAGGCCGGGAGCTGGATCGCACGGGCTCGAGCGTCGCGGCCGAGCGTCACGGCCAGCGCCTCGAGCACGATTCGGGGAACGTTGTTCTCGGGCTGGGACTCGGTGAGGCCGAGCGAATTCACCTGGACGCCGTAGCGGAGGCGCAGGAACTTCGGCTCCGTGACGCCGTAGCGGTTGCGGCCGATCGCCTCCCAGAGGCGGCCCATCGCACGGAGCTTGGCGTGTTCCTCGATGAAGCGGACTCCGGCGTTGACGAAGAAGGAGATGCGCCCAAAGACCTTGGGGAAGTCCTCGTCGGCGACCTGCCCGCGAGCCTTGACCTCATCCAGGACGGCGATCGCGGTGGAGAGGGCATAGGCGATCTCCTGGACCGGGGTCGCGCCCGCCTCCTGGAGGTGGTATGAGCAGACGTTGATCGGGTTCCACTTCGGGATCTCGTTGACGGTGAAGGCGACGGTGTCGGCGATCAGCCGCAGCGAGGGGCCGGGCGGGAAGGCGTAGGTGCCGCGCGAGAGGTACTCCTTGATGATGTCGTTCTGGGTGGTGCCGGCCAGGGCGGCACGCTCGACGCCGCTCTCCTCGGCGACCGTCGCGTACAGGGCAAGCAGCCACGCGGCCGTCGCGTTGATCGTCATCGAGGTGTTCATCTCGCCGAGGGGGATGCCGTCGAAGAGGGTGTGCATGTCGCCCTTGTGGGCGATCGAGACGCCGACCTTGCCGACCTCTCCCCGTGCCAGCTCGGCGTCGGGGTCGTAGCCGGTCTGGGTGGGCAGGTCGAAGGCGACGGAGAGGCCGGTCTGACCCTTGGCGAGGTTCTTGCGGTAGAGCTCGTTCGACCGGCGGGCGTCCGAGTGGCCGGCGTACGTGCGCATGACCCAGGGGCGGTCCCGCTCGGAGAGGCGGTGCTCGCTCATGCCTTAATGGTAAGCGCGCGGTAAATCTGCTCGCAGAGCGACCGCTCCATCGGCCCGTGCGGGGTGTTCTTGCAGATTCCGGTACGCCCCACGGCTACATTCACGCCCGCATGCGCACCAAGCTGACAGCCCTTGTCGTCATCGGCGCGGCCCTCGCGGCCGGCGCCGTGGCTCGGGCTGCGCCGATCCCGGTCGCGAGCTACCAGTTCCAGACGCAGGACGATGTGAACGCGTTCCAGAAGGTCTCGGGGAGCGCCTGCAAGCGCAAGTGGGTCGCCACTCAGGCGCTCGGGATCGGGGTGGGCCGCAACACGAGCTCCTGCACGTATCGCTCCTCGGTCGTCGGGGACTCCAGCGCCCAGTACTCCGACCAGGGGATGGTCGGCACCACGACAGTCGGCGGGGGAACCAAGAAGCTGCAGAAGAAGGCGTTCGTGGGCGTCGGCGTTCGCTGGAGCAGCACGGCCAGCTACGTGCTCCGGATCCTGCCCAATGCGCACAAGTGGCAGTACTTCCGCGACCCGAAGGGACCGGCCGGCCCCAAGCTCGAGGCGTCCGGCAGCGGCAAGTTCATCAAGGTGGGCAACAAGCCCAACACGATCGCGATCCGCGCCTTCTCCTTCGGAGGGAACTCCACCAGCGTAATCGCATCGGTCAACGGCAGAAGCGTGGTTTCGGCCACCGACGGTGCCGCCGATCAGCCCGATGGGCGGCAGACTGTCGTCACGGCGGGCGCCAAGGGGTCGGGTGCGGGCACCGGGATCACGGGCGTCTTCGACAACGTCATCGTCCAGGTTCCGAACCCCTTCTAGGTCGATTCAGGCGCGTTCCGGAGGCGGGATTTTCCCGTTGCGGGCGCCGGAATCCTCTATTTTCCGCCGGGTGGCCACGACCACGGTCGAGCGTCCCAGGTCCGCCGGTCCGGAGGAGGGATTGGGTGGAAATTGGCTGGTGATCGTCCTCAACGACGATCACAACACCTTCGATCACGTCGCCAAGACGCTCTCCAGCGTGATCCCCGGGATCTCCCTCGACGGCGGGTACAAGTTCGCCGACACGATCCACAGCCGCGGCCAGGCGGCGGTCTGGACCGGTCCCCGCGAGCCGGCGGAGCTCTACTGGGAGCAGCTCCAGCAGGCCGGGCTCACGATGGCCCCGCTCGAGCAGCACTAGCGCCAAGTCAAGCGTGCCCGCTGTGGCCGCCAGAGTCCGCTAGGGACTCGACCCGTTAGCCGATCTGCTCCGCCAGCTCGATGATGATGCCCTCCGGGCCGCGGACGTAGCAGAGCCGGTAGCTGTCCTCGTAGCGCTCCAGCTCGCCGACGAGCTCTGCGCCGCGGGCTCGCAGGCCGGCGAGGACGGCGTCAAGGTCGTCGACCGCGAATGTGAGATGGCGGATGCCCGGGGTGTTCGCCGGCGCGTGCCGGTCGCCGTCCGGGCCCGACGGGGAGTGAAACTTCACCAGCTCGAGCCGTCCGTGGCCGTCCGGGGTCTCCATCATCGCCAACTCCGCCCGGACTCCCTCGAGCCCCACGATTCGGTCCACACAATCGCCCCCGACCGATCCCTCGCCCTGCAGCTCGAGTCCGAGCTCGGCAAAAAACTCAGTCGCGGCCGCGAGGTCGTCAACCACGATGCCGACGTGGTCCATCCGTTGGATCGTCAAGTGCTCGACGGTACAGAACTGAAGTACGGCGAGGTCCACCTACTTCGCCCGAAAAATCACACCTCTATGCGTGTAAGGCGGAC
>CAWJDA010000002.1:0-231271 GCA_963841525.1 uncultured Solirubrobacterales bacterium | reverse complement strand
GGTCGTAGTCCTCGATCGACCCGCCGACGGCGCCCGCCTCCGCGGCGGCGGTGATCGCCCTCGCCGCGTCCTCGGGCGCGGCACCGTAGCCGTTCTCCAGGTCTACCGAGACCGGCAGATCAGTCGCCTCAGTCAACGAGACGACGTGCGTGGCGATCTCCTCGAGCGTCACGGTCCCGTCGGCGCGCCCGAGGGTGAACGCCAGCCCGCTGCTGGTGGTGGCCAGGGCCTTGAAGCCGAGCCCCGCGAGCATCCTGGCTGAGCCGGCGTCCCACGGATTGGGGATGACGAAGGGGTCGCCTTCGTGGAGGGCCCTGAAAGCCGCCGCCTTCTCCTGCTGGGTCGCCACGAGTCGATCATCGCATTTCCCGCAAACGGTCCAGGTGACGGCGGGTGACCTCGTTCGTGGTGCGCAGGAGCTGATCGAAGCTGTCGAGCTGCTCGCGGCTGAAGCGCTCGAGGGCGGAGGCCCAGTCGGCGGCGACCGGGCCCCAGATCTTGTCGGCACGGGCGTAGAACGCCTTGGTCACCTCGACCTTCACCCGGCGGCGATCGGAGGGGTCCGAGACCCGCCGCGCGAACCCCTTCTTCTCCAGGCGGTCGATCACCCCGGTCACTGCGCCCGTCGTCAGCCCGGACTCGGCAGCGAGCTCCCCGGCTGTCACGCCCCCCGCGTTCTCGATGATGTTCAGGCAGTGCAGGTCGGTCTCGTTCACCCCGAGCCGCTGCGCCGCCAGGTTGTCGAAGGCGTCGTCCAGGTTGCCGCTGACCCGGAACTTCCGGATCAGCTCCCCGATCTGCTCGCTCTTGTTGCTTTTTCGGGCCACTGTGATAATCTCTTAGATTCTAAGATGTTTAGCACCTAAGTAACTCAGTAGGCAAGGGGAAGCTTAAACCCCCGCGCCGATCGAAAGGAGATCCAGATGGCGATCGATATGAAGCTCGAGCTGATTCAGGTGCCGGTCTCGGACATCGACCGGGCCAAGGCCTTCTACGTCGACCAGGTCGGCTTCAACGACGACCACGACCATCAGTTCAGCGACGAGATCAGGTTCGTTCAGCTCACGCCGTGCGGGTCAGGCTGTTCGATCTCCTTCACCACCGGCGCGCACGAGATGGAGCCCGGCAGCATCGAGGGCCTGCAATTGGTCGTTGATGACGCCCATGCCGCCCATGACGAGCTCGCCGAGCGCGGCGTGGACGTCAGCGAGGTTCAGGACCTTCCCTGGGGCCGCTTCGTTTTCTTCAGCGACCCCGATGGGAACAAGTGGTCCGTGCAGCAGGTCCAGTACCCGGGCCGGCCGCTGCCGTAGGCGGGCGGCGAGGGGGAGCGGTTGCTAGCGCCGCTTCTTCTTGCACTTCTTCGTCTTCGCCGCGACGGCCTCGTCGTTGCGGTGCTTCCTCTTTCTCTTCGTGCACTTCTTCTTGTGCCCGAGCCCCGGGCAGGGGCCCTGGGTCGACGCGGCGGCCGGACACTGGTCCTGGGTGTCGTCACCGAAGCCGTCGCCGTCCGCGTCGGCCTCGATCGTGCCCGAGGTCAGCAGCAAGTTGTGGTTGCAGTTGATGGTGGTGTAACTCAGGTTGGCGCCGAGCGAATGGAAGAGCTCCGAGAACGCGCACTCGCCGCTCGGCGCGAAGTACTGCTGCTCCACGCTCGTGCTTGCGGGGATGGTCTGCCAACCCAACCTCTGACCCGCCGCGATCGGCCGCCGGGTGAGGACCTCCGTGATGTGTCCGGCGGAGGTGGCGTCGGCAGTGACGGTCACAGGTATCTCCGGCGGGCTGTTGTTGAAGCTGTAGGTCGTCGCGTTCGGATGGTCGACCTCGGTGAGGACTCTGATGACGCCTGCTCCCGCAATGCCGCGGGTCTTGATCCGAACCGAGGTGAGGATGCCGCTCACGGGCGCTCCATCGTCCGGAGATCCATCCGGCTCGATCACGTTCACGATCGAGAGAAAAGACGAGGTCCCGTCAGGCGACTCGGTCATATCCGCGCCGAAAACTGTCGCCGCGTGCGCAGAGATCGGCAACAGTACGAGGCCCAAGGTGGCGAGCAGCAGCGGGGCAAAGCCGCGAAACGAGGACCGTCGGTGGCCCGTCGCCTGAAAGCGAGGCATCGGAGGCACGGTAATCGCAGCCGGCGACGGGTGCAACCCCCCGAATTGCGTGAGGTCTTAGCTCGGCTGGCCGACGAGGCTTTCGACGCCAGCCTCGTCGATGGTCCGCTTGAGGCCGTCCTGCAAGGAGACCTCGGCCTCCCAGTCAAGCAGCTGCCGGGCGCGGGTGATGTCGGGCTGGCGCACCTTCGGATCGTCCACGGGCAGCGCCTGGTGGGTGATCTCGGAGCGCGAACCCGCCACCTCGATCACCGTCTCAGCCAGCTGCAACAGCGTGTACTCGTCGGGGTTGCCGATGTTGACCGGCAGGTGCGCCTCCGACTCGGCGAGCAGGACGATCCCGCGGACCAGATCGTCGACGTAGCAGAAGCTCCGCGTCTGGCTGCCGTCCCCGAAGACGGTGAGCGGCTTGTCCTGGAGGGCCTGGCGCAGGAAGGTCGGAATGGCGCGGCCGTCGTGCGGGCGCATCCGGGGACCGTAGGTGTTGAAGATCCGGACGATGCAGGTGTCCACGCCCTGCTGGCGGTTATAGGCCATCGTCAGCGCCTCGGCATAGCGCTTGGCCTCGTCATAGACGCCGCGCGGGCCGATCGGATTGACGTTTCCCCAGTAGTCCTCGGGCTGGGGGTGGATCTCGGGGTCGCCGTAGACCTCCGAGGTTGAGGCGAGCAGGAAGCGCGCCCGCTTGAACTTCGCCAGCCCGAGCATGTGATGGGTCCCGTAGGAGCCGACTTTGAGCGTGTGTAGCGGCAGCCGCGCGTAGTCGATCGGGCTCGCCGGCGAGGCCAGGTGGTAGACGAAGTCCACCGGTTCGTCGATCTCGACGAACTCGGTGAGGTCCTGGTTGAGGAAGAGGTAGTTCTCGTCGCGGATGTGCTCGACGTTCTCGAGCGTGCCGGTGTCCAGGTTGTCGAGGCAGATCACCCGGTGACCGCGCGCGAGCAGGTACTCGGTCAGGTGCGACCCGACGAATCCCGCTCCTCCGGTGACGATGCACGTACTCACAGGGCGGCGAATATAGCCGGGAATCTCGGCGGCGGCAATCCGCTGACAGCTAGGGGGCCGGCGGAACCTCTACGACGGCCTTCGTAATCGCTATCGGCCCCGTCAAGCTCCCGTTTCCGATTGCGGCGACCTTCCTCATGACGAGAGCCGCACGATCGCCCGTGCGAAGCCGAAGCTCTCCCGCCTCACGCGCTTGATCCTCGAGGCGGCGTCGACGTCGATGTGTACGCGCTGCTGGTCGGCGAACTTGACCGGCGAGCGGTTCTTCGGGTTGAAGGGGTCCGTCTCCACGTAGTAGGTGTCCGGCACTATGAAGGTGAGGAGCGCCCGCCCCTTGTGATTGGAGCGGTAGGGCGGGGCGCCGGGGGCGGGCGCGGTCGGCGCCGGATCGCAGAAGTAGAACTCCCCGCACTGGATCGTGATCGGCGGCGGCTCGATGAAGACGTTGATCCTGGCCTTGGGCGCCAGTCGGGAAACCGAGATCGTCTCGGGCTGGCCCGGCGTGACGTAGCCGTCCGAGACCACCCGCGCCTTCAGGAAGACGAACTTGACGTGTCCCTTCGCGGAGAGGCCGTTCGGCGTCGCGCCGCTCGCCAGAGCAGCCGCCGGGACCAGCGCGCACACCAGCACGGCGAATGACGCCAGGGCTGCTTGCTTTCCCCTCCCGTCGGACACGCGCGGACTATCGCAGGACGCAGCCCGGTCGGCAAGGTGGGCCCGGCGGCTGTCGACGGACACGTGGCGCGCAATTTGCGGCCGTTTTCAGCGACCTTCCTACGCAAATTGCGGAAAGCGCCACTGGTGCATCGGGGCGAGTCGTGCGAGCTTTCACCTCACCCGGATGTGTCGGAGGTGAGCCGGAGGTGAGGCGTCTGGGTCTGTTGGGAGGAACAACCGGTCGGGCTGGGGCCGACGCTCGATCTTCAGACGAGGCCGATGAGGCATTCGCCTCGCCCGAGTCACGCCGCAATGCCGCCTCCGCGCTGATCGAGAGCCACGATGCCGTCTTTCGTCGGACCGCGCGGCGGTACTCGATCTGCGCGGACGATGCCGAGGACGCTTATCAGCGCGCGCTTGAGATCCTGCTCACGAAGGCGCCTCCGATCGAGGGCGACGCGCTCGTCCGCTGGATGCAGACCGTCACCAAGCGGGAAGCATTGGCGATGCGCCGCCAGAGAGAGCGGCTGCTCGGGGGTCCACGAGCGTCCAGATTCGATGAGAACGTTGACCGAGACCCTCTCGAATCGATCGCCTCGGAGAGCCCTGGGCCCAACGACCGTGCCGCCAGCCGGGAGCGAGTGGCCCGGAGCGGTGAGGCGCTGCAGGCGCTGAAGCCACAGGAGGTTCGAGCCCTCACACTCAAGGCGCAGGGATATTCCTACGCCGAAATCGGGCAGATCACCGGCTGGTCCTATACAAAGATCAACAGGTGCATGGCGGAGGGCAGGAAGCGGTTCCTGCAGGTCTTCGCCGACATCGAGCAGGGCCGCCGCTGCAAGGAGCTGGCCGGAGCACTCTCTGAGATGGCCGACGGTGAAGGTGCGAACGGATCGACCGAGGCGCTCCGGTTCCACCTGAGGAGCTGCGCGGCCTGCCGGGCCAAACTGCGCGCCTACCGGGCGATCCCAGGTCAGGTGTTCGAGTTGATGCCAGCTGGTCCCCTGATTGACCAGTCGATGGGCGGAGGACCTCATGAATGGATCGCGGACAGGGCCGGCGCGATGGTGGACAAGGTTCGCGAGGTGGGCTATTCGCTCCTCTCGCGGGGCGGCGGTGGAGGTAGCGGAGACGCCGCTTCGGTCGCCGCCGCCGGGGGAACGCGCGGGGCCGGCGTGGCGGCAGTCGCCAAGGTGCTCGCGATCTGCGGGGCGACAGCGGCCGGAGGAGCGACATGCGTTGCTACCGGGGTCGTGGATGCCGGTGCCATCGCCGGGGGCTCCGGCGATGAAAGCGCACCTGTGGTGCGGCCGGTCGAGCCAACGGCGACAAGTGTTCAATCTGACCAAGCCCCGCCACCCGTGCCTGATCCGGTCGTCGTCTCCCCATCGAAGGAGTCAGTCGAAGCCGCGCCGCAACCGACGCCGGTCCAGCAGAAGGCGCGACAGTTCGGCGTCGAGGCGCCCGCGCGCTCAGGCTCATCGACCACCTCGAGTAGCGGGGGCAGCGAATTCGGCGGCCCATCCGGTGGCGGCGGTGGCGGTTCGGGTGCAGGCGGTGGCTCGGGCGGGGGATTCGGGATCGAGAAGTGAATTTCGCAGCGGAGAAAGTTGTGGGGATCGCCCTTAGGGAGGAGATGACCTCAGTGGAAGAGGAGGCAATGAACAGCGTCACGACGAAGGAGGGTCGCCCTCGCGGGTCGCGGTTGCTTCGGTTGGCCGTGCTCTTGGCCGCGATCGGAGCCATCGCGGCCAGCCTGCCCGATCGGGCTCACGCCGACTACGGCGTCGTTCAGTGCGTACCGAACTCTGTCCCTATACCGTGACGCAGCCGCGGTCCCATTTGGGTCTTACAGCATCTGGGCGAGGCCGCAATTGCGGCGGCAACTATGGACTGCGTCTGGACACCGGAGCAGACACAGGGTGGACTGCCAATGGAGGCTGGCCTTGCGTGGCGCTTTACTGCACCAAGTGGAACCAGTTTCACAACGGCAAACGCGTCCGTCCATTACGGCAACGACGGTGGTTTTGCGGCAGCCTCCTTCAGTGACGGCGCACCTCCGTTCAACGTATTCAGCAACTGTGCGACTTCAAGCAGCTGCTGGGCCAGCGCTTCCTCCAATGGAGGCACGCTCTTCGAGATCAGACTGCAGTGCTTCAAGTCCCCCAACTGCCACAGCGATTGGTCCTATGCATGGACATCGAGCTTCACAGCGGCGGTACATGACTGGTTGCCTCCGGCGATTGCGGCCGGGGGGTCACTCCTTAGTGGAGCCGTTCTGCATGGTGTCCAGAGCCTCGATGCGACGGCGACCGATGCCGGAGGGGGCGCACGCCTTATCCGTGTCTCGGTAAATGGGATCAGCTCGCGAAGCGTCGATTTCTGTCCGCCGAACTACGGCGGCCAGTACACCGCGCTGAAGCCGTGCCCCAGCTCGTCGAGCCAACAGCTCTCGATCGACACCCAGCGGGATCCAGGTTGGACAAATGGGCCCAATGACGTGACGATCTGCTCGGCGGATGCGGGCGGCAATGTCTCTCCGTCATGCGTTCGGCGCGTCGTTAACGTCGACGACTCGTGCCCAGGATCCGGGGGCACGGCAGCCGCAGACCTCGACGGCGGCGCCGACGTCGGCGGCCAGCTCAGAAACCGGGCTTCGGTGACTTCGAACGCGCAGCCCGTGATTCGCGGTTCGCTTAGAGACGGAGCGGGCCACCCGGTTTCCGGGGGAACGATCTGCGTCTACGAGACGATCGACCTCCCCGACGCATCACGCGAGCTGATCAGCTCCGTAACGACGCAGGGGAACGGGCGCTTTGCAACCAGGCTCGATGCCGGGCCCTCACGCCAGCTCGACCTGGTGTACCGATACAACGATCGGGTGCTCGGCGGACAAGTGGAACTCGATTCGAGGGTCGTCCCCACCCTCGAGATCGCACGAAAGAGCCTGACGAACGGCGATGCGGCGCGCTTCAGAGGACGCGTGCCGGGTCCGAATGCCGACGGGAGAGCGGTGGCGATGCAGGCCCGGGTGGGCCGCAAGTGGCGCACCTTCAAGCAGCTGCGGACCGACGCTGACGGCCGGTTCCTCGGCAAGTATCGGTTTACCCAGACGACGGGTCGCGTTCGATACGTCTTCCGTGCGCTGGTGAAGCGCCAAAGCGGCTATCCGTACGAACCCGGAGCGTCACGCAAGCGCAAGCTCGTTGGTCTACGGCTGACCGCGAATCCGCACCGATCTCGCTCACGACCCGAAGCTCGCCACTTACTTGCCGGGTTTGCCTTCAAACAGAGGCGTACGCCGTCATCTGCCTGTCCTTGGTCCCATCGCCCTGCTGGACGAACCATCCGCCGTCCCTGGACGGGACACAGCCAAGTCACTGGCCGCCGGTGCACCGGAGCTCCCGCCCCCGCCGATCACCCGCTCGCCATGGGAGCAGGAGGCAATGCGGACAATTGGCCGCGTCACCTGCACCACCCGAATGCCGGCCAAGTCACTTGCGGTGACGTTGTGCGGCTTGATCGAGCTGCTGGCCACGCTGTTCTTTGCTGCTTTTCCCCCGGCGATCGCGGTGCCGCCGGCGACGGCGATCACCAGGGCCAGGGTGGCCGCCACGTTGGCGTAGGTCAGATGCTCTCTGAGGCGCTGCATTGGGGTCTCCCTCCTGTATCTCCTCCTCTAACCCGCGTCCGGCTGCGGACGTCGCGCTGACCCTATAGCGCCGTCCAGAACCTGAAAGTCTCTCGGCCGTGACTGCATGGGAGAAAGGCTTTCTCGCCGCCACTGCGGCGATCACCGCGGTCGCCGGGGTGCTGCGCTACTCGAATGCGACGGCGGTTCTCGCGTTCGCCGCGGCGACCGCCGCGCTCGCCGGGCTCGCTTGGGTGGTGGCACTCGCGACCGAGCAGGTCGGCCTCCGCTTCGGGCCCGCGGTCACCGGGTTCCTGCAGTCCACGCTCGGCAACCTGCCGGAGTTCTTCATCGTCCTCTTCGCCCTCGGGTCCGGGGAGATCGTCGTCGCGCAGACCTCCCTGATCGGCTCGATCTTCGCCAATGCCCTGCTCGTGCTCGGGCTGGTGATCGTCACCGGGACGCTGCACGCGAAGGACGGCTGCATGCGTTTCGCCAACCGGCTGCCGCAGGACACCGCCACGCTCCTGCTGGTCTCCCTGTTCGTGATCGTGATCATCGGGCTCTCGATCGCCTCCTCCGATCAGGCGAGCCACCACATCGAGGGCCTCTCGAACGTGGGCGCAATCTGCCTGCTTGTCGTCTACGCGGCCTGGGCCTGGCGCTACCTGCGCTCGGACCCGGCTGCGACCGAGGCGGGTCTGGAGGAAGCTCATCCGCGCCTGTCGTTCGCCTTCGCCCTGGTTCTGCTGGCGGTGGCGGGGGTCGGGGCGGCCTTCGTCTCGGATTGGTTCATCCACGCCCTGGACCCCGCGGTCAAGTCCCTCGGGGTCTCCAAGGCGTTCGCCGGACTGGTGATCGTTGCGATCGCCGGCAACGCGGTCGAGAACTTCACCGGGATCTTTCTGGCAGCCAAGGGCAAGTCGGACCTGGCGATCTCGGTCGTGAAGAACTCCGTCGCGCAGATCGCCGCCTTCCTCTTCCCGGCGCTGGTCCTGACCTCGCTGCTCTTCACCACCCACCTGACCTTCGCGCTGGCCCCCGTCTACATCGGCGCGCTCTTCCTCACAGCGTTGGCGATCTGGCAGATCACCGGTGACGGCGAGGCCCAGACCTTCGAGGGGCTCGCCCTGATCGCGATCTACGTCGTGCTCGCGGCGTTCACGCTTTACGACTGAAGTCGAATCAGTTCCTTGACGCCCGCGTGCCGCTCGCGCGTGTTGTGCGAGTGGACTTATCTTGCGCGGAGGGTTGAACTCTCAAGGCGAGAGGAACCGCTCAGAACGGTTGCGTTCGGCCGAGAGGCACGAATCCGGTTCGAGTCCGGCGCCCTCCGCGCTTAAACTTTCGTTTGTTCTGAGCGGTGCACGGGACTTTGTCCCGTTTCAACCTCGAACGGCCCGCCTCGGCGGGCCGTTCGCATGCTGGTTGCGGGTCCTCCTGACCCTGTCAGCCCGTCAGTACCACTTGCCGCGCGCGAAGCCCCCGAACGCGATCAGGCCGATCAGCAGGATGATCAGACCGGCCCAGAAGCTCCAGACGATCATCAGGACGATCCCGAGAATCACCAGGATCCCTCCGAGGGAGATCCCGCCGATTCCTCCTCTACCGCGAGGCTCTGTCGCCATCACTCCTCCTCCTTGAAGCTGTACGAGACGGGCGGTAGCTACCCGCACCTTGGCCTTCTCAATCGGCGGGAGAGGTGCTGGGCTACCGCTCTGCCCAGGTGTTGATCTTCGGCCGTCTGCTCGGTGCCGGGGTACGGGAGTGCGCAGCCTTGGCGGTGGACTCGTAGCGCGCCCGCTGGGTCGCGACGGCGGCCGGCTTGGTCTTCGACCCGCCTCCGAGTGAGGGGAGCATCGACGATGCCGCCAGAACGACCAGTCCGATCAGGGCGTAGTGCCGGATCCTGGCTCGCCGCATCCCGGTTTTCTACCCCACGGAGGGGCCGGAAAAGCCGGGCCCAGGCGAGCTCAGCTGCTGACCAGCCGGCCGACCGCGCCCATCAGCTCCTGGACCTGCTTCTCGCTGGCGCCCTTGCCGCCGCGCATGCAGTTGCGGACGTGGTCGTCGACCAGGCCGAGGGCGACCTTGTCGAGGGCCGACTGGGCCGCCTCGATCTGGGTGAGGACGTCGATGCAGTAGCGGTCCTCCTCGACCATCCGGGTTACGCCGCCGACCTGGCCCTGGACTCGCGCGAGCCGCTTGAGGAGTTGCTCCTTGGATGCCCTGTATCCGGGTGTCTTCGTTTCGGTCATGTTCGACAGCATACCCCTATGGGGTATAGTCGTCAACCGTGGCGGATGTGATCTCAACAATCGGGGAGGGTTTCAAGCAGTCCTTCCTGATGGCCTACGAGGTGTGGTGGGCCCTGGTGCTCGGTTTCGCGATCTCGGCGATCGTCCAGGCCTGGGTGCCTCGCGAGCGGGTCGAGTCGGCCCTCTCCGGAAGCGGCCTCGGGCCGCTCGCCAGGGCCACCGGCCTGGGCGCGGCCTCCTCGTCCTGCTCCTATGCGGCGATCGCGATCGCCAAGTCCTTGTTCCAGAAGGGCGCGTCCGCCGCGACCTCGCTCGCCTTCCAGTTCGCCTCGACCAACCTAGTCTGGGAGCTCGGCCTGGTGATCTGGATCCTGCTCGGCTGGCAGTTCACCCTGGCGGAGTTCGTCGGCGGATTCATCCTGATCGCGCTGATGGCGATCCTGCTGCGGAGGTTCGTCTCGCCGAAGCTCGAAGAACAGGCCCGGGAGCACGCCAAGCACGCGCAGGCGAAGCACCAGCACCGCGCCGCCGGGGAGAGCATGAGCTGGCGCGAGCGGCTCACGTCCGCTTCGGCCTGGTCGGACGTCGCCCACAACTTCCGCGGGGACTGGAAGATGCTCTGGAAGGAGATCAGCATCGGCTTCCTCCTCGCCGGCTTCATCGGGCTGCTCGGCGACGACTTCTTCAACTCGCTCTTCATCGAGGATGCGCCAGCCGGCGTGAAGCTGCTCGAGAACGTGATCGCCGGGCCGATCATCGCCGTGCTCAGCTTCGTCTGCTCGGTGGGCAATGTGCCGCTGGCTGCCGTGCTCTGGTCGGGCGGGATCGGCTTCGCCGGCGTGATCGCCTTCATCTTCGCCGATCTGATCGTGCTCCCGATCGTCGCCGCCTACATCAAGTACTACGGGCGGGAGTTCGCCCTGCGGATCACCGCGTTGATGTTCGTGACGATCGTGGTGGCGGCGCTGCTGGTCGACGGCCTCTTCGGGCTGGCCGGCCTGATCCCGGACACGCGCCCGTCGCGGGCGGACATCTTCGGCTCGGTCGAGCTCGACTACAAGCTCGTCCTGAACGTGCTCGGGCTCGCGATCTTTGCGGCACTCTTCTATCTGACCGTTCGTCGCGGGGCGACCGACCCGGTCTGCGAGATGAAGGTGGATCGCGCCAAGGCGCTCCGCGCGGAGCACGCGGGGCGCACCTACTTCTTCTGCTCGGAGGACTGCCGCTCCGCGTTCCGGGCCGATCCCGCTGGGTACACACGGAAGGTGCGCACCCCGGCCGAGGTCCACGCGGCCGGACACGCCCACTGATGGAAGCCGGCAGCCACACCCAGTCGCCGGATCGCTCGGCGCTCAACGGGCTGGCGGTCGCGGCGACGAACCATTGCCTGACGGGCTGCGCGATCGGCGAGGTCGCCGGCATGGCGCTGGCGACGGCGCTCGGCTGGGGCAACGTCCCTCAGATCGCCCTCGCGGTTGTGCTCGCCTACTGCTTCGGCTTCCTGTTGGTTGCGATTCCGTTGATCCGCGCCCGGCTGGAGCCGCGAACGATCGTCTCGACGGCGGTCGCCTCGGAGACGGTCTCGATCACGATCATGGAGGTGATCGACAACCTGTTCGTGATCCTGATCCCGAGCGCCATCGCCGCCGGCCTCGGTGACCCCCTCTTCTGGGGCAGCATCGCCGCTGGCTTTGCGATCGCCTATCCGTTCGCCTTCTGGGCCAACCGCTGGCAGATCGCCCGCGGCCGTGGACACGCGCTGATGCACGAGCAACATGCCCACTGAGTCGCGGAGCTATCTGCCGGCGCTTCGCTTCCCGGCCCTCACCCGGATCTATGACCCGCTGATCCGGACAACGACCAGGGAGGCGCGCTTCAAGGGCCTGTTGATCGAGCAGGCCGCACCGGCTCCCGGCCAGCGCGTCCTCGACCTCGGCTGTGGCACCGGCACACTCGCGATAGAGGTGAAGACGCGCGAGCCTCGCGCCGAGGTGAGCGGCCTCGACGCCGATCCGGAGATGTTGAGCCGGGCGCGGGACAAGGCCGAGCGGACGGGGGTGAGTCTGAAGCTCGACGAGGGCCGCTCGACCGAGCTCCCCTACGAGGACGGGAGCTTCGACCTCGTCCTCTCGACGCTCTTCTTCCATCACCTCGACCCCGAGCCGAAGCGGCGAAGTGCGCGGGAGATCGCCCGGGTACTGCGCAGGGGCGGCGAGCTGCACGTAGCCGACTGGGGCCGGCCCTCCGATCCGGCGATGGCCATCGCGTTCCTCGGCATCCGCCTGCTGGATGGCTTCGAGAACACTGCCGAGAACCGCCGCGGGGAGCTGCCCGCGATCTTCGAGCAGGCCGGCCTGGAGGGTGCGGAGCAGACGGATCGGCTCCGCACCCCCTTCGGGACCCTCGCCCTCTATCGCGCCCGGCGTCCCGGCGGCTGAAGCCCTACTCGAGCGAGAACGGCGGGTACCTGTCGGTGACGAGAATCAACGCGTAGGCCGTCACCCGGTTGTGCCATCGCGCCACTCCGACGACGAAGTCGAAGATCGACCTCGGATAGCGCCCGGTGAAGAGGATCGCGAACCAGGCGAAGATCACGGCGAAGAACGCCCCGATGCTCAGGAAGAACAGCACCACGTAGTGCGGGATCGCCAACAGCCACTTGACCAGCGGCATGCCGCGGGCGAGTTCGGTTTCGGCGTTCGGGTAGTTGATCTCGAGATGCAGCGACTGCTGCTCGTCGGTCGATGGGTACTGGTCGTTGAGCAGGGCCAGATAGATGGCGACCCGGTTCGAGAAGCGCAGCAGCTCGCGATTCCAGTCGAACCACCAGCGCGGGTACTTCTTGCGGAACAGGATCATCAGCAGCGGCCCGGCCACCAGGAGCCCGCCGGCCGCGGCGTACGTGGTTCCCTGGTCATTCCAGCCGCCGTAGCTTGCGTGCGCAACCGTCCCGAGCACGATCGCGATCGGGATGATTGTGAAGATCCGGAAGAAGGTGGTGAGCCGGTTGAGCTCCCGGTCCGGATAGTCCACCGAGTACGTCAGTGGGTAGGTCTCGTCCATCAGTCTCAACTCCCTCGTTGGGTTGCTTCACGCCGCAAAACCTACGCCGAGTGACGGACTCCGAAAAGCACGACCGCGATCATGTGGGCATGAGCCACCGAATCGCCTGGCTGGATGTCTTCGCTGAGCGTCCCCTGGCCGGGAACGGCCTCGCCGTGGTCGACGACGCGGACGATGTGAGCGAGGAGACCATGCTTGCGCTGGCCAAGGAGACGCGGCTCTCCGAAACGACCTTCGTACAGTCGGCTCGTGCGGAAGGCGCCGACTACCGCAACCGGATCTGGGATCCGCACGAGGAGCTGCCCTTCGCCGGTCATCCCTCGCTCGGGACCGCCGTCGCGGTAGCGCGCTGGCGCGGCCTCGAGGAGGCGAGCTTCGTGCAGGAGACCGGCGCTGGGCTCCAGCCGATCGAAGTCGCGGAGGAGAACGGGAGCTGGCGGGCCTCGATGCTGCAGAACGAGGCGGAGTTCGGCCCCGAGCTCGAGCGCGAGGAGGTGATGGCGGCGGTCGGGCTGCGGCCGGAGGACGCCCACCCCGACCTGCCGCCGCAGATCGTCTCCACCGGCATGCCCCACGTGATGGCGCCGGTCGCCGAGCGCGAGGTTCTGGGCAGGGCTCTGCCGGACTACTCGACCATCTACGAGCTCTCGGAGCCCCACGGCTCGATGGTCATCTACCTGGCCTGGTTCGAGCCCGACCGCGGTGAGGCGCGGGCCCGCTCCTTCACGCGCACCGTCGAGATGGGGGAGGACCCGGCCACCGGATCCGCGGCCGGTCCGCTGGGCGCCTACCTGTTCGAGCGCAGCGGCTGCGAGCGCGTGGTCATCCGCCAGGGTGAGGAGATGGGGCGGCCGAGTGTGCTGGAGGTAGAAATGGAGAACGGCCGTCCCAGGGTGGCGGGCGGGGTCATCCCGGTGTTCGACGGGGAGCTCAGCCTGCCTTAGCCCCAGCGCCCTTGCGCTCCAGCGCACGCAGCCGGTCGCGGACGCGACGCCGTCTGGTCTCCAGCTCGCCGGTGAGGCTCTCGATCTCATCGCGTCGGTGGCGCAGGAGGGCCAGCTGATTCTCGATGTGGCTGACCGATTGCTCGAGCACCTGCCGCTGGCGTACCGGGTCCTCGATGCCCTCGTGCCACTCCCGTCGCAGGGAGGCGCGGGCGCTCTCCGCGGCGACCAGCTCTCGCAGTTCCTCGAGGGAGACGCCGAGCAGCTCCCGGAGACGCAGCAACTCCTGCAGGCGCTCGAGGTCCTGATCGCCGTAGGTCCGGTGCTCTCCCGGCTCCCGAGTGCGCTCGGTGGCCAGCAGGCCGATCTCCTCGTAGTAGCGGATGGTCCGCGGGGTCGTGCCGGTCAGCTTCGCCAGGTCGCCGATCCGGTAGCGCCGCTCGTCGCTCATGCCGCGACCCGATCGGTCGCCGGCAGCGCGTCGGCCACCGGATGCTGGACGTGCCGCGGCCGCAGCAGGGACACCCCCGCTCCGATCAGCGACGTCGCCGCCAGGACCCAGAGCGCGGTGTGCATGTTGTTGATGAAGATGTCGAGCTCGGAGGTGGGCAGCCCCGAGGCCAGGCCGGAGAAGATCTTGAAGAGGACGTTCTTGGGCACCGCCGCCGTCACGATGGCGAGAACGAAAGCGATCGAGAGAACGGCGCCGGTGTTCTGCAGCATCGTCCGGGCGCCGGCGGCGATGCCCCTGCGGTTCGCGGGCACGGTGCCCATCATCGCTGCGGTGTTCGGCGAGTTGAACATCCCCGAGCCGATCCCAACGAGCCCGAGCCACACGACCGTCTGCCAATAGGGGCTGTCCTGCCCCAGCGTCGTCATTCCGGCGAGGGCGCCCGCGGAGACGAGCATCCCGAGCGCTGCCAGGGCCCGCGACCCGCGACGGTCCGCCCAGATTCCCGCGAGCGGCGATGAGACCAGCATCCCGATCGCCATCGGGGACAGCTTGATCCCGGCCGTGATCGGGTCGTCGCCCTGCACGCCCTGGAAGTAGAAGACGAAGAGGAAGAGCAGAGCGAACCGGGAGAGGCCGTTGATGAAGGCCGCGCCGGTGGCGGCCGCGAACATCCGGTTGCGGAAGATGGTGAGGTCGAGCATCGGTGCCGTCGCCTTGCTCTCGATCAGCACGAAGAGGGGCAGAAGGATTACCGCCACGATCAGGGAGGCGATCACGATCGGCTCGCCCCAGCCTGAGATGCCTCCCTTGGAAACGCCGTAGACCAGGCCGGTGAGGCCCGTGAGGAAGACGCCCGTGCCGAGCAGGTCGAGGCCGCGCTGCGTGTCCTGCTTCGCCAGCTCGTGGAGGATCAGCGCGCCCCAGATCGCGCCGGCGAGCCCGAGCGGGATGTTGAACCAGAAGACCCACTGCCAGCCGATCGAGACCAGGGCACCGCCGAGCACCGGCCCGATCACCAGACCGACTGCGGCCACCATCGTGTTGGTCCCCATCGCCAGGCCGAGCTGCTCCCTGGGGAACGCGTCGGTGACCAGCGCGGCGGCGTTCGCGAACAAAAACGCGGCGCCGATGCCCTGCACGATCCGCCAGAGGATCAGCTCCGTGCCGCTGTTGGAGAAGCCGGCGCCCAGCGAGGCTGCCGTGAAGAGGAGGAATCCGCCGACGTACGCCTTCTTGCGCCCGAAGAGGTCGGAGAGCCGCCCGGCGGTCAGCACGAGGACGGTCGAGGAGATCATGTAGGCGAGGATCACCCAGACGAGCTGCAGAAGGCTGGTCCCGAGCGAGCGCTCGAGGTCCGGCAGGGCGATGATCAGGGTCCCGGAGTTGATCGTCGCGAGCAGCATCCCCAGGCTGGTGCAGCTCAGGGCCCACCACTTGTAGTTGGGATGCTCGGCTGCGACGCCGGGCCGCAGCCAGCTTCTCGCCCGTAGGGATGAAAAGCTTACGTTCACGTAAGAATCAGTATAGCCACCGCAGGGCCTCCTCAATCGCGCGAATCGCGTAAGACACCGGCGATGGACACGACCTTTTGGCAGGGAGTCCTCTTCCTGCACCTGGTGGCGATGGCCTATTTCCTGGGCGGCCAGCTCCTGCTCGCGGCGGCCGTCGTCCCAGCGCTGCGGGGTGAGGAGACCCGCGAGCAGCTCCGCGCGGTCGCTCGGCGCTTCGGCTGGGGCTCGCTGGTTGCGCTCGGCGTGCTGATCGTCACAGGCGCTGCAATGGCGAGCCACCTCGACCTATGGAGCGACCGCACGCTCCACGTCAAGCTCGGCCTGGTGGCGGTCGCGCTGATCCTGGTCGGCGCCCACCTGCGCTACTCGCGGGCCCACCTGCTGCAAGCCGCGATCTTCCTGGTGACGCTGGCGATCGTCTGGGAGGCGGTACGGCTGGCGAGCTGATGGACCGCGACCGCCTCACCTCCGGCGCGGTGAGTCGCGATACTGCGGCGGATGCATGACTGCGACGTCGTTGTCGTCGGTGCGGGCCTGGCGGGTCTCACTGCCGCGCGCGAGCTCGCCGGCGCGGGCCTCGACGTCCAGGTCCTTGAGGCGCGCGACCGGGTCGGCGGCCGGACGCTGAGCCAGCCGGTCGGCGACCGTACCGAGGACGTGGTGGAGCTCGGCGGCCAGTGGGTCGGACCGACCCAGCATGAGGTCCTGGCCCTCGCCGAGGAGCTGGGCATCGCGACATATCCGCAGCACGCCGAGGGGAAGAACCTCTTCGAGACGGACCGGGGGAAGCTGAAGCGCTACCGCGGGACGATCCCGATGCTCGGGCCGCTGGTGATGGTCGACTACGGACGCGCCGACCTCCGCCTGAAGCGGATGATCAAGGGGGTCTCGGCCGACGCCCCCTGGGAGTCCGAGGATGCCCAGCGCCTAGACGAGCAGACCTTTGCGACCTGGATCCGCCGGTCGGCAAGGACCAGGACCGCGCGCGAGGCCCTCGCCACCGCCTGCCGGGCCGTGTTCTCGGTCGAGCCCGCGGACATCTCCCTGCTGCACGTGCTCTTCTACGCGGCCGCCGCGGGCGGCTGGGACGACCTGCTCGACACCGAGGGAGGAGCGCAGCAGGATCGACTCGCGGGCGGCACCCAGCAGCTCTCGATCCGCATGGCCGAGGAGCTCGCCGACCGCGTGGCGCTCTCCGCCCCGGTCACGGCGATCCGCTCGGACGGCGATGGCGTCATCGCCGCCGAGGTGACGGCGAGGCGGGCGATCCTCGCGGTGCCCCCTGCGCTGGCGGGCCGGATCACCTTCGACCCGCCCCTGCCCGGATCGCGCGACCAGCTCACCCAGCGGATGCCGATGGGCTCGGTGATCAAGTGCATGGCCGTCTACGAGGAGCCCTTCTGGCGCGACGACGGCCTGAGCGGCCAGGCGGTCAGCCTGCCCGGGCCGACGCAGGTCGTCTTCGACAACACCCCGGCGAACGGAAGCCCCGGCCTGATCGGCTTCCTGGAGGGCAGGGAGGCGCGGGAGCTCGGCGCGCTCTCCGAGGCCGAACGCCGCGACGCCGTCCTCAAGGGCTTCCAGCGGCTCTTCGGGCGGCGCGCTGGCCATCCGGTCGAGTATGTGGAGAAGGACTGGAGCACCGAGCCGTACTCGCGCGGCTGCTACGCGGGCGTCCTCGGGCCCGGCGCTTGGACCGGCTACGGCCGGGCGCTGCGCGAACCGGTCGGCCGGATCCACTGGGCCGGCACCGAGACGGCGACTCGCTGGATGGGCTACATGGACGGCGCCATCCAGTCGGGAAAGCGTGCGGCCGCGGAGGTGATGCGGGACGAGGGGTCCGCCCTCGCCACGGCTGCGGGCGCGCGGGCCGCACAGGCGGCGCGCATCGTCCCCGGATGAGGCTCATCGACGTCAGACACCTCGGCCGCGAGCGGGTGATCGGCTGCTGGGAGATCGACGGCGTCCTCATCGACCCCGGCCCGACCAGCTCGATGGACAACCTGATCAAGGCCCTGGACGGCGCCGAGCCGCGAGCGCTCCTGCTTACGCACATCCATCTGGACCACGCCGGTGCCTCCGGGAACCTGGTCCGGCGCTGGCCCGATCTGCCGGTCTACGTCCACGAGCGCGGTGCCCCTCACCTCGCTGACCCGGCCAAGCTGCTGGCGAGCGCCGAGCGCCTCTACGGCGACCAGATGGAGCGGCTCTGGGGCGAGGTGGCACCGCTGCCGGAGGGCAACCTCAACCCGCTGCGCGGTGGGGAGGAGGTGCTCGGCTTCCGCGTCGCCTACACCCCGGGCCATGCTTCCCACCACGTCAGCTACCTGCATCCGCCGACCGGGCGCGCCTTCGTCGGCGACGTAGCGGCGGTCCGGATCCCTCCCAGCGACTTCGTGATGCCCCCGACACCCCCGCCCGACATCGACCTCGAGCTCTGGGAGGACTCGATCGACCGGGTCCTGGACTGGGAGCCGGCCAGCCTGGGCCTCACCCACTTCGGCGAGGTCGATCGCCCCGAGGCGCACCTCGAGCTTGTCCGAGAGCGGCTCCGCGAGCAGGCTCAGCTGGCCCGAGAGCTCTCCTCGGAGGAGTTCGAGGGGCTCTACGAGGAGCGCGTCGCCGAGCGGGCGGACCCCGAGACCGGCGCGGCCATCCTGCAGGCGGTGCCGCCCGACCAGCAGTGGTCCGGCCTCAATCGCTACTGGGAGCGCGCCGCGGCGAAGTGATCCGCCCGGTGGGCGCAGGACAGCTACGGTCGTCAGCAGAGGACCACATGACGCGGGCGCTCTTGATCGTCGACATCCAACGCGACTACTTCCCTGGCGGGGCCTATCCCCTTGTGGAGCCGGACGCGGCGGCCTCCTCTGCTCGCCGGGTCCTCGACTCCTTTCGCTCAGCCGGCGAGCCGGTGATCCACGTTCGTCACGTCTGGGACGCGCCGGACGCCGAGTTCATGCGTCCCGGCACCCCCGGGATCGAGATCCATCCGGAGGTTGCGCCGGAGGGCGAGGAGCCCGTGATCGAGAAGAGCAACCCGAACGCCTTCCTCGACACCGGTTTGCAGGAGGCCCTCCTGGAGCGGGATGTGAGCGAGCTCGTCGTCGCCGGGATGATGAGCTCGATGTGCGTCGACGCCACCGTGCGCGCGGCGGCGGACCTCGGCTACGCGGTCTCGGTCGTGCACGACGCCTGCGCGGCGCCGGACCTCGAATTCGAGGACAGGACCATCCCCGGCGATGTCGTCCACGGCGCCTTCATGGCCGCGCTCGCCGACGGCTATGCCGAGGTGACGAGCGCGGCCGAGCTGTTGGCGCGCGACTAGTAGCCGTAGCCGCCCGAGGATCCGCCGGACGAACCGCCCGAGGAGGAGGTGGTGCTCGAGCTCGAAGGAGAGCTTGCCGCCGCACCGCCGCTCATAGCTGCGGTCCAGGTGAATGAGGTGCCGCCGAAGCTGTCCATCGCTCCGTTGCCGGTCGCCTGACCGGGGCTGTCCTGCACGAACGTGTACAAGGGCTTGCCGCCGAAGGTGACCTGTCCGTTGACGACGCCGAGCTTCGCCTGGACGGCCGAGTCGGATGAGCTGGGCTGGCCGCCCGAGGGCGCCATCAGCGGTGGCCAGATGCTCGTGCATTGGCCGGTGCACGCGACCTTGGAGCCGCTGTCCTGGTTGTTGGTGTAGAGCACGTCGCCCTTCGAGTCGACGAGCACGGTTCCGACGCCGCTGACCGACTTCGTCGAGACGGTGTCCGTGCTCGCAGTCGTCTGGGCCACGGCGGTGCCGGCGGCGGTCGAGGACCCACCGCTGTTGTTGCTGCTGCTGCCCCCGCACGCCGCCAGACCGATCGCGATCAGGGGCACGCTGAGGAACATGAGAATCGAGCCACGTCTGAGCTTCATCATCTTGTCTTCCTTGCGCTAGTCCCCATTTCTTTCCCGCGGGTACTACGCGGGAGCATGCTCCCGGGATTGGGGAGGATGCGGTCCTCATGAGCAGACATAGATTCCCTCTGCTCCTCGTCGCACTGGCCGGGCTCATCACCTGTGCGCAGCCCGTGGCGGGCCAGATCCGCCAGGGTGGCTATGACCAGGCCACGAGGACGCTTGAGGCCGGCTTCAAGATCGTTGCGACCGAGCGGGTCTTCGCCGACGACGAGTGCTATCCGGCTGCGGGCGAGGTGGCGGATGAGCTGCGCCGGGAGATGGGGATCGACGTGGCGGTTGCACCGAGCCTCGATGCGCTGCAGGGGTCCGGTCTGGTCAACGTGATCGCGGGCGACACCCGGTGCAACCGACTCGTACTCGGGATCCGCGCCGGGGCGAAGGGCAGGGTGTTCGTCCTCGACTCCGACTACGGCCCGGTCTACGTGCAGGGAGGCGCAGGCCTGAGCGAGGCAACGGTCTCCGGCGGAGTGGGTCCGCTCAGAGGCCTCACCGCGGCGACGGGCACGGTCGAGATGCACCGGGCGGATGAGAAGGCGCGTTTCGAGGTCAATTGCCCGGGCGGGGCCTCACCAATCGGTGGCGGGTGGGCCAATTATCCGGCTGTCGGCGGCGATGGGGAGGGCCTCTACCCACACTCCTACGAGCGCCTCGGGGTGCAGGGCGGGTTCCACGTCACGGCGAGCTACATAGACCGAAGCCGTCCCCCGACTCCCACGCGGTTCGCCCAGATCCAGGTGCTCTGCGGGGAGGGCCTCGTCCCGACGGCCTCGCCCCACGCGACGACCTTCGTCAAGCGCCAGGGAACCGGGACCGTCACCGCTCGCTGTCCCAAGGGCACCCAGCTCTTCTCGGGCGGTTTCCAGCGCACGAACTTCATCACCCCCGGGGTGGCGATCAACGGGGTCTTCTACGGCGGCGACTACATCACCGAGTCGCGGGCGGACGGAAACGCATGGCGGGTCAGCGGCGGCGCGACCGACCGGTACGGCGGCGAGCTGACGGCGATCGCCTACTGCGCCGAGGACCCCAGCCTGCCTATCACCGAGGTCTCCTCGACGGTCGAGGTCGGCGACGGCAAGGCGGCGTCGGCGACGACGCCCCGCTGTCCGACTGGCCGAGCCCTGATTGACGGCGGCTTCAGCTTCGGCGACTCGGACGACGCCTTGGTCGCCAATGGCTACTTCACCAGCGCGGGAACTTGGTCGGCAACTGGCTATGGCTGGTTCGGCTCGGCTGAGCTGACGGCATACGGCTACTGCGCCAAGGTGCGCGACACGGTCGACCTCAACGACTTTCCCGCCGAGCCCCCGCCCGGGCAGGCGCCGAACGGCGGCGGGGACAACACGATCCTCTACGTCGCCCTCGGAGCGCTCGCGCTGCTCATCGCCGCCCTCTTCCTCCGCCGCCGGCAGGTGCTCCGGGGTCGAGCAAGTCGCCGTGCCCCCCGCTAGCGGTCGCGGGTCAGCTCAGTGTGCCCGGTGACGCGTCTAAGACATTTCGGTGGCCGTCAACAGCTCAGCCGCAGCCGGTGTTGTTGCCGCAGCTCGAGCACGTGTAACACGAGCCTGTGCGCTGCATCATGCCTCCGCACTGCTCGCAGGCAGGGCCGAGCTCGAGGTCGGCGCTGATCTTCGCCGGGACCACCGGCGGGGTGTCCGTCAGGGCAGCTGCGGCCGGCTTCGACTCGCTGTTCGCTTCGATTCGCCGTTGCCCTTGGCCTCGCCGTTGGACGCGCCGTTCCCGTTGCCCTCGCCGTTGGAGTGGCCATTGGTGTCCTCGATCGGGAAGGCCTGCTGGGCCTCCTTCTTGGCCCGGACGTCGTCGGTGAGGATCCCGAGGCTCTCCAGGTAGTCGGTGTCCTCGATGAAGCGGCTGGCGAGCCAGCGCATGATGTAGTCGGGCATCGACTTGGCGAAGGGAATCTCCGGGTTGGTGGTGATGCCCTCCGGCTCGAAGCGGACGTAGCTGAACTTCTTCACGAAGACCTCGAGCGGCACGCCGTACTGCAGGCCGATCGAGATCGCGGTCGCGAAGGCATTCATCAGGCCCTTGATCGTCGAGCCTTCCTTGCCGATGTCGGTGAGGAAGATCTCGCCGACCGACCCATCCGGGTACTTGCCCGCGGTGATGTAGCCCTCCTGCAGCCCGATCCGGAACTTGTGGGTGATCGATTCGCGCTCCTGCGGCATGCGGGTGCGCTGCGGCTCGGGCGGTGCGCCCTCGAGCGAGGCGCTCGGCTCCGCCTGCTCGGACTTCTTCTCGCCGGCGTCCGTCTTCAGCGCCTGGGCGGTCTTGGAGCCGTCTCGGTAGATCGCGAGGGCCTTGAGGCCCTTCTTCCAGCCGTCGATGTACGCGTCGGCGATGTCGGGCACGGTCGCCGTCTCCGGCAGGTTGACGGTCTTCGAGATCGCGCCCGAGAGGAAGGGCTGCGCCGCGGCCATCATGTCGATGTGGCCGGTGTGCGAGATCGAGCGCTCGCCGACCGCCACGTCGAAGACGGGCAGGTGCTCGTCCTTCAGGCCGGGCGCCCCGATGATCGTGTTGTGCTCGTTGATGTGGGCATCGATCTGCTCGATCTCCGACTGCGAGTAGCCGAGCGTCTCCAGCGCCAGGTCGACCGAGCCGTTGACGATCTTCATCTGACCGCCGCCTACCAGCTCCTTGAACTTGACCAGCGAGAAGTCCGGCTCGATGCCGGTGGTGTCGCAGTCCATCAGGAAGCTGATCGTCCCGGTGGGAGCGAGGACAGTCGCCTGGGCGTTGCGGTAGCCGTGCTGCTCGCCGAGGGCGACGGCCTCGTCCCATGAGCCGCGAGCGGCGCGGAGCAGCGGCTCCTCGACCAGCTCGTCGTCGATCTCGTAGGCGGCGGACTGGTGCATCCGCATCACCTGGTTGTGCGGCCCACGGTTCTCGGCGTAACCGTCATATGGCCCCGTGGTGGCCGCGATCTGAGCCGACATCCGATAGCCCCGGCCGGTCATCAGCGCGGTGATCGATCCGGCCAGCGCACGGCCCTCGTCGGAGTCGTAGGGCATGCCACCGGCCATCAGCAGCGCGCCGAGGTTGGCGTAGCCGAGGCCGAGCTGGCGGAAAGCCCTCGCGTTCTGCGTGATCTGCTCGGTCGGGTAGCTGGAGAAGCCGACCAGGATCTCCTGGGCGAGGAAGACGATGTCCACCGCGTGGGTGAAGTCGTCGACGTTGAAGGTGCCGTCCTCGTTGCGGAACTTCATCAGGTTGAGCGAGGCGAGATTGCAGGCCGAGTCGTCGATCGACATGTATTCCGAGCACGGGTTCGAAGCGGTGATCGGACCGGTGTTCGGGTCGGTGTGCCAGCGGTTGATCGTGGTGTCGTACTGGACGCCCGGATCGGCGCACTGCCAGGCGGCCTCGGCGATCTGGTCCATCAGGTCGCGGGCCTTGACCGTCTTGATCGGCTCGCCGTCTACGCGCCCGATCAGGTCCCAGTCCTCGTCCTTGGCGACGGCCTCCATGAACTCGTCCGTGACCCGGACCGAGTTGTTGGCATTCTGAAACTGGACGGACGAGAACGCGTCGGAGTCCAGGCGCATGTCGAAGTCGGCGGCCTTCAGGGCCGCTGCCTTCTTCTCCTCATCGGCCTTGCACCAGATGAACCTCTCGATGTCGGGGTGGTCGACGTCGAGCACGACCATCTTGGCCGCGCGGCGGGTGCCGCCGCCGGACTTGATCGCGCCGGCCCAGGAGTCGGCGCCGCGCATGAAGCTGACCGGACCGGAGGCGATACCGCCCTTGGAGAGGGGCTCCATCGAGGCGCGGATCTTGGAGAGATTGATGCCGGAGCCGGAGCCGCCCTTGAAGATGATCCCCTCCTTCGTGTTCCAGGAGAGGATGGAGTCCATCTCGTCCTCGACGCTGAGGATGAAGCAGGCAGATGCCTGCTCCTGGCCGGGCTTCTTCCAGCCGACGTTGAACCAGACAGGGCTGTTGAAGGCCGCCTTCTGGTTGACCAGGATCGAGGTGAGCTCGTCTTCGAAGGCGTTGGCGTCCTCGGCGGTCGCGAAGTAGTCGCCCTCGCGCCCTGCCTCGGCGATCCGGCCGGCGACGCGGCTGATCATCTGCTTGACGGAAGTCTCTCGCTCGGGGGAGCCGGGCTGCCCGCGGAAGTACTTCTGGGCGACGATGTTGGTGGCGTTCTGGGACCAGCTGGTCGGGAACTCCACGTTCTCCTGCTTGAACGCGGGCTTCTCGGGGTCGCCGATGATCGCGTCCCGCTTCTCCCAGTCGAGCTCGTCGTAGGGATGTACCGCGGCCGTCGAGAATCTGCGTTCGATGACGAGGCCCCTCTCGGTCGTCGTCCCTGCCTTCGAAGTGGCCCTCGCCATCAGTTTTCTCCTCTCGCTCCGCTTTGGGGGTGAGCCACGGAGCATCCTCTGCGCTCCGGACGGAAACGGGCTTCCTCTAGTTCGTTATTTGCGGGGATTTTCATGATGCGCTCCTAGCCGCGTCCGGCAGAGTTCCCGCAAACTGCAGATAGGCGCCGCGGTCGATCTTCTCCAGGCCGTCGAGGCAGAGCTCGCCGATCCGAGCCGCGGTCAGCTCGCCGCCGGAGTCCCGGGCTTCGTGCTCGATCCGGTTCGCGACTTCCTCGAGCCGCCGCGGGTCGACGTCGCGCTTGTGCGAGGCCCGGATCAGGGCGCCGAGCAGCTTGTCGCGATCGAAAGGCTGGCGGTGGCCATCGCGCTTGATGACGACGAGTGCCTCCGGGACGGCGCGTTCATAGGTGGTGAAGCGGTGTCCGCAGGAAGAGCACTCGCGGCGGCGGCGAAGCGCCGAACCGCCCTCGGCCTTGCGGGTCTCGAGGATGGAGGTGGCGGAGTCGCAGCGGGGACAGTTCATTGTCAGATTCTAGCGAACCCTAGTGTTCGTAAACCACCTCTATATGGTGACAACACTAGATGTAGCGGCCTTGGCTGGGTCTACTCTGCAACGATGCCCGACTACTTCCTGGTGGAGCGCGGCAAGGGCCCGGCCTGGGATCACTCCCGTGGGCGGCGTGAACAGGAGGGCTGGGACGAGCACGCCGCGTTCATGGATGGGCTCGCAGACGAGGGCTTCGTCGTCCTCGGCGGGCCGATCGGCCAAGGGGACGGGGAGAACACCCTGCTCGTCATCGATGCCGATGACGAGGCAAGCGTTCGCGATCGCCTGGTCCAGGACCCATGGCCGGAGGAGCTGCTGACGATCGAGTCGATCCGGCCCTGGAGCGTCTGGCTGGGCGGCCTGCCGCGGCCCCGCTAGTCAGATTCGGCGAGCAGCCTCGCCAGCTTCTCCGGCGTATTCGCCTTGTCCACGGCCGAGTAGAGGACGAGGCGCTGCTCAAGGTTCTCGTTGGGCCGGAAGGGGGCGTGCTCGAAGTAGAGCTTGCCGGCCGTAGGATGATTGAGGACCTTGCGGCCGACCCCGCTGGTCGCAACCTCGTGCAGGTCCCACCATTCGCGGAACTCCGGGCTGCGCTCCTGTAGCGCGGAGATCAGATCCTCGAAGTCACGATCGCCGACGTAGCGAGCGGCCTCTCCCCGGAAGCGGGCAACGATCCGCCGCGCCCCCTCCTCCCAGTCCGGATGGAGCTCCCGGCTGGCGGGATCCGTGAACAGGCGCCAGAGCAGGTTCCGCCGCCCGTGCGGCATCTCCGCCGGGTCGCCGAAGACGACGGCGTGGGCGCGGTTCCAAGCCAGGATGTCGAAACGGCGGCCGGTGATGCAGGCGGGATTGGGGTCGAGATTCTGGACCAGTCGCTTGATGGTGGGATTGACGACCTCCTTGGGCGCTCTGGTCGGCACGACCTCCTCGCCGCGACCGAGGAGCATCACGTGTGCGTGCTCCGCGGGAGTCAGCTCGAGGGCGCCGGAGATCGCCTCCAGGACGGACGCCGAGGCCCGCACGTCCCGCCCCTGCTCGAGCCAGGTGTACCAGGTGGTTCCCACCCCGGCGAGCTGTGCGACCTCCTCGCGCCGAAGGCCTGGGGTGCGGCGCCGGCCGCCACCGGGCAGGCCGACGTCCTCGGGATGGATCGCCTCGCGGCGGTTGCGCAGGAAGTCGGCGAGTTCGGCGCGTTGCAGGCCACCCTCACCCTGCAGGGCGGCGGAACCGTTGCCGTTCGTCTTCGCGCTCCGTTTGGGTGGTGCTTTCAATACCAGGATAAATCCCTCTCTTGTACCTTGATCAATATCGTCGCACACTGTGGTCCAGATGGCAAGCGAAACCCTCCAGACCAACCTCACGGACCACAGGGGGCCCTCGTTGTATCCACAGATGGAAGCTCAGCCCGTAGCCAAGCCCGCTCACCGCAACCCCTGGATGCTTCCTGTCCTGTTCGCGCCGGTCTTCATGGTGATCCTCGACGTCTTCATCGTGAACGTCACGGCGCCATCGCTCCGCGCCGACCTCGACGCCAGCGACTCGGACCTGCAGTGGGTGGTCGCCGCCTACCTCTTGAGCTACGCGGTCTCGATGATCACCGGCGGCCGGCTCGGCGACGTCGTCGGACGGCGGCGGATGTTCAAGCTCGGGATCGCCGGTTTCACGGTCGCCTCGGCGCTCTGTGCCGCGGCGCCGGACCCGACGACGCTGATCGCCGCCCGATTCCTGCAGGGCTTCGCCGGGGCCGCGATGTGGCCTCAGGTCCTCTCGATCATCCAGGTCGAGTTCTCTCCGGCCGAGCGGCCGAAGGCCCTCGGCTTCCAGGGACTGGTCCAGGGACTGGCCTCGATCTCGGGCCAGATCGTAGGCGGCGGCCTGATCGCCCTCGACGTTCTCGGGCTGGGCTGGCGCACCGTCTTCTTGATCAACATCCCCGTCGGACTGGTCGCCCTGCTCTTCGCCGACAGGGTGATCCCCGAGTCCCGGTCGGAGAACGCCCGCCGCCTTGACCTGCTCGGCGTCGGCCTCGCCACGCTCACCTTGAGTCTGGTGCTGGTCCCGGCGGTCGAGGGGCGCGAGCTGGGCTGGCCCGCCTGGACCTTCGCCTCCTTTGTCGCCGCCGTCCCGGCCGCCGCGCTCTTCGTCGCGGCCGAGCGCCGGATCGCGGCTCGCGGTGGCTCGCCGTTGGCCGAGCTGCACCTGTTCGAGACGCGGGGCTTCCGGATCGGGCTGCTCTCGGCGACGACCCTCTACTTCGTAATCTCGTTCTTCTTCCTGCTCTCCATCTACCTGCAGGAGGGGCTGGGCCTGAGCGCGCTGGACTCCGGACTCGCCTTCACCCCGATCGCGGCCGCCTTCGTCACCGCGTCTCTGACCGGGCCTCGCCTCGCGGACGGCGCCCGCGAGTACCTGCCGCAGATCGGCGCGACGGTCGCCGGGCTCGGGCTGATCGCGACGATCATCGCCGTCCAGGCGACCGGCAATGGCTCGGTGTCCGCCTGGCTCCTCCTCGCGATGGTGCCCGTGGGGGCCGGCATGGGTACGGCGATCCCGCCGCTCATCCATCTCGTCCTGCGGGCCGTGCCGCCCACCGAAGCCGGTGCGGCATCGGGGATGATGGTCACCTCGCAGCAGATCGGCAACGCCCTCGGTGTGGCACTCGTCGGGACCGTCTTCTTCGGTGAGCTGGGCTCCGCCACCAGCACCGCCGCCTTCGGCGACGCCTTCACGGCCTCACTGGCGGTGCAGGCCGCTTTTGCCCTGACCGCAGCCGCCCTCGTCTCGCGCGCCCGGCAGACCTCGCGCGAGCCGGCGCCCAGCGGCGTGCCCGCCGGCGAGGGCGTCTAGCGCCAGCCCGCCGGCCTGGCCCGCCGGGGCTATGGTTCGAGGGGATGGCTGCGGCTAGGGACGAGGCACAGGCGGGTCGGGACCCGCTTGGAATCGCGCGCGAGGCGGCGGAAACAGCCGGCGAGCGCCTGGGCAATGCCCGGACCGAGGCGGGGGAGCGGCTCGAGGCCGCCCGTGGCGCCGCCGGCAAGCAGGTCTCCGCGGCTCGCGAAACCGCCGCGATGGCCGCTGCCGCCGCCGCTAACAAGCTCGCCCAGAAGCCACGGCTGCGCGGCGTTTCGCATCAGTGGGCGTTCTTCGTCTCCCTTGGCGCCGGCGCGGCCCTCGTGTTCGCCGCCACCGGCCCGCGCGAGGTGATCGCGATGTCGATCTACGCCCTCTCGCTTTCGGCGATGCTCGGTACGAGCGCCCTCTACCACCGGGTCACGTGGACTCCCGAGGTGCGACAGTGGATGCGCCGACTCGATCACACGATGATCTTCGTCTTCATCGCCGGCACCTACACGCCCTTCGCCCTGCTCGTCATGCACGGCAGCCTGGCCAACCTGGTTCTGATCGTGGTCTGGGCGACCGCCGCGGCGGGCATGGTCCTCAACCTCGTCTGGATCAACTCGCCGTACTGGTTCACGACCGCGGTCTACCTCTCCACCGGCTGGGTCGCGATCGTCACCCTGCCGCAGCTCTGGGACGAGATCGGCCCGCTCGGAGTCGGGTTGATCGCACTCGGCGGCGCCCTCTACTCGGCCGGGGCCATCGTCTACGCTCGCCGCAAGCCCGACCCGCGACCGCAGGTCTTCGGCTACCACGAGATCTTCCACGTCCTCGTGATCGCCGCGGCGGCCGTCCAGTACGCGGCGGTCGCGATCTACGCGCTGCCCTCCAGCTAGGCAAACTCCACCGGTGATCAGGGGACATCGGCTGAACTTTTCCTAGAGTGCGCCGCCCGGATGGCGGCGATCGAGATCAACGGAATCAGCAAGCGCTTCGGGTCGGTTCAGGCCGTCTCCGATCTCTCGTTCGAGGTGGCGGCCGGCCGGGTTACCGGCTTCCTCGGCCCCAACGGGGCCGGCAAGAGCACCACGCTGCGGATTCTCCTTGGCCTGGTTCACGCCGACGGCGGGAGCGCCGGCTTCGAAGGCCGCCGCTTCGAGGAGCTCGAGCACCCGAGCGCCGAGGTCGGCTGCGTGCTCGAGGAGGCGAGCTTCCACCCCGGGAGAAGCGGACGAAACCATCTGCGGATACTCGCCGCGGCAGGCGGCCATCCGCCATCGCGGGTTGACGAGGTTCTCGAGCAGGTCGGTCTCAGCGGCGCCGCCAAACGGCGGGCGAAGGGCTATTCGATGGGCATGCGCCAGCGTCTTGGGATCGCGGCGGCGCTGCTGGGGGACCCCGAGGTGCTGGTGCTCGACGAGCCGGCCAACGGCCTCGATCCTCCCGGGATCCGGTGGATGCGTGACCTCCTGCGCTCCGAGGCCGCACGCGGTCGCGCGGTGCTCGTCTCGAGCCACCTGCTCTCCGAGATCGCGCAGAGCGTCGATGACGTCGTCGTCATCTCACACGGGACGCTGCGTGCGAGCGGCCCGCTGCAGCAGGTCCTCGACCGGGCGGAGGGCGGAGTGACCCGGGTCCGCGCGAGCGACCCCGAGGCGCTTGCCCGCGCGCTCACGGCAGCGGGCATCGAATTCGAGCACGAGACCTCCGGTGCCCTGCAGGCGCGGGGTTCCACCCCAGAGGCGGTCGGAGCCGCCGCCAACGAGAACGACGTCGCGCTCTCCGAGCTGGTCGGGGTAGGGCCCTCGCTGGAGGATGTGTTCTTCGAGCTCACCGGCGGTGAGGAGCAGTGAGCCGGCTGCTGCACGCCGAGATGATCAAGCTCCGAACCACCCGCACGTTCTATGCGCTCGCCGGCGCCGCGATCGGGATCTCCCTGGTGATCACGATCCTGATCGCCTCGATCGAGGAGCCCTCGAAGGACAGCGTCCTCACCGACGTCTTCCAAAACGACGCCAGCACCCTCTTCATCATGATCCTCGCGATCGTCGGGATCACCGGGGAGTGGCGCCACCGGACGATCACCAGCTCGCTGCTGGCGTCGCCCGACCGAATTCGCTTCCTCGCGGCGAAGACCCTCGCCTTTGCGGCCGCGGGAGCACTTCTGTCGCTGGCGGTCTCGATCTCGATCGGGGTGGTCGGCTACGCAATCCTCGAATTCCGAAACCAGCCCACTCCGGCGCTCGGCGACCTGCTCGATCTGTTTGGCCGCAACGCCGGCGTCGCGGCCCTGCTGGGGGCGTTCGGCCTCGGCGTCGGCAGCCTGATTCGCAATCAGCCGACCGCGATCGTCGCGATCCTGATCTTCGCGTTCGTCGTCGATCCGCTGTTGGGCAGCGTCGCGCCTGGGATCGACCGGTTCAGCCCGGTCGGTGCGCTGCCCAGCGCGATCCAGGGCATCAAGCCCGACGACGTCGGCACACCCAACGTCGACTTCTTCGCCGTCGTTCCGGCGATCGGCCTGATGCTCGTCTGGGTCGCGGCGCTGTTCGCCGGCGGCGCGGCGCTCCTTCGCGCCCGCGACGTCGAGTAGTTCGGCTCCGCTACGCGGAGGCGCCGAGGGCGGCGGGGTACTTGGCCTTCCGCTCTTCGATCAGGCGCTGCACCTCGTCCTCGCGCCCCTGCTTGATCAACTCGATCGGGTCGGGATTCCCGTTGACGATGCCCTCGAAGAACTCCTTGCGGTCCTGATAGGTGGGGAGGGTCCCCTTGGCCCACCCTCGGTGGTCGTTGAGGATCACGGCGAGGCGCGCGTAGGGCTCGCCGAAGGACGCGGCGATCTCCCGCTTCATCCGCTTGGCGAGGGCCGGGGAGGCGCCGGCTGTCGAGATTGCGATCGCGAGCGGGCCGCTGCGCACGATGGCGGGGAGGATGAAGTTGCAGAGCGGCGGCACATCGACGACGTTGACCAGCATCGCCCGGCGCTCGGCGCCCTCGCAGACGGCGATGTTGACGTCCGTCTCGCCCGTGGCGGCGATGGCGAGGAAGGTGTTGTCGAGGTCTCCATCGTGGAATGGGCGCTCCTCCCAGGTGATCGAGCTCTCGGCGGCGTAGGTCGCGAGCTCAGGCACGACCCTGGGAGCGACGAGATGGACGTCCGCGTCGCAGAACAGCAGGCCCTCGACCTTCTCGAGGCCGACGTCACCGCCGCCCACCACCAGGCAGCGCCGGCCCTTGAGCTTGATCGCCGCCATGTAGAAGTGGGTGTCGAGCATGTCCCGCACGCAGCTCTGGTCGCAGATCCCGCGGCGGAACTGACAGACACATTCCTTGCCCTCGAATGCCTGAGCGGGCATGGGCAAGAGATTAGAGGTGTGGGCCTTGAGACCTCTGGTCCAGGTTCGACTGCGGCCGAGGCTGAAATTCCGCTTGGCGACCGGCGGGTTCCTGGACGCGAAGCTGGCCTGGCCGAGCGCGGAGGGGTAGGATCGCGCTGCATGAGACGCGCCCTGACCCTCGTCGCCCTCTCACTGCTCGCCGGGGCGATGATCGCGCCTGCCGCCCAGGGCAAGCGGACGGTGCGGCTCTTCCAGGACCTCGACATGACCGCCCCGCTTTCAGGTCAGATCTTTCTGACCGTGGTCTACCAGGATCGGCACGGGAACGGGAAGTTCAGGCCGCGATGGGCCGGCTGGGTCCTGGCAACGCCGGTGAGCTGCAACCCGGGCGGCATATCAGAGCTCATCGTCTTGAGGAGCCCGACCGATCCCGAGGTGCAATCCAAGGCGAGGCTCAAGAACGGTCGACTCGCAACCAGATTCGAATCTGGGGTGAGCCCGCAGTTGGCGCCACCACGCGGTGACCTGACCGGCAAGGTCAGCAAGGGCAGGGTCGGCAAGGGCAGGGTCAACGGGGCCTTCGACGTCGAGGACTGGGACCCGAATCCGGGCAGCAGGGAGAACTGCGTCGCCAGCGGGTCCTTCTCGGCCACCCCCTGCAAGTCGGGAGACCCGAGGTTCAGCCACCTGCACGTCCCCATCTGCGACGCCCTTAAGTAGCGCTACCGCGCTTCGCCCATAGCCGCCCGCGTAGACGCGCGCAAGGTCGTGGACAGCTAGCGCCTTGGACGAGAAGCGGCACTCGGTCGAGAGATACTGGGTGGGCGATGTCGGAGGAGAACGTGGAATCGTTCAGGCGCGGGACTGAGGCGTATAACCGCCGGGACGTCGATGCGCTGTTGAGGACGCTCGACCCCGAGGTGGAGTGGCATTCGGCGCTTCTGATTCCGTTCGGGGGCGAGGCGACCGTAAGTCGGGGACACGACGGCGTCCGTGAGCTGCTGGGCGAGGTGTATGAGGCTCTCGCCGAGATCCACCTCGACTACGCGGAGATCCGGGACCTGGGTGATCGAATCGTCGGGATCGGCCGGATCCGCACACAAGGCAAGCAGAGCGGGGCGGTGACTGAGATGGCCTTCGGCACCGTCACCGACATGAAGAACGGCAGGGCGATTCGGATCTGGACCTACCTCGATCCCCAAGAGGCCCTCGAAGCCGCTGGGCTGTCCGAGTAGTTCAGGAGTACCGCGTTGGACGAGAAGCAGCTATACGGTTCTCGTCGGGCACCTGCCGGGAGGGGTGGTCGTGCCGCAGGCGATGGTGCACGATCGAGGCCCCTCGTTTCCAAGCAAAGCGTTGCTTCTCGTTCAAGGCAGCTACTCCGATAGCCCGGCGGCTTCGAGGGCCTGCGCCCTGTCGCGAAACATGCGCTGGCGGACGATCTTGCCCGCTCGGAGCGTCCAGACGCTGAAGATTTCCTCTGAGACCTCGACTCCGCTACCCCGACCGCGTCCCTGTTGCCAACCTACGGCGAGGACCTGGTCGCCGGAGTCGATCAGCTCGCGAAGCTCGAAGCGATGGTCAACCCATGTGCCCATCCATCGACCGACCGAACGGCGGACGCCCTCGTGGCCGCGCGCCACCCCACCGCCGCCCGCGCGGGAGATATCCGGCGGACCGACCCATTCGGTGTCCTCGTGGAAGGGCACCAACGCGGCTTCAAAGTCGCCTCGTTGCCAGGCGTCGTAGACGCCTTGCACGATCTCCACGTTCTCTTCGGACACCGCCCACGCAGTATCTCGCGACCGAGTGCCGCTTTCGTACCTGGGTTCAGTCGAAACCCAGGACAATGCCCGTGTCAACCGCTAGCCTGGTGCGAGCAGCGAGACGAATCACTCGGACTGCTGTTTGGGGACGAGTCCTCGGCTTGCGTCTTCGAAAGAGAGGGCGCGAATGGCCCCGAGCGACCACCACGAAACCGAGCATTCTGCCTTTCCGGACGGGATGTCCGAAGTCCATTCGGTTCAACTCGGCGATCACCTCTGCGTTCTTGTCTCGGGGGAGCTGGACGACCGAGGCTCGGCGGACAAGCTGGAAGAGGCGATTCGCGTGGCAGAGAAAGCCACGGCGCGAGCAATCGTTATCGATCTCACCAACCTTCGGTTCATGGACTCAACAGGCCTGAATGTGCTGCTCAAAGCGCACGACCGGAGCCGACAGGACGGAGACCGGATCAGGTTCCTGCCCTCGAAGTACGACGCGGTCCGGCAGCTGGTTGCCGTCACCGGTGCGAGCAGGATCTTCGACTAAGGCTTGCCGACGTGCCGTCAACGCCACGGATGGCGTCGGCATGAATGCGAGGAAGCCCCCGACTCGGACGCCGGGGGCTTCTTTGCGTCGTAGGAGCCAAGAACATCCGCAGGACGATGCGTCGAGCGGTCGAACGCTAGTCAGGAAGACTCGTGGATGACGTCCTCGATCGCGGCGACCACGGTGTCGGGGGCCTTGCTGAGGATCTGCGTGTGCTTGTGGGGCGTCGTCGCGAATACGGACACGCGCTTGTTGCTCTCCTCGGCGTCGGCGGCAGCAGCGCGCACCGTGCGCATCTCGTCCTCGGTGGCGCCCGAGTGGGCTCCGGTGCCAACCACGAACACGGTCGGGCATTCCAGCGCCGCGAAGTCGGGTCCGAGTTCGCCGTTGACGGCGTCCATCTCGATCACGACGTCCGCGGACTCGGCGGGAGACATCCGGGCCGAGCGGCCGAGCGCTGCCAGGATGCGCATGATCCACCCCAGCCGACGGAACTGGGTGCGGACCTTCTGCTTTCCGGCCTCGTCGAGCATGGCGATCGGGTAAGCACCGTCGATGAGCACCAGTCCGCCGACCCGCTCGGGGTGCTGAGCCGCGTATCGCACCGCGATCGTGGCGCCGTAAGACCACCCGACGAGGATCGGGCGTTCGATACCGGTCGCGTCGATGACCCGTCCGATGTCGTCGACGGCCGCCTGTACGGAGTAGTCGGCCGATCTGCCCGACTTCCCGCGCGCCCGCGCGTCGAACCGCACCGTGCGGTACTTCCCGTCGAGACGGCGGATGACGCGGCTCCAGTTCTGCACGGTGCCGAAGCCGCCGCTGAGGAAGAGCAGGGCAGGCGTGCCGCCCGGGTCGTCGACGGCGTAGAGCCGAGTGTCTGCGGCAGGGATCATGAGTTCTCGTGACATCGCGATCGAGCCTTTCGGATTGGCTTGCATCGGTAGTCAACCGACGCGGCCGGGATGGGCGCGTCTGGCCCGCCTCTAGGCGGTGAAGGGGGAGGTGACTAGGCCTCGGCCGCGAGGGTCTCATCGAGCCCGGTCTCGATCGTGCGCTCGGGGCGCCAGCCGATCCGCTCCGCGGCAGCCGCCGGGTCGCCGGCCGTGCGCTGAATCTCGCCGGCTCGCGCGGGAGCGAACTCGGGCTCGAAGTCGCTGCGCCCCGACGCGCTGCCGACTCGCGTAGCGAGCTCGATAACCGTCGTCTCGACACCCGTCCCGACATTGAGCGGGCCCTGCTCGTCGCTCCTCTCCAGTGCCAGCAGAGCTGCCACCACATCGGCCACGTGGATGTAGTCGCGGGTCTGCTCGCCGTTGCCGAAGATGGTGGGCCGGCCCCCATCGCGCGCCAGCTGGCAGAAGATCGCGACCACGCCGGCCTCGGTCGCCGGGTCCTGCCGGGGGCCATAGACGTTTCCCAGGCGCACTGTGCCGGCCGAGAGGTCGCGGGTGCGCGCGAAGAGGCCCAGATATCCCTCCGCGGCGAGCTTGCTCTGCCCGTAGACCGACATCGGCTCGCAACGGGCGGTCTCGGCGAAGGGGAGCTCGGTCGTCCGCTCGGCCCCCTCTCCATATATGGCGCCTCCGGTGGAGGTGAAGACGAACCTGGAGGCGTCGGCCCGGGCGGCCGCCTCGAGGGCGTTGACGGTGCCGGCGACATTCAGGCGGGCGTCGAAGCCCGGGTCCGCCATCGAGCGCCGCACGTCGATCTGGGCAGCCAGGTGGAAGACGCTGTCGGGGCGAAATTCCCCCACCGCGTCGAACATCGCCTGGGCGTCCAGGATGTCCAGCTCGGTGGCGCTCGCGCCCGCCTCGAGCGCGCCGACGAGGTTCTGGCGCTTGCCGCTCGAGAAGTCGTCGAGCACTAGCACCTCGTCCCCGCGCGCGACCAGCGCGTCGACCAGGTGCGAGCCGATGAACCCCGCGCCGCCTGTGACCACCGATTTCACGCCAGAGAGCCTATGGCCGCAAAGGTGAGGGGGTACAAGACACCCCTGCTACTCTCGCCGACCTCATCGGCCGGATTCTTCGTCAGGCCGACCGCCTCGGCTCGGATAGCCGTAGAGCCCCCATATGTAGAGGGCATCTTGCCCCGCGGCTACCGTGGAAGGCCTATATGCGACTGATAGTCACAGAGAAGAACAACAGCGCGAAGAAGATCGCCGAGATCCTGAGCGGCGGGACCGCCAAGGAGGGCGCCTCCTACAAGACCCCGTATTACGAGTGGTCGGACTCCTCAGGCGACCAGATGACGATCGGGCTCAAGGGCCACGTGCTCAATCCCGCCTTTCCGGAGTCCTACAACAACTGGCAGGAGACGAACCCCCGCGATTTGATCGACGCGGACCTGATCAAGGAGCCGACCGACAAGAACGTCGTGCGCGCCCTGAAGAAGGTGGCCGCGGACGCCGACGACGTCGTGATCGCGACCGACTACGACCGCGAGGGGGAGCTGATCGGCCTGGAGGCCCTGCAGGAGGTCGTCGCGGCCAATCCGGGCCTGGCGACCGCCGAAGGCGTGCACGAGGACGGCACGCCCGTGAAGCGCGCCCGGTACTCGGCGCTCACCAAGGAGGAGATCGAGCGGGCCTTCAACGACCTCGACGAGCTCTCGATGCCGCTGGCCAACGCGGGCGCCGCCCGCCAGGACATGGACCTGATCTGGGGCGCGACCCTGACGCGCTCGGTCTCCATGGCCACCCGGCGCTTCGGCTCGAACTTCCTCTCGGTCGGGCGCGTGCAGAGTCCGACCCTGGGCCTGATCGTGCAGCGCGAGCTCGAGCGCCGCGCTCACGTCCCTGAGCCCTTCTGGGAGGTGACCGCGAGGTTCGGCCATCCCGACGGCGAGTTCGTCGCCGAGCACAGCACGGACAAGTTCTGGAAGAAGGAGGAGGCCGAGGCCGCGGTCGCCAACTCGAAGACCCCCGGCACGGTGAAGGAGATCACCGCGCGGAAGAACACGCGCAAGCCGCCGACGCCGCTGAACACCACCGCCTTCACCACCGACGCCTCCAGTCGGCTCGGCATCACCCCCTCGCGGGCGATGCGGATCGCCGAGGACCTCTACATGGACGGCTACATCTCCTATCCGCGCACCGACAACACCGTCTATCCGCGCTCGCTCGACACCAAGGAGCTGGTCAAGCAGCTGGTGGCGGTCGATGACTTCAAGGCCGCGGAATTCTTGCTCGACGGGCGCTCGCTCCAGCCGTCGCGCGGCAAGAAGGAGACCACCGACCACCCGCCGATCTACCCCACCCAGGCGGTCAACCCGCACCGGCTCGAGGCGCGCTCGGAGGCCCATCGCCGGGTGTACGAGCTGGTTACCCGCCGCTTCCTTGCCACCTTCTCGCCGCCGATGGTCAGCGAGTCGACGCGGGCGAACATCGTCACCGCCAAGGGGACGCCTGATGCGAGGGCGCGCGACAGCGCGACCCGTGAGGTGTCTGGGCGAGACCTACTTCGTCCGTGGCTCGGTCGTGCTCGACCCAGGGTTCGCCGCCATCTACACCTACGCCCGCTCCGCCGACACCGAGATCCCGAAGCTGGAGGAGGGGCAGGAGCTCACACTCGAGGGCGTCGAGATGGAGGGCAAGGAGACCCCGCCGCCCCCCCGCATCAGCCAGGGCAAGCTGATCGAGATGATGGAGGAGCGCGGCCTCGGCACCAAGGCCACCCGCGCCGACATCATCCAGAAGCTCTACGACCGTGGCTACGTTTTCGGCAATCCGCCGGAGCCGTCGGAGACGGGCATCGCCATGTCGAAGGCCTTCGAGCACTACGTCCCGCGGATGGCGACGCCGGACATGACCGCCGAGATGGAGGCGGAGATGGACCAGATCGCCGCCGGGGAAATGACCAAGGACCAGGTCCTCGCCGACAGTCGCGACATGCTCCGCTCGGCGTTCGACGAGATGGGCGACGACGTCAAGACCGAGGATGAGGACGCCAAGTGGCGCAAGTTCGCCCGCGAAGTCTGGGCCGGGATGGACCAGGACCGGATCCTGGGACCCTGCATCGTCTGCGAGGAGGCGGGGCGCAAGCAGGATGACGGCTCCCCCAACTTGCTGCGGATCATCAAGGCGCGCAAGTCGGGCAAGCGGTTCGTCGGCTGCTCCGGTTGGGATGGGGACAACCCGGACTCGCCCGACTCTTGCGACCAGACCTTCCCGCTCCCACAGCGCGTCCGAGGCCTCTACAAGATCGAGGAGGTCTGCTCGGTGTGCGGCCGCACACCGCGCCTGCAGGTCGTGCCCTGGCGCGGGCGCCCCTGGAAGCTTTGCCTGAACGACGAGTGTCCCTCGATGGCGGAGATGAAGCGCCGCCGCGCGGAGCGCGAGGCTGCCAAGGCCGCCAAGGAAGCCGAGGCGGCGGAGAAGGACGGCAAGGCGACCGACGGCGATGCGTCCAATGACGAGGAGGCCGTCAAGGAGGCGGCGAAGATCGCCGGCCAGGCCTCGGCGACCAAGGTGAAGCGCGCCCGCGGCGACGGCGCCAAGGCCAAGAACGGCTCAGGCACCCGAGCGAAGTCGGGCAATGGCTCGCGCGCGAAGAACGGCTCGCGCGCGAAGCCGAAGCCGCGCGCGAAGGGCTAGCCGCTGAAGAATCCCAGCGCCCGGTCGCAGACCAGCTCGGATCGCTCGTCGACCAGGAAGTGCCCGGCGTCGGCCACCGTCTCCACGCGCATCTCGTCCGCGTAGCGCTCCCATCCCTCGAGCACCTTTGGCGTGACGTAGAGATCGCGGGCACCGAACAGCAGCAAGGTGGGGACCGCGAGGCGCCTGCCCCGCCAGCCGCCACGCAAGGCCTTGAGGAAGGCGGAGTGGTAGTAGCGGTAGAGCGCGCTGATCGCCGTCGCGCGCGCCGGCTCGCGGAAGCCGTCGGCGTACTCGTCCAGCTCGGCGGGCGTGAAGGTGCCCGGCGCGGTCCCTCGCCTGAGAATCCCCTTGGCGAACCCGGTACGGCGCAGTAGCCACGGGCCCAGTACCGGCGTCGCGAGCGCCGCGGCGTACCAGCTCCGCCACAGCTCGGGGATGAGAGTCGGCCTCAGGCGGGGCCACGGGTGCGGCGCGTCGATCACGATCATGCGGTTGATTCGCTCGGGATGCTCGAGGCCGAGCATCATGGCCGTCCAGCCGCCCCAGTCATGACCGATCAGCTTGACCTGCTCGATCCGGAGTGCGTCAAGAAGCGCAATCTGGTCGCGCGCGAACGTCTCCGCGTCGTATCCGCGGCCAGGGGCCCCGGTCGAACCGAACCCACGCAGATCCGGGGCGAGCATCCTGAACTCCGGCGCCAACCGGTCAAGGACCCGCCGCCACAGTTCGTTGGTCTGGGGCCAGCCGTGAAGCAGCAGGATTGGGTCCCCCTCGCCCGCCTCGAGGAGGTTGACGCGCAGGCCACCGGCGTCGAGGAGACGGTGGGTCACCTCAAATGGACCGGGCATGACTTCGGTCGCGGATCGGCTTCGTACGCCGCGCCGGCTCGATCAAGCCTGACCGGACGCCAACAGCACCTGGTTCGTCAGTCGTACCGTCCCCCCGTTGTCGGACTCGTCCCGGACCGAGTCGGCGATCTTCTTCCAGGCCTCCTCCTGGACGTCCTCGGGTTGTGCCTCGACCAGCTTGGTGATGGGAGCGATGATCTCCCTGACGTAGACGCCGAACTCCTCGGGTGACTTCCACTCGACGGTGAGGTCGAGGTCCTCCACCTGAACATCGGAGAAGCCGCCGCCCTCGAGCAGACCTCCGATGTCCTCCGGCGTCGGGCGCGAAAGTGGTCCGGGGGTACCCGGCGGCGGCGCTGGGACATCGAGAAACTCCATGGCGGCCTTCATCGGCCTGCCGATCATCGGCGACCGTTCGGGCGGTCCCCAGGAGCTGATCGCCATCCGTGACCCTGGCTTGAGGAAGCCACGGACGCGGCCCGCCGCTCCCTCTCCGTCCGGCTCGAAGATGATTCCCCATCGCGACACCGCGGCGTCGAAGCTTTCCGCTGGAAAGTCGAGGGCCGAGGCGTCGGCGTGCATGAATTCGATGTTGCTCACCCCAGCCTCAGCCGCCCGCTCGCGGCCGTAGGCCAGCATCTCCGCCGAGATGTCGGTGGCGACCACCGCCCCTTCCGCTCCCGCCTTCCTGGCGGCCGTGAGCGCAGGCTCGCCGAATCCCGCGGCGACATCGAGCACTCGGCTGCCCGGCTGGACTCCGGCCAGCTCCACCAGCCGCCCGCTGATGAAGCCAGTGTGGCTGTCGAGCCAGCCTGACCACCTCTTCCACCCGGTGGCCGCGCGATCCCATTGCTGACGCTGCGCACCCCGGAACTCAACGGGATCGATGCCTGGCGATTCCATCAGCTTCCCCTTTCCCCTCGCCCAGGAGGAAACTATCCAAAATGGAGCGGTTCGGCTCCAGGTGGCCGATCCCTCCGCAGGAAGCGAAAGGGCGGCCCGTGGGCCGCCCCGCTGATGCGCATTGCTCAGCCGCTGGGGTCAGGCGCTCTCCTCGCCACCGCCCTCGTCGCCGCCACCCTCCTGGCCGCCGTCTCCTTCGTCGCCACCCTCCTCGGTGCCGGTGCCCTCATCGGGCTCGTCAGTTCCTGGGGTCTCGAACGGCATCACGTCACTCCTCTCCTCGGGGTATCCCGGCGCTACCCAAAGACGCGCCGGGAAAAACTCGCGGATTGCAGGTAGTTAGGATCGGCGGTTCCGACGCCGGACCGAGCGGGGGTTAGCCTGAGCGGAGATGTTCATCTCGCTGGAGGGAATCGACGGGTCCGGGAAGACCACCCAGGCGAAGTTGCTCGCCAGGGTGCTCGGCGATGACGTGCTGCTGGTGCGCGAGCCGGGCGGCACCGAGACCGGCGAGCGGATCCGCCGGATCCTCAAGGACCCGAGCCTCGAGCTGGACTCGCTCGCCGAGCTGCTCCTCTTCTGCGCCGCCCGGGCGGAGCTCGTGGCCCAGGTGGTGGGCCCGGCGCGGGAGGAGGGACGCGACGTCGTCTGCGATCGGTTCAGCGATTCGAGCATCGCCTACCAGGGCGCCGCTCGCGGGCTTGGCACGGAGCGCGTGGAGGAGATCTGCGACCTGGCAACCGGGGGAGTCTGGCCGGACCTGACGATCCTGCTACGGATCGACCCCGAGCTGGCGGCGAAGCGGATCGGCCGGCGCAGGGCCGATCGCTTCGAGGAGGAGGGCGTCGAGCTGCAGCGCCGGGTGGCTGAGGGCTACGACGAGCTCGCCGGGCGGCATCCCGAGCGCATTCGGGTCGTGGACGCCGACGGTGACCGCGAGGCGGTCCACGCAGCCGTGCTCGCCGAGGTCAGGGCGGTGCAGCTCCCAGGTCGCTCCGCGGGAGCCCCGGCCAGATGATGGAGGCAGCGGAGAGCGGCCAGGGGACCCCGGAGGCTCTGGCCGAGGCCACCCGGCACCAGCCGCGGGCGCGCGCCGCCCTGGTGGCCGCGCTCGCCTCCCCGGGCCACGCCTACATCTTTCGCGGACCCCGGGGAGCCGGCAAGGCGGCCGCGGCTCGGGCGTTCGCGGCCGAGCTGCTTGCCGACGGATCGCCGGACGCCGACGACTCCCGCCGGCGGGCCCTGCTCGACCCCTCTCCGCATCCCGACCTCGCCTGGCTGCGCCCGCCCGGTGCGCAGCACCTGGTGGAGGATGTCCGAGAGTCCGTGATCCGCGCGTCGAGCTTGAGCCCTGCCGAGGGCGGGCGCCGCGTCTTCGTCATCGAGGAGGCGGAGGACCTGCGGGACGAGAGCCAGAACGCGCTGCTGAAGACGCTCGAGGAGCCGGCGCCCTTCGCCCACCTGATCCTGATCTGCTCCGAGCCGGAACTGCTCGCGGAGACCATCCTCTCCCGCTGCGCGCCCGTCGAGTTCGCGCCGCTCGCTCCGGACGCCGTCTTGGACGCACTCGGCAGAGGCGAGGAGGCCGTCGCCGCCGCTCGGCTGAGCGGCGGCGACGTAGAGCTCGCAGGCCTGCTGCTGGGCGAGCGCGGGACAGCTCTCCGCGCCACCGCGGAGGCGGCCGCCCGTGTCGCGCGCTCGCCCGAGCCTCCGCAGGAGCCCTGGCGCGGCCTACTCGACGCGGCCAGTGAGGCCGGCCGTGAGGCCGGAGCCGAGGAGGAGCGGCGCCTGGTCGAGGAGGCAGAGGCGATGGCGAAGCGCGGCCGCAAGGGGAGGCTGACCCGCGAGGCGACCGAGCAGGTGAAGCGCACCGAGCGGCGCGCCCGCACCCAGGCCCTTGATCTCGCCCTGGCGCTCTGCGGCGCCTGGTACCGGGACCTGGCCGCGATCGCCTCGGGCGCCGACGACGTCGTCCTGAACGCCGACCGCCGCGCCCAGCTGGCCGAGGACGCCGAGGACCTCGACCCGGCGAAGGCTCGGTCGGCGGTCGAGTGGGTGCTCGACACCCGCCGCCGGCTGCGGGTCAACGTCTCGGAGGAGCTGGCGCTCGAGGCGCTCTGGCTGCGTCTCGCCTCCTCACTTGCCCCCTGAACCCGGGCGGCTCGGGAATGTCAGCACGAATGTGAGCAAGCGGCAACAATCTGCAGACATGACTGAGGACGCGAGGGGCGGGGAGAAGGGTCGCCGGATCCCGATGCGACTCTGGCTCGGCGCTGCCTTCGCCGGGGTCTCGCTGATCACGGCGGCCTCGGTCTATGTCTTCGTCGACGACTCCTCGGGCCGCACCCTGCAAAGCCAGTCCGCGGACCTCGCGGTCGGCAAGACCTCAAGCCTCGCAGACGATCTCGGCAAGGTCGACAAGCTGCACGCCGCCAACGTGCTGGCTTTGGCGAACAGCGGGACCTTCCAGGCCTGGGTGCTCAACCGGCACGGCAACGCCTTCGCGCCCGGGCAGGACCTCGCCACCCTGGCAACGGTCCCCCAGAAATCGGAGGCGCTCCGCGTCGCGCTCGACAACCGCCGCTACCGCGCGAGCCTCCCCGGCAACGTCACGGTCGCCGCAGCGCCGGTCTTCGGCAACGGGAAGGTACCGGTGCGTGGTGCGGTGATCGTCCGGGCGGATCCGCCCCCGGCGCTGACCCGAGCCTTCGACCAGCTCCGCGGCGACCGCCTCCGGGCGCTGCTGATCGCGATTGCGATCGGCGTGCTGGTCGGCTTCCTAGTCTCCTCGCTGATCGCAATCCGGGTCAGGAGGCTGGCGCGCGCGGCGGAGCAGATGGCGGCCGGGCACTTCGAGGGACCTCTGCCTTCGGGCGGCGGCGACGAGATCGGCGACCTGTCCCGGTCACTGGACTCGATGCGCGAGGAGCTCCGCAAGACCTTCAGCATGCTCGCCACCGAGCGCGACCGGCTCTCCGCCATCTTCGACGGTCTCATGGAGGCCGTGATCGTGATCGGCGAGGACGGCACGGTGCGCTTCACGAACCCGGCCGCGGGGCGGCTGGTCCGGGACGGACAGCCCGCCACGGCGCTGATCCCGTCGCTGCGCCGGGCCGCCGAGCGAGGCTCCGACGAGATCCCCGTCCTCTCGATCGACGGCCGCGTCTACGGGGTCCAGGCCCGCCGGGTCCCGGCCGAGCACGCGGTGCTGCTGGTGGTGCGCGACCGCACCGATGAGCTCAAGCGGGAGGAGGCCGAGCGCGAGTTCGTCTCCAACGCCGCGCACGAGCTCCGCAACCCGCTCGCCGGGATCACCAGCGGGATCGAGGTGCTGCGCGGCGGCGCCAAGGACGACCCCGACGTCCGCGATCGCTTCCTTGCCCGGCTTGCGCTCGACGCCGAGCGGATGACCCGACTCACGCAGTCGCTGCTGATGCTGGCGCGGGTCGAGGCTGAGGGCCAGCGAGATTCCGCGCAGGTTGTCGACGTCTCGCTCGCGGCCACCGAGGCCGCCGACGCTGTGGCCGCGCCCGACGCAGTGGAGATGCGCTGCGAGGTCGAGTCCGACCTGGTCGCGGAGGGAGACTCGGTTCTCGTCCGGCAGGTGATGATCGGGCTGCTCACCAACGCCTGCGCGCACACTCCGCCGCCCGGCACGGTTACCCTTCGCGCCGCGCGGGGGGAGGACAAGACCGTGACGATCGAAGTTCAAGACACAGGCAAGGGGATCCCCCCCGAGGAACACGACCATGTCTTCGAGCGGTTCTACCGAGGCTCGGCCACGCTCGAGGGCGAGGGCTTCGGCCTGGGGCTCTCTATCGCCAAGCGGATGGTCGACGTGATGGGCGGGGAGATGGGTCTCCGCTCAGAGCCGGGGCAGGGAAGCATCTTCTGGGTGCGACTGCGCGCCGCCAAGCCGACCCCGACCCCGGTCGCATGAGCCCCGCTCCGCCGACGATCAGCCGGATCCTCGTGGTCGACGACGAGCCCTCTGTCCGCGAGTCGGTCGGCTACGCGCTCGAGCAGGAGGGCTTCGACGTCACCCTGGCGGCGAACGGCGAGGAGGCCGAGGGCCAGATCTCCGACGATCACTTCGACCTGCTGATCCTGGACATCATGATGCCCGGGAAGAGCGGCCTCGACCTCTGCCGCGAGGTCCGTGCGCACAGCCCCGTCCCGATAATCCTGCTGACCGCCAAGGACGCCGAGGTCGACAAGGTCGTGGGCCTCGAGGTAGGCGCCGACGATTACGTCACGAAGCCCTTCTCGGTGCGCGAGCTGCTCGGCCGGGTGCGGGCGCAGCTGCGCCGGCGCGAGCTTGACCGCTCGGCCGGTACCGAGGGCACCGCGATCGAGGCGGGGCCGGTGTCGGTCGATCTCGCCCGCCACCTCGTCACCGTGCGCGGCGAGCCGGTCAACCTGACCCGCTCCGAGTTCCAGGTGCTCCGCCTCCTCGCCGAGAGCCCTGGGCAGGTCTTCTCGCGCAAGGAGATCATGGAGGAGCTCTGGCAGACCGAGTTCCGCGGAGACGTGCGCGCCTGCGACGTCCATATCTCCAACCTCCGCCAGAAGGTGGAGAGGGACCCGCAGAACCCAGAGCTGGTGCTGACGGTGCGGCGGGTCGGCTACCGCTTCGCCGACGATGCCGCCGCGCAGATCTAGCGGTAGCCGCGCAGAAGACGGGCGGTCACGCCGGTAGGGCGCATCTTTGCTCCCGATCTCGAGCGGCGCCTAGAGGCTGAGGTGGTAGCCGCCCCGATACGAGGCGGGGCCGCCGACGATCCGAACCGGCGGGGCCGAGCTCTGGATCGGGGGCGGAGTGAAGCTGGGGCCGTGGTCACCGCGGCGCTGCTCCTTGACCGCCGGTGGAGAGAGCTTCGCGTTCAGATTCTGGGTCGAGTTCGGCGGCATCCGATCTCTTTCTTCGTCAACTTGGATCGGCCCCCTGCCGGCCTCGCGGGCGGTTCGCAGAAAAACCTGGAAGTGAGTATGCGTCCTCGGCTACAGCGCGAAAAACGGGGATGATGTCTGTAGCCACCGGAGGAGGAGCCGATGAGTGCAAACGAGTCCCTCACCTACGAGGGGGCCTGTGAGGCGCATCGCTGGCAAGTGCCCGATCGGTACAACATCGCGGCCGACGTCTGCGACAGCCAGCCGGGCGACCGCACCGCGATGGTGTTCGAGGACTTCCGAGGCAACCAGCGGGAGGTGAGTTGGGCCGAGCAGCGCTCCCTGGCCGACAGCGCCGCCAATCTGCTCGTCTCGCGCGGCGTGGAGCGCGGGGACCGGGTTGCGGTCTGCGCCCCGGCCTCGCCGGAGACCGCTGCGATGTTCCTGGGCACCTGGAAGGCGGGTGCGATCCTGCTCTCCCTCTCAGTTCTCTACGGCGATGAAGGGATCGAGCACCGGATCAGGGACTCTCAGCCGAGGGTGATCGTCACCGATGCCGCCAACGCCGAGCGGATGCCGGGTGATCTGGTCGACGAGGTGATCGTGCTCACGCCCGAGCTGCTCGCAGAGCAGGAGGATCGGTTCGAGACCGTCGGCACCTCGGCCGACGACCCGGCCCAGATCTACTACACCTCGGGGACTACAGGGCTCGCCAAGGGCATTCTCCACGCCCACCGCTACATCCTGGCCCACGAGGAGTTCGTTTACTGCCACGAGGTGCACGAGGGCGAGCTCTTCCACGGCATGGGCGAATGGGCCTGGGCCGCGGGCATCTGCCCCCTGATCGGGCCGTGGCGCTACGGCGCGGTCCAGTTCGTCTACCAGCGGGAGGGCGGTTTCGATCCGAAGGAACAGCTCGAGGTGCTGTCTGCACACGGGGTCACCAACGTCTTCGCGACGCCGACCGCGATCCGCTCGATGATGTCGATCGAGGACGCGGGCGAGCGCTACCCACAGAAATTCCGCCGGGTCTGCTCCGCGGGTGAGCCCCTCAACCCGGAGGCGATCCGCTGGTTCCGGGACCAGTACGGCGTCACGGTGCTCGACTTCTACGGCCTCAGCGAGTCATATCCCCTCTGCGGGAACTTCCCATTCATGGAGGTGCGGGAGGGCTCGATGGGCAAGCCGATGCCCGGCTGGGACGTACAGATCCTCGACGAGGACGAGAACCCGGTCGGTACCGGGGAGCGCGGCGAGATCTGCCTGCGCGCTCGCTCCAACCCGCACTATCCCCTCGGCTATTGGAACAACCTCGAGGCCGCGGAGGAGACATTCGGCGGCGAGTGGTTCCACACCAAGGACGCCGCCGAGAGCGACGAGGACGGCTACTTCTGGTACTCGGGACGCGCCGACGACGTGATCATCTCGGCCGGGTATCGGATCGGGCCCTTCGAGGTCGAGTCGGCCTGCATCGAGCACCCCGCTGTGCTGGAGGCCGCCGCCGTGGCCTCCCCGGACGAACGCCGGGGCAACGTCGTCAAGGCGTTCGTCGTGCTCGCGCAGGGAACGGAGCCCTCAGACGAGCTCGCCGAGGAGATCAAGGGGTTCGTCCGCGGTCATCTCTCGGCTTACGCCTATCCGCGCCGGATCGAGTTCGTAGACGAGCTCCCCAAGACCCTGACCGGCAAGATCCGGCGGATCGAGTTGCGAGAGGCTGAACGCGAGCGGGTCGCCTAACCGCAAATCCCAGGCTTACGCTGCAGGCGCGGGGATGAGGCCGAGCTGCTCGACCATCTGCAACCGATCGAACATCAGGTTGAACGAGACGTGCCTCCCCTCGCGGAAGCGGAGCACCTGGACGTAGTCCAAATCGACCGAGCGCCCGGTCGGCTGGAAGTCGCCCATCGGGCTGTGGAGGACACCGTCGTGGGTCCCGGTGAACGTGCCCTCCTCGACGGCGACGTCTTCGATGATCTCAACATCATCGACCACGACGTGGGCGTCGGAGAAGGCGCGAAACCAGCCGGCGTAGAACTCGACGCACGCGTCCTTACCTTCGCCTCGCATCCCGCCTGGCGCCGTGAAGACGACGTCGTCGGCGAGCACCCCGGCGAACCCGTCGATGTCGTGGGCGTTGAAGGTGTCCGTTCCGCGTTCGAACGCCTCCCGAGTGGTCATGGTCATCGCAATCTCCTCTGGTCGACGGTCCTGATCCTCCCCCTCGGGTTAAACGGACGGTAAGGCCCGACCCGCTAGCGCCCGTGCCAGTGCGGGTCGCGCTTCTCCGCGAACGCGGTGGCGCCCTCGATCGCGTCCTCGGAGGTGAACACCGGGGCGACGATCTCGCCCTGCTTCTGCCAGAAGGTCTCGTCGTCCCAGGATCCCTGTTCGTTGAGGATGGTCTTCGAGGCGGCAGTTGCGAGCGGGGCGTTCGCCGCGACCTCCCCGGCCAGCTCGAGCGCGACGTCGAGTGCCTGACCGGGCTCGGCGAGGCGGTTGATCAGGCCGAGCTCCGCGCCACGCTCGGCGGTGATCGTCTCGCCGGTGAGCGCCAGCTCCATCGCGATCGCCGCGGGCAGCCGCCGGGGCAGCTGCCGAAGGGCGCCGCCAGCGGCGACCAGGCCGCGCTTCGCCTCGGGGATGCCGAGCTTGGCGCCCTTGGCGGCCACGATCAGATCGCAGGCGAGGGCGATCTCCAGGCCGCCGGCGACGGCGAAGCCCTCGATCGCTGCGATAAGCGGCTTGACGGCCGGCTTCTGGACGATGCCGGCGAAGCCGCGGTCCTTCGCCCATGGGCGTTCACCCGTCGCGAACGCCTTCAGGTCCATGCCGGAGCTGAAGCCCTTGCCCTCGGCGGCGATCACGCCGACGCTGAGGTCGTCGTCGTCATCGAGCTCGTCGAGCGCCGCCGCCATGGCCTCGGCCATCGCCAGGTTGACCGCGTTGCGCGCGTCGGGGCGGTTCAGCGTGATCAGCAGGACGCGGTCGCGGCGCTCGGTGAGCAGGGGCTGCTCGCTCATGGACGTGGACCCTACAATCGCGCGAGTTCAGCGGTGCTGCCCAGGTAGCTCAGTTGGTAGAGCACTTCACTCGTAATGAAGGGGTCGCCGGTTCGAGTCCGGCCCTGGGCTTCCTTACTTGCGCTGGCGCACCTTGACCCGTGTCTCGGCGCCCTCGTAGCCGGCCTTCTGGGCCGAGACCTCGAGCTTGCCGGACTTCTTGAAGCGGCGGCAGATCCGTGCACGCCCGTTGGGCTTGGTGATCCTCGTGTTGTCGCCGAGGCGCACAGTGACACCCGGGACACCCTGCCCCGCTTCGTCTCTCGCGGTGACCTTGATGCAGCTCCGGCGGCCCGTTCGCGGCTTGCCCTTCACGTTGACAAAGAGCTTCCTCGTCCTGGGCGGCGAGGTGCACGCGTCGCCCACCCCGTCGCCGTTCGAGTCCTCCTGGTCGGGGTTCGTCACGTTGGGACAGTTGTCCGAGGCGTCCGGGACACCGTCGCCATCGACGTCGATTGGGCCCGATCCGAGGTCGAAGCTCACGAAGCGCCCGACGTTGCCCTGCTCGTCCTCCCCGCGCAGCGCGACGTAGCGGTGGGCGCCGGCCGGGACCTGGAAGGTCTGCGGCGTGCCCGGGCCGGTCGGGGCCGCCGCGCCCGAAAGCGGCGTCGCGGACCTGAAGTCGACCGCGTCGGAGATCGGGTCGTCGGAGGTCACCACCTGGTACTTCGCCGCGGTTCCGCAGAGCAGGTCATCGCCGGGCGGGTCCAGGGTGATGACACGGGGTCCGCCGGGCCCGGACACCGACTCGCCGGTCGGCTTGCCGGGCGAGATCGCGTCGCGGCTGTAGTCGCCCGAGTTCGCGTTGTCGTGGTGGAAGCGCGGCCAGGACGAGTCCGTGCAGGGGCCGGCGGCCGTGTCGTAAGCGAGCACGTAGCCGGACCGGGTCAGGCCGATCACCCGCTTGTGGACGCCGGCGTCGGTGTCGACGGTGCCGAAGCTGCCGATGGTCGGGATGGCGACGGTCCAGTCGCCGGTCAGCTTCGGCCAGCCGCTCACCGGCAGGCCGGCACTGTTGGCTGCGAACAGGTCGAAGGACGCCGTGCCGCCGATCACCTCGTCGCCGGGCTGGCCGTCGATGTCGGCGGCGGCCGGGCCGGTGAGGAACTGGAGGTCGTTGACGATCAGCGGCCAGCCGGCGCGGGGCTGCCCGGTGGCGGCGTCCCACGCCATCGCGAAGTCCTGCCCGCCCTGGTACTCGTTCACCCCGATGTCAAGCGAGCGGATCAGCCCCGTCGCCGGTCCGAGCACGCTGAGGCCCGAGCCAACTCCGCCCAGGTTCGCGAAGGCGGGGTGACCAACCGCGGAGGTGGTGGTGAGGTCGTACTTCTGCGGATTTCCTCCCGGGATCACGGAGTTGAGCACGCGGTCCTTGCCGTTCGCGTCGCGGCCATAGCAGGACTGCCCGTTCGGGTTGAGCACGTAGGAGAAGCCGGCATCGGGCATCACCGTGATCTTCGAGCCCTGGCCGCCGGACGGGCAGTTGACCGGCCCGATCGCCGGCGATCCGGTGACGCCCTCACCGACGACTGGCAGGAGCTCGGTCGAGACGAGGCCGATCTTCGCGGGCCAGCCCGGCCGCAGCGCGTTGCTCGGGTCGGGGTTCGAGTCACCGTCGCCGCTGGCCTTGATGGCGTAGAGCCGTGTGTTGCCGGGGCTGAGGATCCCGGCCTGGGCCGCGACGGCGTAGAGCCCGCCGCTGATCAGGTCGGCGTTGGCGCCGCCGTCGGCGTCCGCGTCGTACTCCTCGTTGGTCCCGACCACGATCTCCGGCAGCGAGTCAGGACCATTCGTCGCGCCGTCGAGATCGCCCACCGCCGGGGTATCGACGATCGCGCCCTGTTGCTCGGAGCCGGCGTTGGCGTTGAAGGTGACCTGGTGGGTGGCCGGGTCGATGGACTGGACCTTGCTCGGGTCGACCACCAGCACCGGGAAGCCGGCCACCGGGTCCCCGTTCATGTGCCAGGCGTAGACGTGGCGGTCCATCGACGCAGCGACTACCTCCTGCGTGCCGTCCCCATCGAGGTCGGCAAGCACCGGCGAGCCGATGAACCCATGCTGCGTCCGGTTGAACTTGCCGTGTCGCGAGTTGACGAAGGGCGACAGCGGCTTGCCGGAGTAGTTGGGATTCGACTGCTCATGGAAGAACTGGTGGCCGTCCGCCCGCCAGCCGTAGACCTGCCCCTGCATGTCGGCGGCGAAGACCTCCGGGACGCCGTCGTGATCGACATCGTCCGCGGCGATCGAGGAGAGAACCGCACCTGTGGAAGCGCCCTCATCCACGTCGCCCCTGTCGAAGGCCCGCTCGCCGGTGTGGAGCGGCAGCGGGTCGGTGTGCACCGGCCAGCCGGGCAGCTCCGTGCCATTGGGCCTGAAGGCGTGGATGATCCCGTCGCTGCCGCCCACCACGAGCTCATTGCGGTTGTCCCCGTCGAGATCGACGAGCACCGGCGAGGAGGCGCCGTCTCCGGTGGACGAGCTCCCGTCGAGCTTGCGCGGGAAGCCCGGCAGCATCGAGGCGTCGCGGTGCAGCCACATCGCGCGCTCGTCCTCGCCGGTCAGGTTGTGAGTGTCCTGAGTGGTGGAGGCGACGACCTTGATGGTGAAGCCGTTGGGCGCCTTGAACGGCCGGCCGTTGTCGACGACCGGCGCGGGTGGGGGCTGCGCCCCGGTGAACGAGGTCCCGGAGGGGAACTGGGCCTTGAGCTGAGCGATGTTGATCGAGGCCAGCGTCCCGTCGACCGGCTCGTCGCAGCTGCCGGTCGCATAGGGCTTGAAGTCGCCATCTGGCGCCACACCGTTGTTCGGGTACTGGCCCGGAGCGACGAGCACCGTGTAGTTGCAGCCCAACGAGCCAGGGCGCGCCGAGACGTGCCCGGTGACGTCGAAGCTGGTCTGCGAGGGATCGATCTGATCGAACCACTGCGGCGACGTGATCTCCACCTCCGGCGGGATCAGGGACTTGACAGAGGAGTCGCCGAGTGGCGGACGGACCAGCGCCCCGACGGCCTTGGCGGCATTCACCCGGCCCCAGCCGTAGAACTGGTCGTGCCCCGCCCGCGCCGGGTAGGAGCGGCTGGGGGCCAGCGCTCCCAGCGGCGGCGTCGGGACCACTGGGCGGACGGTGTTGAGCCCGGCGATGTTGGCGGTCGTGTAGGGATCCGTGCAGCCGGCGACGGGCGGCGTACAGTCGGACTCGGGGTTGAGTCCCTTAAAGAAGTCCACGTCGTCGGCCTGGCCGGTGCCGTCGATGGTCCCCGAGGCCATCAGCTGGCGCACCTCGTTCGGCGTGATGATGCAGGGATCGTCACCCGGCGTGCCGTCGACATCGACGGCACGCGTGCAGTCTGTGCTCGGGTCAAGCTTGCCTCGGTCGTACGCGTCCAGGGCGGCGCTGTAGATCAGCCCGGCGATTCCGGACCCCTTCCCTGTCGCCTCCGAGGAGCAGCTGCTCGACGGGATGGCGACGGTGACCTTGGCACTGAAGTTGGTGCAGCCGTTGAACTCGAGGTAGGACTGCGGTGTCGAGCCGCTGTCGTACTTCGTCACCGAGTTCACCAGGATCACGTGCGGCAGGCTCGAGGGCCAGTTGTTGTGCTGCGCCGCCTCGTCCGCGGCGGAGGCGATCACCGTCGTCCCGTGGTCATAGGCGTAGTTGACGGCCTCCCGCGCCAGCCTGCTGTTGTTGAGGCTCCCGAGCGCCTCCTGGATCACCAGCGCGCCGTTGTCGGTCGCGTAGAGGGCGGCCTGGGCGAAGTTGTTGATGTCGGCGATGAAGCTGTCGCCGACGCGCAGCGGCATCACCACGCAGTTCGGGCAGGAGCCGACGTCGCCTTGGCCGTTGTCCGCCTCGGCGGTCGAGTCCTGTGCCTCGCCCGTGCCGTGCCCGTACTGGACGTCGTCGTAGGGATCGTTGTCGTTGTCGAGGAAGTCCCAGCCGGCGATGTCGTCCACGAAGCCGTTGTCGTCGGCGTCGCTGCCGTCGGAAAACCTGATCGTCAGGTCCTCGGGGGTGAGCATCCCGGGCGGGCCCGAGCGCCGCGGGTCGGAGAGGTCGATCCGATCGTCGCAGGCGTAATCGCGGAGGTTGAAGACCCCGTCCCCGTTGGCGTCGTACTGGCCGGCGGTGTACCCGGCGCAGTCCGTGCCCAGCAGCGACTCCGTTGTCGATCCGGTGTTATCGAGGCCCGTGTTCGGAGTGGGCAGCTCGCCCTTGTTGAGCCACACCTTGAAGCGCTCGTTCGCCATCGCGCCCTGGTTGTTCCACTCGATCCCGGAGTCGAGGACGGCGATCTGCACATCCGGGCGGCCCGTGGTGGTCTCCCAGGCCGTTGGCGGTGTGGTGCTCGGGTCCACGATGTGTGCGCCCCTGACGCCACCCAGGTCGATACCGAGCGGGTCGCCGGGATAGCCGGACTCCGGCGTCGCCGCATACTTCCAATCGTCGCCGCCAAGGTCGGCGGGAACCTGGCCCGGGTCGAGAAAGAGGTCCTTGAAGTCCGTTGGGACCCCAGCGGGCCGGGTGTACGGGAACGCGCCCAGCGCCGAATCCGCCGTCGTCACCCCGATGGCGCCGACGAGAAGCCCCGCTGCCAGCCCGAGTCTGGCTCTCCTCCAGACCTTCCTCCTCACCTGCGCCGCGATTCTACGCCGAGCCGAGCCCGGAGGGCGTCCGCCCGTCAGGGAAGCCCGGCGGCGCGCCGGATGAATCCCAGGCGACTCGCGATCCGGGCGTAGATGCTGGCGCCTCCGAGGCCGCACGGAAAGGTTCCCGAGCTGACCGTTCCGATCAGCCGCGGCCCGGCCGGAGTGTCTGCGACCAGCGGCCCACCGCTGTCGCCCTCGCAGGAGGTGGCGTGGAAGGGCAGGCGGCCGCGGGTGCGCCTGATGCGCTTGCCGAGGGCGCAGATCATCGACTCTCCCTGGAAGCCGCGCGACTTGCCGTAGGCGTGGTCGCACTTGCGGGCTCGGAGGATCCGCTCCTTCGTCGTCTTCAGGCGCTGCGTGACGTTGAAACCCCAGGCGCTGCGGGTGCCCCAGCCGGCCGAGCGGGCAATCCGGCCGGGACGGGTCGCGGCCTTCGACCCCGCACTGGTGACGAGCGCGATGGGCTGCGCCTGCGGCGCCGAGGCCAGGGTGAGGACGGCGAAATCGTTCGCGTCCTTGCGCCCGTTGTAGGACGGGTCGACCACCACAGCCGCCACCTTGATGCGCGGCGCGCGCCGGGTGGCAGAGATCCACGGGCTCCCCGCGAAGACCGAGAGCTGGCGGCGCTTGCCGCTCTTCACGCAGTGGGCCGCGGTGAGGACCTTGGTCGGTGCGATCAGCGACCCGCTGCAGGTGAAGAAGCGCTTCTGCTCGAGCGCGACCGCGAACAGCCATCCAGCCGCGTTCGCCTTGCCGCCGCCCACGATCCGCGGCGCCGGCGCAGTGCCGCCCGCGCTCATGGAAGCCGTAAACAGCAGAGCGCAGGCCAGCCCGGCGGCGCCCCCCACGCCGCGACCGAGCCGCACCGCCCCTAGGCCTCCTGCAGGGCGCTGCAGCGCTCGCGCATGAACTCGAGGGCCGCGCGGCGCTGGTCGGCCGCTGCGATCAGCTCGGGATAGCCGAGCTCGGCGCCCTCGAAGCCGGTCGCGTTCCAGAGCGTGCCGCTGATCCCCTCCTTCCACGGAAGGACGTAGAGGTAGGGCTCGGGATGATCCTTGTCCCCTGGGGAGGCGCCGTAGGTTGCGCGCTGCCCATCCGATTCGGAGCCCAGATCGACGGCGATGTCGAAGTGCTCGGGCCAGAGCTGGACCAGCGAGGGTTCGTCGTCCCCCTCGTCTGCGCGCAGCTGCTCGAGCACCGAGCAGGCGAGGCCATAGAAGTCGCCGAGCGCCGTGGCGGCGGCGATCTCCACGCCGGGGAGCGGCTCGCGCCTCTCCTCGGAGCCGGTCTGGCGAACGAGCTCGCCGTGCTCGACGCGAACCTGGCAGTCGGCTCCGTCCTTGACGAAGAACGGCGTGCCGAAGCCGCCGCGCGTGTAGCGCAGGGCGATCTCGTTGGGCGGCAGCCGCTCGAGGGCGACCACCCCCTCGGCGACCTTGTGCAGGGCGACCCGCGTCTCCGCGAAGGACGCCGGCAGGGGCTCGAGCCGCCTCCAGGCGCCCAGCCACCGGTCGGCGCACCAGGGGGCGATATCCGGGTCCTCCGCCGCGATCTCGTCCCAGGTGTGATCGCCGCGATTGTGGACGGGCGAGACCAGCTGCCGCCCTTCAGGCACCTCGCCGGGCTCGACCGGATCGTCGGTGTAGTCGGGCGGCCCGACGGCCGGCGGCGAGGGCTCCAGGACGCGCGCCTCATAGTCCCCGCCCAGCTTGTCCTCTGCCTCGGCCCTGGGGTTCGCCATCAGCCGTGCACCCTAAAGCGCTCGACCAAGCGGGCCGCATAGCTGTCCTCCCAGCCCTCGCCGGCACCGTACTCGCCCTCGAGCGAGACCAACTCGGCGACCAGATGGCTGCGCACCGGCGCTCCACCGAGGAGGGCCGGCAACTCGGAGTGGTCGATCAGCCAATCCGCGTAGAAAGAGGCCCAATCCGGGTCCTCGCCATCGGTGATCCGGTAGACGACGTGGTGGGTCTCTCCAGCCTCGTGGAGCAGGGCGCTGATCTTCTTGATTGTCTCGTCCATTGCTCTCCTCTCCCTTTCGCGGTCCGATCACGGTCCGCCGCCGCGCGGCGGCGTTACTCATGAGGGATGTAACGGACCGGACTCTCGCCGGACTTCCCGCCATGTTCAAGCTCCGGTTCATTCCCATCGCCGCGATCATGCTGGGAGTCTTCGCCGGATGCGGGTCGTCTGACTCGAGCGCGAACGACGATCCCATCGTCTCGGCACCGAGCGGCGGCGCGCCCACGGCGAGCACGGTCACCGCCCGGGGCCCCAAACTCAAGATCGTGGACAGCGACTACGGCCGCGTCCTCTCGAGCGGTCGTGGACGAGCTCTATACCTGTTTACGGCGGACCACGGCAAGGCCAGCAACTGCTCGGGCGCGTGCGCCACCGCCTGGCCTCCCTACATCGTGAAGAGGAAGCCGGCTGCGGGTCGGGGCGCCAAGCCGGGTCTGATCGGAACCACCCGCCGCAGCGACGGGACTCTGCAGGCGACCTACGCCGCTCATCCGGTCTACTTCTACGAGGGCGACGACGAGCCCGGCGAGGTCCTCTGCCAGGCGGTCAACGAGTTCGGCGGCTACTGGTACGTGCTCCGCGGCAACGGCAGGGCGGTCCGTTAGAGCCGCACCAGGTTCGTCGCCTCGATACCTCGGGTGACGCCGCGGAAGTCGATCACCAACTGTGAGTCCTCGACAACGCGGCGGTAGTCGATCGTCGGGTGGGCGGTGACGATGCAGGCCAGGTCCGCCGCCGCCACGGCCTCGTCCAGGTCGGCGGAGACGAGCTCGAGATCGGGGAGCTCGGCGACATGCGGGTCGTGGTAGGAGACCTCGGCGCCCAGGTCGCCGAGCAGCCGGATGATCTTCAGGGCCGGGGACTCCCGAATGTCCCCGACGCCGGCCTTGTAGGAGACGCCGAGCAGCAGCACCTTGGCGCCGTTGGTCGCCTTGCCTGCGTCGTTCAGGGACCGCTCGACCCGGCGCACACACCAGTGCGGTTGGTTCTGGTTGATCTTTCCGGCCAGCTCGATGAACTCGGTGTAGAAGTCGTGCTCGCGTGCCTTGTAGGAGAGGTAGAAGGGATCGACGGGCAAGCAGTGGCCCCCCATCCCGGGGCCCGGGTCGAAGCGCATGAAGCCGAAAGGCTTGGAGGCGGCCGCGTCGACGACCTCCCAGATGTCGATCCCGAGTCGCTCGCAGAGCATCGCGAGCTCGTTCACGAGTGCGATGTTGACCGAGCGGAAGATGTTCTCGAGCAGCTTGGTGAGCTCGGCGGCGTCCGGGCTGCTGACCTCGACGACCGTGTCGCAGATCCGCGAGTAGAGCTCCACCGCGCTCTTCGTGCAGGCCTCGGTCAGGCCCCCCACGACCTTCGGGGTCGTTCGGATCGTGTAGTCGGTGCGACCGGGATCGATTCGCTCCGGGGAGAAGGCGAGGTGGAAGTCGCGCCCGGCGGCGAGCCCGGACTCCTCCAGGATCGGACGCAGCCGCTCGCGCGTCGTGCCGGGATATGTGGTCGACTCGAGCACGATCAGCTGGCCCTTCTGCAGGACGGCCGCTAGCGAGGTCGCCGCATCGACCATGTAGCTCAGGTCGGGCTCGCGCGAGTTGGTAAGCGGTGTCGGGACGCAGATGATCACGGCGTCGCACGAGCTCAGGTCCGGATAGCGGCTGGTGGCGGTGAGCTTTACGTCGAGCGCTGCAAGCCGCTCGGAGGCGACGTCCTCGATGTAGCTGCGGCTCTCGGCGAGGGCATCGACCTTGCGCGGATCCGCGTCGAGGCCCACCACGTCGTGGCCCTCCTCGGCGAAGGCCACGGCCAGCGGCAGTCCGACGTACCCGAGCCCGACGACTCCGACTTTCATGGGCGGCAGTGTAGGGAGAGGGCTACTTCCCGCTGGACTTCTGCTTGCCTTGGGGCTGCCGGCCGTGTTGAGACTGGGCCTGGCTGCCCTGCTTGGTCCGGGTGAGCTGGTTGACGCCGATCAGGTGGTCGACGAAGAGACGGCAGGCGTCGGCGGTCGGGACGAGCTTGAAGCCGTCGGGGTTGACCGCGGTCAGGTTGCCGATCACCGCAGGAGCATCCACGCCGATCAGCGACTGGAACCAGTCGACGTCGTCAGCGGTGACGCTCACCGTGACCGCCCCCCCGTTCCCGGTCACCTCGCCGACCGGCCAGTAGGGGCCCTGGTCCGGCCGGTAGGGGATCGCCGCATCCACGCCGGCGGGCAGATGGACGTCAAGGCCGGGTGCCCTGACCCTCACCCCGGTGACCGGGCTCACGTATTGGAGTGAGAGCTCCCAGCGGCCGGGCGGCAGCCGGACCTGCTGGCTCGCGGTCTCGCCCGGGGCCAGGTTGTTGTCGATCGGGGCGCTCTTGTCGGCTGCCACGCCGCCTTCCCCGAGCGCTCCGCTGGGGTGGCCGGCCTTCCAGTAGAGGCGCTTGGCGACGACCGTTCGCGGTTGCCAGGTGAGCGCCTCGCCGCCAGCGTGCTGGAACGGCGCCAGCTTCGGCCTGTTGCAGCGCAGGACACGCCCGGGCCGGGCCTCCTCGTAGAGGTTCGTGATCGGTGGGGTGGTCCCGCTTCGCTTCCAGAGCCGGTAGGAGGGGGTCGACTGGACCAGCGTCCAGCCGGGCGGGGCCTGGCTCTGGTAGATCGCGCTGGTGGTGACCGCATAGGGGAACTGGTTGAGCACGCTCGCCGGCACCGAGTCGAAGTCGATCGGCAGGCGCTGGCTCTTAGTCACGGCGGATGGCACCCGGATCTCGGAGTTGAAGGCCGGGCTGGAGACCTCGGCGCTGCGCAGCCCGTAATCCGTGAAGCGGTCGCTGGTCAGGGCGAGGACCTTCTGGCCCGCGACGGTGCTCTGGAACCTCGAGAGCTCCTGCAGTCGGTCGTGTGGCGCCACCACCGTGTCGCGCAGGGCGAGGAACGAGGAGTAAGCCGCCAGCGCGATGAAGACGACCGCGAAGATCCGCTTCGGCCAGCCCCCTCCCGGAGAGAGCAGCGCCGTGACGACGAGCAGCATCACCACCGAGGCGGGCACGACCACGGCCTTGGCCAGGATGTAGAGGCCGCCGTCCTGCGGGTACTTGGTGAAGAGGTAGATCAGGATTCCCGAGACCGCGGCGGCCGGGACGGCGTAGTCCCGCCGCCCCATCCACCAGACCAGGCCGAAGGCGAGTCCCGCCAGGCCGATCAGGCCATAGAGCCAGAAATGGGTGAGGTCGTGCGTCCCCAAAAGCCAGTTGCCGCTCGGCCAGATGCCGAGCGTCTCCAACGGGGAGACGACGTAGCGGAGCTTGCTGTTGGTGTGGCTGACCGTCCCGACGGAGCCGGAGTTGATGAAGTCGATCACCTTCGGAAGCTGCGTCAGGAAGACGATCACCAGGACGATCGCCGCGGGGATCAGGATCGGCAGGGAGCGCCGCACCGCAGCCCCGACGTCCCCCATGCCGCCCTCGGAGCGGATGCGGAGCAGCTGGACCACGATCCAGAGCCCGGCGGTGATCGCGAGCCAGCCGACGCCTGGCAGGCTGTAGACGGGGACCATCGCGGCCGTGATCAGGGCGAGGCCGATCAGGATCGCTATCCGCCCGTCGGGATTTCTCTCTATCTCCCGTAAGCCGAGCGCGAAGGCGATCAGGAACATCCCGGCGATCAGCTCCTTGAAGCCAGCGATCCCGAGGACCGAGGCCGAGAGGTAGGCGACCGCGACCAGCGCCGTCGCCAGCAGGCGCCATCCGCCGCGCAACTCGCGGAGCCCGGCGAGGGCGGTGATCCCGGTGAGCATCGGGACGACCACCAGCAGCCCGAGCCAACCCCAGAGGGGCTGCGCACCCAGCACGCTGACCACGGTCCCGACCAGGCTGTGCGGACCGAGCGGGTACCCGTTGATGACGCTCTGGGGCTGCGGGCGGCTCGGGTCGACCAGGTAATCGACGTCCACCAGGTGCATGGCCATGTCGTTGTTGAGCCCCACCCCGGGGATGCCGATGTGGCCGCTGGCGATGAACGGGAACGAGGCAAGCAGGCCGGAGACCAGGGCGACGGGGATGGCGATTCCGACCGCGGGCCCGAGCATCGACTCCGAGCGGATCAGGAGAAAGACGATCGAGGCGAGCACCAGGACGGCGCAGCACGCGATCGAAGTCGCCTCGTCGCCCGGCAACCTGATCGCGACCGAGCACACCAGGATCAGGGTCGCGAAGCCGACCACTCCCTCGAGGAAGGAGGCCTCTCTGCGACCCAGCGCGAGCAGCACCGCACGCCCCACCAGTAGGGACGCGAGCAGGATTATCCCTGCAGAGAGGTAGGTTCCGGCGAAGGCGCCCAAGGGAGGCGGACAGGATATGGAGTCGGGCCGAAACGGGGCCTAAGCGACCGTCACGCGAAGCGGTCCCTTCGCGATTCCCCGCGCTCGCGACCGAGCGTCAGGAACTGGTCGAGCGGATAGCCCCAACGCAGTTCGCGCAGGACCTCGCGGTCGGAGCGGCGGCGAACCGAGTCGACCTGCTCGCGCCGGCGGGCGATCTGCGCCCGGTTCGCCCTGACCCAGCCGTAGCTCTGGCGCTTCGCCCTCAGGAACTTGGGTCCGCGCAGCAGGCAGTAGCCCCACATCATCAGCTCGGTGAGCGCCAGCAGCGGGGAGAGCGCGATCCTGGTCCGGCCGCGGAGGTCGGCCAGCAGCATCTTCCAGCGGTTGCGCTCGAGCAAAAAGAGCTTGTCAGGGAACATCGTCAGGTGGTAGTCGTGGGTGACGGTCGAGACAGGCACGCACCAGATCTCAGCCCCGGCGATGCGCAGCAGCCAGGAGAGCTCGACGTCCTCGAAGTAGAGGAACCCGCTTTCGTCCCAGCCGCCCAGCTTCTCCAGCAGCGACTTCCTGATGACGAACGCCGCGCCGTGCAGGCCCGTGACCTCGAACGGAGCTTCGCCGGCGATGGCGCGGAGCTTGCCGAGCCACCGGTTGAAGCCGAGGCCGGTCTTGTTCAGGTCCTGGCCCGCCGCGTTGATCCGCCCCGGATCGGATTCGAGCAGGATCAGGGGGCAGGCGACTCCGGCCGCGGAGTTGGAGTCGAGGAGCGAGACGAGCGGGTCGAGCCAGGCAGGGCTGACGACCACGTCCATGTTGAGCACCGCGATCTGCTCGCCGCCCGCCTCGGGCAGGGCGAGCTTGACCGCGCCCGCGTAGCCGCGGTTGGTCGGGGAGCGCAGCAGGCGGACCGGCTCGTGCTCGCCGGCGAGCCGCTCCGCGATCGCGCCGCTGCCGTCGGAGGAGGCGTTGTCGACCACGAGGATCTCGACCTCCGCGTCCCCGCCGCTCTCGAGCAGGGTACGGATACAGTCCTCGAGCGCGTCCGCGCCGTTGTAGTTGACGACTACTACCGAGACCAGGTGGTCGAGGCCCCCTCCGCCAGCCGGCTGAGCCGACCGCTGAAGATCGAGATGAAGAGCACCGCCGAGACGATCTGCAGTCCCAGGACCAGGAAGCTGGTCGTCAGGACCAGGCCGCGCGTGTCGGTGAAGACGTTGTTCCCCGCCCACTGGATGGTCAGCTGGATCAGCTTGGCGAGCGAGCCGAGCATCAGCAGCAGCCCGATTACGCCGACGGCCAGGCGGAAGCGAACCGAGATCACCCTGAGCAGCCACCAAGGCGGCTTCTTCCCGGCCTCGACGCCGTAGAGCGCGGCGGCGACGCCGAAGATCACGAGCTGGAAGGCCGCCAGCAGGCCGAGGGCGGCGACGATGAAGCTGTGGATGTTGAGCCCCAGGTATGAGGTGGTGACGGGGCCGTTCGAGAGCAGGATCGCCCCGGTGATCGAGATCGCCATCAGGACCAGACCCGGGAGGATGAAGGTGAGCGTCGGGTTGTAGATCAGCAGGAGCACGATCACCCGGCCGAGGATGCGCAGCCCGTCCCGCCCCGGGCTGAGCTTCTTCTCACCGACCCGCGGCAGGTAGGAGATCGGGATCTCAGCCTCCCGCAGGCCGCGTGCCTTCGCCTTGATCCCGATCTCGGTCTCGATGTCGAAGCCGCGGGCCTCGGTGCCGAGCCGGACCGCCTCCGAGCGGCGGATCGCGTACAGGCCCGTCAGATGGTCGGTGCCCTCGAGGCCGTGGCTGAGCGCCAGCAGCTTGTTGAACAGCCAGTTCCCAAAGCGGTTGACGACCGGCATGCTCTCGGGTTCGGACTCGCGGATGCCCCGGACGAGGTCGTTCTCGTCGAGGAGGTCGACCATCTCCTTGATCGCCGGCACCGGATAGCTCGCGTCCGCGTCCATGATCACCACGTTCTCGCCCTGGGCGTCTGCGATTCCAGTGCGGATCGCGACGCCCTTGCCCCGGTTGGAGGGATGCTGGATCAGCCGGACAGCGGGAGTGCGCGCGGCGACGTCGGCGGTGTCGTCATTCGAGCCGTCATCGACCACGAGCACCTCGTAGGTGTCGTCGAGGTACTCCGCCAGCTCGGCGAGGACATGCGGCAGCGCCGCACCCTCGTTGTAGGCGGGGAGCACGACGGTCGTCCGAATGGGCCCGGCGCTCGGCGGGCTCTCGTCCCCCGACCTCTTTGAGGCGGTTACGGCCATGGGCAGGGGAAGGATAGGAGCGGAAGGGGGCGGAGGTGGGCCTCTCAGCCCGTCGGCTCACCGGCCGCCTGACGCGCCCGGAGGATCTCCTCACGCTCGGTGAGGCGGTTCCGCCTGCGGGTTTCCGCCTCGCGCTGGCGGCGCTCCTCGACCGGCCCCTCGACTTTGAGCGCAGGGATCGGAACGGGCGTGCCGGTCTCGTCGACGGCGACCATCGTCAGGTACGCCGTGCTCGTGTGGCGGACGTCGCCGGTGACGGCGTTCTCCGCTTCGACGCGCACCCCGACCTCCATCGAGGTCCGCCATGCGGCGTTGACGCTCGCGATGCAGCGCAGCAGCTCGCCCACGTAGAGAGGCAGGGCGAAGGTCATCCGGTCCATCCCCGCGGTCACGACCCGGCAGCCGCTGTGCCTGATCGCGGCGATGCCCGCGGCCTCGTCGCACATGCGCATCACCACGCCGCCGTGAATGAAGCCGGCCGAATTTGCGTCCTGGATGCTCATCCAGCGGATCAGCTCAGACCGGGACCCCTCAACCGCTTTGGGCCCACTCCGCTTCTGCGTCTCCGCCATGGGGGCGATCCTAGCCCGGCTACTCTCCGGCCGGACCATGCCCCGACACGGCGACATCACGGTGGTGATCCCCTGCTTCAACCACGGCCGCTTCCTGATCGAGTCGGTCGAGCGCGCGCTCGGCCAGCACGGCGGGCCACCGCGGGTGATCGTGGTCGACGACGGCTCGACCGACGCGGAAACCGAGCGCGCCCTGGATGAGCTGCCGGAGGGCGTCGAGCTGATCCGCCAGCGGAACGCGGGCGTGGCCGCCGCGCGGAACGCGGGGTTCGAGGGCTCGGACTCGGAGCTGCTCTTGATGGTCGATGCCGACGACAGGCTCACCCTCGACGCACTCGACACCCTCCGCCCGCCGCTGGAGGCGAATCCGGATGTGGGCTACTGCTACGGCCTGATGAAGCTGATCGGGGCCTGGTCCGGGGTGCTGCGCTTCCCCGACTTCGATCCCTACATCCTCTTGCACCGCTCGATCGCCGGCGCCCAGCTCGGCCTGGTGAGGCGGCGCTGCTGGGAGGACGCCGGTGGCTTCGACCCGGCGATCGACGGCTACGAGGACTGGGACTTCTGCCTGAGTGCGCTGGAAAAGGGCTGGCGGGGGCTGCAGATCTCGCAGGTGACGCACGAGTACCGCAAGCACGAGCGATCCGGGAACGAAGAGCACCGCCGCCGCTATCGCCACGTCTACCGGCAGCTGCGTGCGAAGCACGCCGATCTCTTTGCCCGCCGCGGAGAGTTCGCACGCCAGACCGATCTCGGCCCTCTGCATCGCCTCACCTACCGGACCTACTGGGCCTGGCGCCCGATCCCGGCTCGCGTCGAGAAGACGCTGTACTGCAAGGTGCTGTTCAGGGACCGGGCACGATTCGGCCTGAGCCTCGGCTTGCGGCGTCACATACGCGGCTCCATCTCGTCTTCCTGGTGAGACCGAGAAAGGAGCCGTCATGAACGCCGAATCCACCGCTCGCAGGAGGGCCGAGGTCACCGACGAGATCTCCAAGTGGACCGTCGGGGCCGGGATCATCACCGTCGCGCTCTTCCCGCTGGCGATTCCCATCGTCGTGTTGACCGCCGTCGCTCTCCTGCCACTGCTGGTGCCCCTGGCCGCGATCGGCCTGCTGGCCGGCGTGATCGCCGCGCCGGTGATGCTGGTGCGCCGGCTACGGGGCCGGCCAGGATCAGGACCGGCGGCAGAAGAAGAGATGCTCGTCGACGTCGAGCTCGCACCGCTCCACCGCTGAGGGGTCGAAGAGCTCGCCCGGCGTCCGGTCCTCCACCTCGAACGCCGGCTCCGCGCAGCCGGTCGGCGAGGTCGTTGCCGTAGATGCGGACGTGGTCCTGCTGTCCGAAGGCGACCATGCGGTCGAGAGGCTTGATGATGGAGGGGTCCTCATAGGTGGGGCGGTCGGACCGATACGGAGTGAGGACGAGGGCGAGGCCGCCGGGAGAGAGCACCCGGTGGAGCTCCGAGATGGCGGCGCGGTCGTCGGGGACGTGCTCGAGCACGTGGCTGCAGAGGATCAGCTCGAAGGAGCCGTCGGGCAGTTCCACGCGGGTGATGTCGAGACGCAGGTCGGCGGGGGCGTAGAGGTCGGCGGTGACGCGCTCGACTGCCCGCAGCCGGTCGAAGACGGGATCGAAGAGGGGCTCGGGGGCGAAGTGGAGAATCCGCCGGCCGCCCACGTCGCGCCTGGCGAGAAGCAGCGCGATCGCGCGGTGCCGGGGGTGGGAGCGGCAGCGGGGGCAGATGCCGCCCCACCCGGAGAGCCGCGACCGCGACATCCGGCGAAAGTGGCCGCCGCAGCAGGGGCACTCGCGCGCCTCGCCACGCAGCAGCAGGGCGCTGATGCGGGCGTTTGCGTCGGCCGCGACGTAGAGGACCCGGGCGAGCTGGTGGTGGCGCAGGACCCACTCGATCGCTCTCGCCAGTAGCACCGCCGCGCGCAGCCGGAGGGTCGGGCCCTCGAACACCGGCCCGGCCGAGGGCGGTGCGCCTTCAGCCACGCGCGCCGATTCGCCGCAGCAGCTTCACGACGCGACGGGGCTCGGGATGGGGCCAGGAGGAGATCCGCGGCAGGATCGCGCGGCGGGCGCGCTCCCAGCCGCGCATGATCCCGCGCTGGAAGCGGGTTGCGGGCCCAGCGCAGCCGGATCTCCTTCGCCTCATCGAGCTGGACCCAGACGTCGGTCGTCGTCTTGCTGGTCGGGTGGTAGCGGAAGTTGAGCAGCGGCTCGGGGATGCGATCGACTCGTGCCCCGCGCAGCAACCGCAGATAGAAGTCGTAGTCGGCGGCATCGACGTACGCCTCGTTCAGCGAGGGCGCCTGTTCCAGCAGCTCGCGTCGCCAGATGATCGTCGGCGTGGTGACGAAGGCACCGAAGTAGAGGTACGTCCGCCAGCTGAACCTGGGCGGGACGAGGGTCCGGAAGATCTCCCCGTTCTCGTCCACGTAGTTGACACCCCCGAAGATCGCCCCGACGTCCGGGTTACGGTCGAGGTGTTCGAGCGCGCGGTCGACCGCCTTCGGGATGTAGGCGTCGTCGGCGTTCACCCAGGCGAGCAGGTCCCCCCGCGCAAGACGCAGCCCCTTGTTGACCGCCTCGGTCTGCCCGCTGTCGGGCTCCGAGATCCAGGTCAGGTGCGGATCCTCACGGCCCTCGAGCAGCTCGAGCGAGCCGTCATCGGAGTCGCCGTCGATCACGATGTGCTCGTGCGGCGTCCGCAGCGCGGCCACGCTCTCGAGCATGTCGGGCAGGTAGCGCACCATGTTGCGGGCGGGCGTTATCACGGAGAGCATTCGCGTCCTCGAGGGGTCCAGCGTCGGCTGAGCGGCAGCAGGTTAGCCACCGATGACTGGCATCATTGCCGCCCCATGGAGGCGTTGCCGACCAGGCTCGAGGGCCCGATGCTGCTGCAGCCGACGGTCCACCGCGACGAGCGGGGGTTCTTCACCGAGACATACCGCCAGGAGGTTCTCGCCGAGCTTGGCGTCGAAGACGCGTGGGTGCAGGACAACCACTCGCGCTCGAGCAGAGGGATCGTGCGGGGCATGCACTTCCAGCCCGGCATGGCCAAGCTGGTCCGCTGCTCTCGCGGAGAGATCGTCGACGTGCTCGTCGACCTTCGGAAGGGATCGCCGAGCTTCGGCGAGTGGGAGGCGGTCACCCTCAACGACGAGAACCTGCGTGAGTTTTACTGTCCGGACGGCTTCGCCCATGGCTTCTGCGTGACCAGCGACGTCGCCGACGTGATCTACAAGTGCTCGGCGTACTACGACCCGGCGGCCGAGACGGGCTTCGCCTACGACGATCCGGGCGTCGGCATCGAATGGCCCGACCTCGACCTCATGCCGTCCGAGCGGGACGCAAATGCGCCCTCGCTCGACGCCCTCGAGAGCGAGCTTCCCTTCGTCTATGCGAAATAGGCCAGGAGATCGCGAGGGACGCCGAAACGAGCAGCGCGCCGGTCCCCAGGTCCCGCGGATTCGGCCCCGCGGGGCTCTCCTCCAGGGGCGGGCTAGTGGTCGTCGCGGGTGCGCCGCGCAACGGACTCCTCCTGGGCTCTACTCCGAGCGGGGGGCGCCCCGGCCTGAGAGGGGGTCTGGTGTGACGCGATTCCGGGTCGAGCCCCGGCCGCAGGTAGTCCCCGCGGCTCATGTACCGCTCGAGCAGCACGTAAAGGACGATGAAGGCGTAGCGGCTCCCCATCTCGCGGAGGTCGAGCTTCGATCTCCCGGAGCTGCGACCGTGCCAGGAGATCGGGACGATCCCGTAGCTGTGGCCCCGAACGATCGCCTTGAGCGGAATCTCGACCGTCAGGTTGAAGTGGTTGGCGAGCAGGGGCTGGACAGTCTCGATCACCTCCCGCCGGTAGGCCTTGAACGCGTTGGTGGTGTCGTCGTAGTGGTGGCGGAAGAGCGCCCTGATTCCCCAGTTGACCAGGCGGTTGATGATCAGCTTGAACCTGCGGGTACTTGCTCACCCGGCCATGCCTCCGGCGAAGCGGGAGCCGAAGGCGCAGTCGAAGCCGTCCTCGAGGACTCGGTGGTAGGAGACCAGATCGGCCGGATCATCGGATCCGTCGGCCATCATGATTGCCACGGCGTCGCCCGTGGAAGCGGTCGAGTCCGGCCCTGACGGTGAGGCCGAACCCGCGGCTGTAGTGGGAGCGGTAGCAGTGGATCCGCTCGTCGGATTCAGCGAGCTCCTCGACCACGCCGCTGGTCCCGTCGGTGCTGGCGTCGTCGATGACCAGGATCTCGTAGTCGATCCCGGCCCCGTTCAGGGCGGCGGTCGTACTGGTCACGCACGCGGCGATGGAGTCGGCCTCGTTGTGGGCCGGGATCACGACCGAGAGCTTCATGCGGGCGAGCTCACCCAGCGCTCGACGTTCACATCGTGGATCTGCTGCAGGATCGACTCGATCCCCTGCGTCAGCGTCCAGTCCGGGTAATCCCGCTGGAACTCGCCGAGGTCGCTGATCCACCAGCGGTGATCGCCGATGCGAGCCTCGGGACTGAGCTCCCAGTTGAGCTCCTCGCCGGCGATCCGCTCGCAGGCCTCGATCGCCTCGAGCATCGAGCAGTTCGACTCCCGGCCGCCGCCCATGTTGTAGACCGCGGCCGCACGCGGGGCGCGCGTGGAACTCGAGGAACGCTTCGACCAGGTCCGATCCGTCGATGTTGTCGCGGACCTGCTTGCCCTCGTAGCCGTAGACGGTGTAGGGCGTCCCGGTCACCACGCACTTCATCAGGTAGGCGAGGAAGCCGTGCAGCCTTGCCCCGGCGTGGGAGGGCCCGGTGATGCAGCCGCAGCGGAGGCAGACGGTCGGCATGTCGAAGTAGCGCCCGTACTCCTGCACGAGCAGATCGGCCGCCGCCTTGGAGACCCCGAAGAGGGAGTGGGTGGAGCGGTCGATCGACATTGTGGTGTCGATCCCGTTGAACCAGGGATGGTCCTCGGGCAGCTCGAGGCGGCGCTCGAGGTCCTGGAGCGGCAGGAAGTTGGGCGAATCGCCGTAGACCTTGTTGGTCGACATGAAGACGAAGGTCGCCTCCGGCTTGATCTCGCGGGTCGCCTCGAGCAGGTTGAGCGTCCCGACAGCGTTGACGCCGAAGTCTGTGTGGGGCTCCCGTGCCGCCCAGTCGTGGGACGGCTGGGACGCGGCGTGGATGACCATCTCGAGACGCGAAGCGTGCTCAGTGAAGGCCCTACGCACGACCGCCTCGTCGCGGATGTCGGCCTCGATCGCCTTGAATTCGGGATAGCGGCCGATCAGCTCCTCGGTGACGTGCGAGGTGGAGGCCTCCGGGCCGAAGAACCGGGCCCGCATGTCGTTCTCAAGGCCGATCACCTCCCAGCCGCTCTCCACCAGGCGGCGCACCGAATCGGAGCCGACCAGGCCGCCCGAGCCGGTGACGATCGCGAGCGGCACCTCAGTTCACCCTCGCCCCAGCGTCGAGCCCCAGCGCCTCGGCCAGGCTCGATTCGTTCGCGACGGTCCACTCGTTGATGTCGGAGAGCGTCCGGCGGGGATCCCGCTTCGGGCGCCAGTCCGTGCGCTCGAAGAGCCGGGCGCAGTCCGCGATGAAGATGGGGACGTCATCCCGCCGGGTCTCCGGTACCCGCTCGATCGGGACCTCGTGGCCGGTCAGCTCCCGGCAGATCTCTGTCGTCTCGAGCAGCGAGAGGCTGTTGTCCCGGCCGCCCCCGACGTTGCCGACGAAGCCCGCCCAGCCCTCCGGGTCGGCGAGCTGCTCGTCGACCAGCTCGGTCAGGTCGTCGATGTGCAGCAGGTCGCGCACCTGCTTTCCCTCGCCGCCGTAGCCGATGTAGCTCAGCGGGAGGCCGAAGTGATGGTGGAAGAGCCAGAAGGCGAAGACTCCCTGGTCGACCTTGCCCATCTGCCAGGGCCCCGTGATCACCCCGCAGCGGTCGACCACCGTCCGCAGCCCGAACCCCTCGGCGTACTCCTCGATCAGCAGCTCGGCGGCGAGCTTGGTCGCCCCGTAGAGGCTGCGGGCTCCGTCGAGCGGGAAGTCCTCGGAGATGCCCGCCGGGGACGCGCCCTCGACCTCCTGGTCGTCGGAGAGCTCGAAGCGGCGTCGGCCCCTCGTCGTAGGCGAGCTCCGACTGTGGTCGCATCGGGTAGACCCGGCTGGTCGAGAGGAAGACCAGCTGTGCCCCGTCCCGGCGGCAGATCTCGAGGCAGTTGTAGGCGCCCATCAGGTTGGTGTGGACGGTGTAGGCCGTCTCGCCGTCGGCGCCAGCCAGGACGGAGGGCTCCGCCGAGCACTCGATCAGCGCGTCGACCGCCTCGATCGCCGAGAGCTCCTCGAGGTCCGAGCGGACGTCGCCCTTCACGAACCCGATCCCGGCTTGGTCCAGGCGCGGCAGGTTGAGCTCGGAGCCGCGCCGGTAGAGGTTGTCGTAGGCGACGAGCTCCCATTCGGGATGGCGCTCGGCGAGGGAGATGCCGAGGTTGGCCCCCACGAAGCCGGCACCGCCTGTGATCAGGACGCGCATCGTGGGCGCGAGGTTAACCATTGGCCCCTCGTCGGGTTGACCGCCGAGTTCTGCCACCATGCCCGCTGCGCGAGGCCATGAACGAGCCGCGAGGGAACGAACCGCACCCCCATCTTCCCCGGGTCCCAGGGACGGAGAAGCGTGCCCTGATCACCGGGATCTCGGGTCAGGATGGCTCCTATCTGGCCGAGCTGCTCCTGGAGAAGGGGTACGAGGTCCACGGGATTGTGCGCCGTTCCTCGAGCTTCAACACCGACCGGATCGATCACCTCTACCACGACCCGCACGAGCAGGGTGTTCGGCTCTTCACCCACTACGGTGACCTCTCCGACTCGGTGGCGCTGGTCAAGCTCCTCTACGAGCTGCAGCCCGACGAGATCTACCACTTGGGCGCGCAGAGCCACGTCCGGGTCTCGTTCGACATCCCGGAGTACACCTTCGACATCACCGGCGCCGGCACCGTCAGGCTCCTCGAGGCGATCAGGGAGGCCGGGGTGAAGACGCGCTTCTACCAGGCCTCATCCTCCGAGATGTTCGGCGCCGCGCCGCCGCCGCAGAACGAGGAGACCCCGTTCCATCCGCGCAGCCCGTACGGCGTCGCCAAGGTGGCCGCCCACTGGGCCACCGTGAACTACCGCGAGGCCTATGACATGTTCGCCGTCAACGGGATCCTCTTCAACCACGAGTCCCCGCGCCGCGGCGAGACCTTCGTGACGCGGAAGATCACCCGGGCCGTCGCGCGGATCGCGGCGGGGCTCCAGGACAAGCTCTTCCTCGGCAACCTCGACGCCCAGCGCGACTGGGGCTACGCGCCCGACTACGTCGAGGCGATGTGGCTCATGCTCCAAGGCGACGAGCCGGAGGACTTCGTCATCTCCACGGGCGAGACGCATACGGTGCGCAAGGCGTGCGAGATCGCCTTCGCCAGCCAGGGTCTCGATCCTGACGAGCACGTCGAAATCGACCCGAAGTACTACCGGCCCTCGGAGGTCGACGTGCTCCTCGGTGACGCGAGCAAGGCGAAAGAGAGGCTCGGCTGGGAGCCGAAGGTCCGCTTCAAGGACCTCGTCGAGCTGATGGTCGACGCCGACGTGGCTGCCCTCCAGGACCAGATGGCGGGCAAGGTGACCCGCTACAGCCACGAGGGCGTCTAGCGCGAGGAGAGTCGTGATCGACGCCCGGCTCGGGTACTGCAAGCTGTGCGAGCTCGAGGACTTCCGCCATCCCGATCTGCGCGAGCTGATCCGCGAGACGGCTGGGGCCGGGCCCGATCGGCCTGATTACCCCGACGGGACGGAGCACCGGAAGGCATGGGAGGTCGCGATGACCGCGCGGGCTCTCCGAGACTTCGGCGCCCTGCGCGCGGATGCCGAGATCCTCGGGGTGGGCGCGGGTCACGAGGCGACGATCTTCTGGCTCACGCGTTACGTCAGGCGCGTCTTTGCCACCGACCTCTACCTGGAGGACGACTCCTGGTCGGCGACGGATTCAGAAGCACAGATGCTCGTCTCGCCGGAGCAGCTGACGTCGTTGGAGTGGAAACCGCGCCGCCTCGTGGTCCAGCACATGGACGCCCGGAACCTCCGCTACGAGGACGAGTCGTTCGACGGGATCTTCTCCTCGGGCTCCATCGAGCACTTCGGGACCCTCGACGAGATTCGCGTCAGCGTCGAGGAGATGCACCGCGTCCTTCGTCCAGGCGGGGTGGCGGCCCTGGCCACCGAGTATCGGCTCGCGGGATCGTCCGGAATCCCGGGCACCCACCTCTTCGACGAGGCCGAGCTGCGCAGCGTCCTCCTGGACGGGCTGAGCTGGGAGCTCGCGTCACCTCTCGACCTCTCGCTCTCGGAGACGACGCTCAAGGGCGAGATCGACTTCGGCGCGCTCACCCGGGAGTCTGCGGGCTCGCGCGCTGCGGCTATCGCGGAAAGGTTGCGTGGCCTCGCACGGGAACATCAGCAGGATCCGGACCCCGACTACCCGCACATCGTCCTGACCCTTGGCGAACACAGCTGGACCAGCGTTCACCTCACCCTGATCAAGGGCCGTCAGTGACGGGCGCCCTGCCTCTTTGCCAGTCGGTCACGGCGGCGGATCGGCGGCCTGATTCGCGCCGGAACGTATTCGAGCAGATCGCCGCCCAGCTCCAGTAACCACTCGAATCCGCGCTTCACGATGCCGAAGACGTAATAGCCGGCTACCAGCCGGGTCGGGCGCTGCAGTGACAGTGCAAAGTCGTAGACCACCAGCCGTTCGTTGGACCCGGACGAAGCCAGGTTCGGATATGAGGTCGGGCGCAGCCAGCCACCGACGCTGATCAGATACGGCTTCAGCTCGAGGGCGCGGTAGGCGTCGAGGATGTCGCCCGGAGTGTCTCCGGTGTGCGAGTTGTGATCCGGAGCGAATTCCACCGTCGCGACCAGGCGGGGGTTCGCTCGGAAGAGGCGCGTCGCCCCCTCGAGGACCAGATGGTCGGTGCCCTCGCAGTCGATCTTCAGATAGTCCACCGGCTCGTCGATTACCTCGTCGAGACGATACGCAGGCACGCTGGATTCCCAGTCTGGAACGAGACCGACCTGTGTGCACGCTCCTCCGCCATCCGAGTTGGGGCTCAAATTGAGCTCGGCTCGCTCCGACCACGCGGCGATCGGCAGGATCTCCGCGTTCGTGCACCCGTTGCGCCAGAGGTTGGCTTGGAGGATCGGGACGTTGGCGGGATCGGCCTCGATGCAGAGGACCCGCCCGGTAGGGCCGACCAGCTTGGACGCCTCCACCGAGACATAGCCGATGTTCGCTCCCGCGTCGACGACCGTCATCCCAGCGCGAACGACCCTGGAGAGAAGCGCCATTACATCCAGCTGCCAATCGCCGGACTCGATCAGGCTCGGCGTCAGGACCTCGGCGTCCCGCTCCACCCAGAGGGGACCGACGCTGGTGTCGACGTCGATGACGCGATCAGGATCGAGCTGCTGCTCAATCGGAGCAAGACGCTCTACCGCAGCTGTCATCGGCTCAGCTCGCGACGGCCGACTGCGCCCGGAAGCTCTCGATCGTCCGGGCGAGCCCGTCGCGGAGGGGCATCTCGGCCTCGAAGCCGAAGCGCTCGCGGGCGAGGCTCACGTCGAGGTAGCGCTTGGGCTGACCGTCGGGCCGCGAGCTGTCCCAGACGGTCTCGCCCTCGAAGCCGACCAGGTCGCTGATCGTCTCGGCCAGGTCGCGGATCCTGGTCTCGGTGCCGTTGCCGATGTTGACCGGCTCGGAGGAGTCGTAGCTCTCGGCGGCGAGCAGCAGGGCGCGAGCGGCGTCGTCGACGTAGAGGAACTCGCGCGTCGGCTCCCCGGTGCCCCAGAGCGTGACCACATCCTCGCCGCCGTCGACGGCGGCGACGTACTTGTGGATCATCGCCGCGATCACGTGGGAGTCCTCGAGGTCGAAGTTGTCGTCGGGCCCGTAGAGGTTGGCCATCACCGGGGCGCAGGAGTTGAGCCCGTACTGGCGCCGGTAGGCGTCGGAGAGCACGATCAGCATTTTCTTCGCGAGTCCGTAGGGCGCGTTCGACTCCTCGGGATAGCCGTCCCAGATGTTGTCCTCCGAGAACGGGACCGGCGTGAACTTGGGATAGGCGCAGACCGAGCAGGCAGCGACGAGCTTCTCGGTCTTGAGCTCGCGGCAGGCCTCGAAGACGTTCAGGCCCATGGCCGTGTTGTCGTGGGCCAGCGGTCCCGGATTGCGCCGGTTGTAGCCGATGCCGCCCACGTTGGCGGCCAGGTGCAACACGACCTGCGCGCCCTCGAGCGCCTCGAAGCAGGGGGCCCGGTCCCTCAGGTCGTAGTCGGCCGAGCGAATGACGCGCGCGTCGGCGCCGAGCTCTTCGAGCTGGCGCATCACCGCCTTGCCGAGAAAGCCGGCGCCGCCGGTGACGGTGACCTTCTTGCCGGCCCAGAAATCCGCTGCTGGCGTCGTCCCGGTCATCCGACCGAAGGCTAGCGAGCACCGCTCGGGTCGAGGACCTGGAAGAAGCACGTGCGCGGCGTCTTCGCGACGCAGCGGTAGCCCTGCTCCACCATGAAGCGGTAGGTCGGGTGCTCGGCGAGGTCCTCGAACCCGACGTCGATCTCGACCGCGACGAACCTCGCCCGGAACCTGCGCCAGTCGTTCGACCGGAGCACCTCGATGTCCCTGCCCTCGGCGTCGACGTTGAGGAAGTCGATCGTCTGGCCGGGCTCGAGGTGCTCCCCGAGGATCGATTCCAGCCGCTCCACCTTTGCCCGGACCACCTCCGAGACCTCGTAGTGGGGGGCCTCACGGCGGAGCTGCTCGACGCGCTCGGTGGCGAAGGTGCTCAACGCGCGCTCGCCGTAGCGGGTGAACTCGAACTCTCCCTCCTCCTCGCCGATGCCCACCTCGAGGTTGGTGTCGCCGGGACGCTCCGCCTCGAACATCTCGATCGACTTGGGGTCAGGGTCGATATTCATTCCCCGCCAGCCCTTGGCGTGGAAGTAGGCGGTGTTGGAGTAGCGCTCGGGGTGGTGGGCGCCGACGTCGACGAAGAAGCCGCTCTCCTGGTCCTCGAGCAGGAGGCGGAGGATCATGTCCTCGCCCTCCTGGGAGTAGGACTCGACAGGGAAGACCCCCTCCGGCTCCTCGACGAGCGCTCGCCAGGCCCGACGGACCCAACGCCCGACGGCGCTCAGAGGGCCGCCTCCCGCGGCCGGGGACGCTCTCTCCCCACACACACGCGAGGGAGGCTAGCGAGAGCGGCCTAGACTGCGCCGCCATGAGCGAAGGCGCCCCAACGGCTGGATCTGGGCTGCGAACCCCCGTCGCGCTGCTGATCTTCAACCGCCCGGAGACGACGGCTCGGGTCTTCGAGCAGGTCCGCCAGGCGCGCCCCGAGCGGCTACTCGTCGTCGCGGACGGTCCACGGGCCGATGTCGAGGGCGAGGACGAGCGCTGCGCCCGCGCGCGTGCCGCGACGGAGGTCGTCGACTGGCCCTGTGAGGTGACTCGCGACTATACGGACGCGAATCTGGGCTGCAAGCGCCGGGTGTCGAGCGGCATCGGTTGGGTGTTCGATGAGGTCGAGGAGGCGATCCTGCTCGAGGACGACTGCCTGCCGCATCCCTCGTTCTTCCCCTTCTGCGAGGAGCTCCTCGACCGCTACCGCGACGACGAGCGGGTGATGCACATCAGCGGCGACAACCTGGGGTTCGGCCGGCGGGGCGACGCGAGCTACTTCTTCTCGCGCTATCCCCACATTTGGGGCTGGGCCTCGTGGCGGCGGGCGTGGCGGCGCTACGACCCCGACCTGCGCGAGTGGGTCATGTCCTCGGAGCCCGACAGAAGCGAGGTCCTCTCCCGCTTCGCCGACGCCGACGAGCGGCGCTTCTGGCAGCACGTCTGGGACGAGGCCGCCTCCGGGGAGATCGACACCTGGGACTTCCAGTGGGTCTTCGCCTGCATCGCCAACGGGGGGCTCGCGATCAACCCGAACGTCAACCTCGTCACCAACGTCGGCTTCGCCGAGGACTCGATGCACACCATCTCGGACGGCGAGGGGCTGTCCGAGCTTCCCGCCGCGGAGGTCGAGCTTCCGCTCCGCCACCCGAGCTCCATCGAGCGCGACGCCGAGTGCGACGCCGAGACCGGCCGCCGGTTCTTCCCCGAGACCCGCCGGTTCCGCGAGCGAGCCGGCCGCTGGCTCTCGTCGCTGCGGTGACGCCCCTGCGCGTCTGCGTCGACGCCCGGCTCGGCAGCGGGCAGTTCGGCGGCGTGGAGCAGGTCGTGATCGGGATCGCCGCCGGGCTCTCGGGACTCGAGGACGGAGACGAGGAGTACGTCTTCCTGACCCACGCCGGCGAGGACGAGTGGATCCGCCCGTACCTCGGCGGCCCCTGCCGCATCCTCCACACCAGGCGCAGCCGGCCGAACCGCCGCGCCCGGGCGGTGACGCGAGCGCTGCTCGAGAGGCTGCCGGCGATCGGTACCCGGTTCTCCGTCCGCCGCAGCGACGGCACGATCGAGCGGAACACGATCGACGTCGTCCACTTCCCCTTCCAGGACGCCTTTCTAACCGAGGTGCCGAGCATCTACCAGCCCCACGACCTCCAGCACCTGCACCTGCCGGAGCTGTTCAGCGACTGGGAGCGCCGCCGCCGCGACGCGATCTACCGCGCGCACTGCGCCGCCGCATCCACGGTCGTCCTGATGACCTCCTGGGGACGAGCCGATGTGATCGAGCGCTACGGTCTGCCGCCCCAAAAGGTCGCCGTGGTGCCCGGCGGGTCGGTGCTCTGGGAGTACCCCGACCCGACGGCGGCCGACCTCGACGCCCTGCGCGAGCGGCTCTCCATGCCGCCCGAGTTCCTGCTCTACCCGGCACAGACCTGGCCGCACAAGAACCACGAGCGGCTGCTCGAGGCCCTCGAGTTGCTGCGACGCCGCGACGGGCTGACCGTTCCTTTGGTCTGCCCGGGCAGCGACGCGAGCCGCTCCCGCCGCGTTCGCGATCGCGCCGCGGAGCTCGGGCTCGGCGCATCCACCTCCTTCCCAGGCTTCGTCAGCCCGCTCGAGCTTCGTGGCCTCTACCGGCTGGCGACCGGGCTCGTCTTCCCCAGCCGCTTCGAGGGCTGGGGGCTGCCGGTGTGTGAGGCGTTCTCGGAGGGCCTCCCGGTCGCGAGCTCGACGGCGACCAGCCTGCCCGACCTCGTCGCGGACGCCGGGCTCCTCTTCGATCCCGACGACACCGGGGAGATCGCGGACGCCGTCAGGCGGCTGTGGACGGACCCCGACCTGCGCGCCGAGCTCTCGGAACGCGGTCGCAGGAGGGGCGCCCAGTTCAGCTTCGCCGCCGCCGTCCGCCTGCTGCGAGCGCACTACCGGCACCTCGCGGGCCGTGCGCTCTCGGAGGAAGACCGTATCCTGCTCGAAGCCCCTCCCCTTGCCTGAGACGACGTCGGAGCAGTCGTAGATGGACTCCGGATCCCCTGCAAATCTCCCACCTTCCGCCGCCATACGGGCCTCCGCTGCCGTCCGGCGAGCCCTCGGCCGGATCTTCCAGGTGTTCTTCCACGACCAGCTCGGCGACCTGGGCCGCCAGGCGGAGCGGCTCGGCTCGGCGTCGGTCGAGTCCTCGGCGTACCTGGGTCTCGAGCTCCAGGCCCTCAACCAGAGGCTCTCGAGGATCGAGGCGGAGGTCGCGAGCCTCCGCGACGCCGTCGCCTCCGAGCAGCCTCCCCGCTAGATGGAGCTCGAGCCCGGCTCCGTCTGGCTCGACGGCCGAGGAGCCCAGAGCCTGGCCCACAGCGGGCGCGGCATCCCGCGGCACGTCTCCGAGCTGATCCCCGCGCTGGTCGATGCGGCGCCGGAGGCGATCGGGGCCATCGGCCTGGACCCACAGCAGCCGGTGCCACCGGCGTTTGAGCGGTTTGCGGATAGCGGGCTGCTCACCGAGCACGGCGACTCACCCCCGGCCGACCGGCCGCTGCCGGGCGTCTTCCACCTGCTCTCTCCCTTCGAGGCGGACCTCTCCTACGAGGAGATCTGGCCCGCCTGGGTGAGGCAGGCCGACTGCCGGCTGGTGGTCACGCTCCACGACCTCGTCCCGGTGGTGATGCGCGAGCAGTACCTGGCGGAGTGGGGGTATCAGGCGATCGCCTGGACCGCCCGCCTCGGGCTGATGCGGTGCGCCGATCAGGTGCTGACGATCTCGCACCAGACCGCGGGCGACGCGACCCGGTACCTCGGGATCCCGGAGGAGCGCCTCACCGTAATCGACTCGGGTGTCTCGGACCACTTCGCCTCGCTGATCCCGACGAGGCAGGCCGCGGAATCGCTGCTCCACGCGGAGCTGCCGAAAGTGCGCCCCGGCTTCCTCCTCTACGTCGGCGGGACCGACTACCGCAAGAACCTCGAGGGAACGATCCGCGGGTACGCCCGCCTCTCGCCGGAGCTCCGCCGCGCCCATCAGCTGGTGATCGCGTGCGAGGTCCCGTTCCTGCGCCGCCAGGACCTCAAGGCCCTCGCGCGCAGCCTCGGCATCGAGCCGGGGCAACTGCTGCTCGCCGGCTACGTGACGAGCCGCCAGCTCGCGGCGCTGTACCGCGCGTGTGAGCTCTTCGTCTTCCCCTCTCTCTATGAGGGGGCGGGGCTGCCGATCCTCGAGGCGATGTCGTGCGGGGCGCCCGTGGCGGTCAGCGGGGTCTCCGCGATGCCGGAGCTGCTCGGCGACTCCGAGGCGACCTTCGACCCCTCCGACCCGGAGGACATGGCGCGCTGCATCGGCGAGGTCCTGACCGCGCCGGGGCGCCTCGAGCGTCTGCGGGAGCGCTCGCGCCGGCAGGCCGCGATCCACACCTGGGCGCGCGTGGCCGGGAAGGCGCTGGATGGCTACGCCCGCGCCCTCCGGGGGGCCCCCAGCTACCGTTTGCCGGCATGAGCACCATGGAGAGCCGAGTTGCGGCATCCCCCGAGATCGTCATCGCTCCGCCGCGCCGGTGGAGCGCGTTCGACCTGGGCGAGCTCTGGGCCCACCGCGAGCTCATCTACTTCCTGACGAAGCGCGAGCTCCAGGTTCGCTACAAGCAGAGCTTCTTCGGCGTCAGCTGGGCAGTGCTGCAGCCGCTCGCCTTCGCCGGCGTGCTGGCGGTCGTCTTCGGGAAGCTCGTCCCGCTGCCGACCGAGGGGTTTCCCTACGCGGTCTTCGCCCTGGTCGCCATCGTCCCCTGGCAGTTCATCTCCGGGACGATCACCAACGGCGCCAGCAGCATGATCCAGGACGCCAGCCTGATCTCGAAGGTCTACTTCCCCCGGCTCGCCCTACCGATCTCGAAGGCGGCGAGCCTGATCGTCGACCTGGCGGTCTCCCTTCCGGTGGTCCTCGCCGTAATCATCGCCTACGGGGTCGCGATCAAGGCGACGGCGCCGCTCGTGCTCCTGTTCCTGGCGCTTGGCGTCGTCTCCGCCTTCGCGATCGGGACGCTGTTCGCGGCGATCAACGTCAAGTACCGCGACGTCAACCAGATCGTCCCGGTCTTCATCCAGCTCATGTTCTTCGCCACGCCGATCATCTACTCCACCCACGCCCTCCACGTGACCGACCGCTGGCTCTACATCCTCTCTCTCAACCCGTTCTTCTCAGTGATCGAGGGGGTGCGCTGGGCGCTGATCGGCACCGAGTACCCGGGTACCGGCCAGATCGCGGTCTCGGTCGCCAGCGCCCTGGTGATCCTGGTCGTCGCGCTGCGCTACTTCCGCCGGACCGAGCAGACCTTCGCGGACAACATATGAGCACCGAGATCGCAATCAGCGTCGAGCACCTCGGCAAGCGCTTCGAGATCGGCGACGACGAGGCCGGCTACAAGCTGCTCACCGAGACGATCGCGGATCGCGTCAAGTCCTTCGGCCGCCGCCCGAAGCTCAAGGAGTTCTGGGCGCTCCGCGACGTCAACTTCGAGGTGTCTCGCGGGCAGACCTTCGGCATCATCGGCCGCAACGGCGCCGGCAAGAGCACGCTGCTCAAGATCCTCTCGCGGATCACGCCGCCCACCGAGGGCCGGGCGGTGCTGCGCGGGCGAGTTGGGGCCTTGCTGGAGGTCGGCACCGGGTTCCACCAGGAGCTCACCGGCCGAGACAACATCTTCCTGAACGGCGCGATCCTGAACATGAGCCGGGCCGAGATCAGCCGGAAGTTCGAGGAGATCGTCGAGTTCGCCGACATCGGGCCGTTCATCGACACCCCGGTGAAGCGCTACTCGAGCGGCATGCAGATGCGCCTGGCCTTCTCGGTCGCCGCGCACCTGGAGCCGGAGATCCTGATCGTCGACGAGGTGCTCTCCGTCGGGGACCTCGCCTTCCAGGAGAAGTGCCTCGGGCGAATGGAGGAGGCCTCGCGCGAGGGACAAACGATCGTCTTCATCAGCCACAACCTGAGCTCGGTGCTGGCGCTCTGCGACCAGGCGTTGCTGCTCTCGAAGGGCCGGGTCCGCTCGAGCGGTCCGGTCCGCGACGTGGTGGACGACTACGTGAGCGACGTAGTGGTCGCCCAGAGCCTGCGCCTCGGCGAGCGGGAGGACCGGTACGGCAACGGCGCGCTGCGCTTCACCGACGTTTGGTTCGAGAGCAACGGCCGCGTCGTGGACTCGCCCACCAGCGGCGCCGATTGCGAGATCGTGCTCAGCTATGAGGTCGTCGGCACTCCCCCGAAAAGCCCGCAGTTCGGCGTCATGTTCGGCGCAATGGAGGGAGGAGCGGCCGTCCTCAATCTCGACTCCGAGCCGACAGGACTGCAGGCCGAGAACCTGCCACCGACCGGGCTGATCCGCTGCTCGATCCCGCGGTTCCCGTTGCCGGCAGCGCAGTACTTCATCCATCTCTGGGCCAAGGCCGGAGGGACCATGCTCGACGAAGTGCACAACGCCCTGACGCTGACCGTCGCCGGCGGCGACTTCTTCGGCAGCGGGCGCTCGCCCCAGCCAGATCACCGGACGGTCCTCGTCGGCCACAGCTGGCTGATCGAGCCGGCCGAGGCCATCCCCGGAGTCGCCAGCCCCGAGGGGACCGCGACGACGGCCGGATAGCCGGCTAGGAGAGCTCGAGCAGCTCGATCAGTCGCTCGGCGAGCCCGGCGTCATCCTCCGCCGGAACCAGCAGCGCCGGCGCGGCATTCGCCCGCCGCTCGCGTTCGAGGGCCTCCAGCTGCTCGCGCGAATGAACGACGATCGCCGTGGCGTGCGCCTGCACCTCCCGCGTCGGATGGGCCGCGCGCTCAAGCAGGGCTGTCCGCTCCGCCCGATCGACCCAGCGTCTCTTGTCCGCCCGGGCCTCGTAGATCGGCGCCAGTCCGCTGTCGTGGAGCAGGACGACCCCCGGTCGCCTGATCAACGCGGCGAGCGCCTCCGCGTTTCCCGGGGCGCCATCGAGCGCATAGACGTGGCCGTCGTGATCGCGCAGCTCGCAGAGCCAGTCGAGCTCGTCGATTCCCCAGAAACGCACGCCGGGGCGGGGCGTGCGGTCGAATCCCTGCTCGCCGCCGGAGACGATCACGTCGACGTCGGCGTGCTCGGTGAGAGCGGAGACCAGGCGCTCGCTGCTCGAAGCCGCGAGGGAGCGCTCCGGCGGCCAGGGAGTGACGACGGCGACCCGCTTCCGCGTGCGCCGGAAACCCTCGCCCGGAGCGGGACGCGAGAGGGCGACCTCGTAGCCCTCGAGCACCTTCTCCGCCGTCCTTTCCCAGGTGAAGTGGGCGGCCCGCCGCCGCGAGCGCTCGCGCAAGAGCAGCAACTCCTCCGGGTCGGCCAGCAGCCGCCCCACCGTCGCGGCGATGTGATTCGGGTCGGACGCGTCGAACGTCCCCCGGAGGTCGCCGAGGACCTCCGGGATCGAGCTGTTGTTGCCGGCGGCGACGGGGGCGCCGCACGACATTGCCTCCAGGATGGGCAGGCCGAAGCCCTCGTAGAGGGAGGGGAAGTAGAAGAGGGAGCAGCGCCGGTACATCGCGGCCAGCTCGGTGTCCGGCACGAAGCCCGTGAAGAACAGGTCCGCGTCGTCCACCCCCAGCCGCCTGGCGTGCACCCGGAGCTCCCCGCTCGCCTGGGGCCCGAGCTTGGAGACGACGACGAGCTGGTGCGCGTCGCGCGTCGACGTCGGCAGGCGCGCGAAGCCGTCGATCGCCCCCTCCATGTTCTTGCGGGGATCCCCGCCCCCCACATAGAGAATGAATCCGTCACGGACGCGGGGGTACGCGGAGCGAAGGATCTCGCCTGCCTCCTCGTCCGATGAGACCAGCGAGGAGAAGGTGTCCGAGGTCCCGGACCCGATCATGGTGATTCGGCGTGGGTCGACGCCGAGGTGCTCGACGGCGTCAGCCGCGGTGCTCTCGGAAATGGCGAGAATCTGGTCGGCGTGCCGGATCAGGCCCAGCCTCGCGGAGTACAGGGTCTTGAGAGCCAGGCTGTGCTGGAGGTACTCCTCCGGCATCGCCAGCTGGACGAGGTCGTGCAGGGTGACCACGGTCCGGACCGGGTACTGCCCGCTCCGGACCCACTCGGGCCAGATCCGGTCGATGGGAACGACCTCGAACGGGGCGGGCACGTGGTAGATCGACGGCACGGGCTCGCCGGCCCGGGGCCTGCCCAGTCCCCAGCCAAGGCGCCCGTCGTCCGCCAGCCACCGCAGGGCCTCCGGCTCGGGAAGTCCGGGGTCGAGCCGGACCGAGCCGAGCGTCTCGGGAGAGATCGCGCCGAGCGCCTTGACCACCTCCACCACGTGGCGCCCCAGGCCGCGCTCCGCACTCCCCTCACCCTGAGCCGCCTGGGCGTCCAGCCAAACGCTGCCAGCCGGCACGGCCATGTCAGTCTCCGGGGCGATCGCTTACCGAGTGCCGCTGCTCGAGAAGCTCGCGGAGGGCAGCGAGCTCGTCCTCGAGCCTCTCGAGGCGCTCCTCCACCCGCCGCAGTTCGGTCCCGACATGGGCGGTCGACTCGACGGCGGCCTCACCGAGCTGCTCGACGTCGACGCGCAGGCGGGTGAGCGTGTCGCGCAGCAGCACCGAGTAGACGAGGCCGAGCACCCTGCGCAGCCAGTAGTAGGCCCCCTCGAGGGTCGTCCTGAGCGCGGTGAGCGGTCCGCTTCGTCGGTTGGTCGATTCCATCGGCGGTCCGGCGGCGAGGATACGTTCTCGAGCCGGCGACCGGGTATCCGCCGGACCGATTGAATGGTGGCGTGTCGAAGCGGGCATTGATAACCGGGATCGCCGGCCAGGACGGCAGCTTCCTGGCCGAGCTCCTTCTGGAGAAGGGCTACGAGGTCCACGGCCTCGTGCGAGGCTCCCCGGACCAGCACCACGAGCGGCTGGAGGGAATCCAGGATCGGCTCACTCTGCACGCCGGCGACCTTCTCGACGAGGGATCGCTGCAGGGAGTGCTGAGGGCGAGCCGGCCGGACGAGGTCTACAACCTCGCGGCCGCCTCCTCGGTCTCGCAGTCCTGGCGGCTGGCGGTGGCGACTGCCGAGACCACTGCGGTCGGCGTGACGCGCCTGCTCGAGGCGATCCGAAACGTAAACCCCGACTCGCGCTACTACCAGGCGTCGTCATCCGAGATGTTCGGCCGTGCCCGCGAGACGCCCCAGAGCGAGTCGACCGCCTTCTATCCGCGCAGCCCGTACGGAGTGGCCAAGGTCTACGGGCACTTCATCACCGTCAACTTCCGCGAGAGCTTCGGGACCTACGCGAGCTCGGGGATCCTCTTCAACCACGAATCACCCCGGCGTGCGCCCTCCTTCGTCAGCCGCCGCATCAGCCAGGGTGTGGCCGCGATCAAGCTTGGGCTCGAGAGCGAGCTGGTGCTGGGGAACCTGGACGTCCGGCGCGACTGGGGCTACGCGAAGGAGTACGTCGAGGCGATGTGGCTGATGCTCCAGCAGGACGTGCCCGGCGACTACGTGATCGGGACCGGCGTCTCCCACTCCGTTCGCGACATCGTCGACCGGGCCTTCGCGTGCGTCGGCCTCGATCCCGATCAATACGTCCGCCAGGACCCGGCGCTCACGCGTCCGGCCGACATCGAGGAGGTCGTCGCCGACCCGTCCAAGGCCCGTAGCGAGCTCGGCTGGACCGCGAGGACCGAGTTCGACGAGCTGGTCGAGATGATGGTCGAGGCCGATCTCGAGCTGCTCGGCGCCGCGAGCTAGTCCGGGCGCGGACGGCCCAGGAGACGTCTGCTCTCCCTGACCAGGGGGTCGAAGAGTCCGTAGCGGAACCACATGATCCGGCGGCTCCTGGACGCGCCGTACGCGAGGCGCGCGTAGGGCATCAGCAGCCGCTCGCGGGTTGTGAGCCGGTCGCCAAGGGTTCGCCGCAGGAGTTTGTAGTCGCGGTGCCAACGGGTGTGGTCGGAGGACTTCGCGGCGGGATGCAACACACGCGCCGCCAGTAAGTCATCCGGGAGCAGGAGGGGCATCTCACCAGCCAGGGCCAGCCGCTCCATGAACTCGACGTCGAGGGCGAAGTGCAGGTCGCGGCGGAATTCGCCATGGCGGTCGAACAGCTCCCGACGCCAGAAGGCTGCCGGCTGGGGCACGGACCAGTTCCGGACGATCCACCAATGGCGCCCGCGCGGCCTTCTCTCGAGTGCCTGAGGAGGTTCCGGGCGCCATTCGTCACCCGTGTCCCAGGCTCCGCGGCGCCCCTCGGGATCGACGTTGATCGCCGCTCCCGCGACCCAGCTCGCGCCGCTTCGCTCGAGCGCGCCGAGCGCGGTGGCGAAGGCGCCCGGCAGGTAGTAGTCGTCGCTGTTGATGTAGGCGATCACATCGCCGGTGGCGCGCTCGAGTCCCTTGTCGATTGCGTCGGTCTGGCCCTCGTCGGCCTCGGAGACCCACCAGTCGATCCGGTCGGAGTAGCGCTCGATCACCTCGACCGTCTGGTCGGTCGAGCCGCCGTCGACCACGAGGTACTCGAGGTTCTCGTAGCCCTGGTCGAGCACCGACCGGATCGTTCTCTCGATGAAGGCGCCCTGATTGAGGCTGGGCGTGATGACGGAGAGCTTCAGGCTCAGGGCGATCGCCTGTCCCGGGTCCGGATCTTCGGGCGGATGCGCTCCGGCAGGTGTTCGAGCAGGTCGCCGCCGAACTTGAGCAACGCGGCGATCAGCCGGCGGAGAGACAGCCACTGGACGCGCTCGAGGACCGGCATGCACCGCAAGCACAGGTGCTCCCACCCGCTCAGCTGACCCCGGTGCAGCTCGACGGACCTGGCCAGGTCCGGCGAGGTCCGGCTCAGGTCGGCCGATTTCGCCTCGGGATGGAAGACCCGGGCCGAAAGCCGGTCGTCGGGCAGGAGTAGCGGCATCTCGCCGGCGAGGACGAGCCGGAGCATGAACTCCGCGTCAAACCCGAACTGCATGTCCCGCCGGAACTCGCCATAGCGCTCGAACAGCTCCCCTCGCCAGAAGCAGGACGGCTGCGGGACGAGCCATGGGCGCGCCAGCCACCAGTGGCGGCCATGCGGCCAGCCCTCGAACCTCCGGGGCGGCATGGGCGTCCAGACCGGATCCTCGTTCGCGGGTCCCGGACGGTCATGCTGGTCGACGTTGATCGCCGCTCCCGCGACCCAGCTCGCGCCGCTTCGCTCGAGCGCGCCGAGCGCGGTGGCGAAGGCGCCCGGCAGGTAGTAGTCGTCGCTGTTGATGTAGGCGATCACATCGCCGGTGGCGCGCTCGAGTCCCTTGTCGATTGCGTCGGTCTGGCCCTCGTCGGCCTCGGAGACCCACCAGTCGATCCGGTCGGAGTAGCGCTCGATCACCTCGACCGTCTGGTCGGTCGAGCCGCCGTCGACCACGAGGTACTCGAGGTTCTCGTAGCCCTGGTCGAGCACCGACCGGATCGTTCTCTCGATGAAGGCGCCCTGATTGAGGCTGGGCGTGATGACGGAGAGCTTCAGGCTCAGGGCGATCGCCTGTCCCGGGTCCGGATCTTCGGGCGGATGCGCTCCGGCAGGTGTTCGAGCAGGTCGCCGCCGAACCGGAGGACCGGGTGGATCACCCCGGCGCGAATCCGATCCCAGAATCGGCGAAGCGAGTGGAACACCTCAAGGCCCCGCAGACGCAGGCGCTGACCGGGCGTCAGCCGCTGCCGGTGCAGGCGGCGCATCCGCCGGTATTCGGGCACCCACCGATCGGCGTCGCTGGATTTCGCCTCGGCGTGCAGCACGCTCGCCGCGAGCTGGCGGTCGGGCAGCAGCAGCGGCATCTCACCCTCGATCGCGAGCCGCGTCATGAACTCGACGTCGAACGCGAAGTGCATGTCCCGCCGGAACTCGCCATAGCGGTCGAAGAGCTCGCGCCGCCAGAAGGAGGCGGCCTGAGCAACGCACCAGGGGTTGGTGACCAATCCGACGCGTCCGGGAGGGCGGAACTCGTCCTCGCGCGGCGCCTTCGGCACCCATACCGGACCGAGCGGCGTGTCCCTGGGCCGGTCGTGCTCGTCGACGTTGATCGCCGCCCCCGCGACCCAGCTCGCGCCGCTTCGCTCGAGCGCGCCGAGCGCGGTCGCAAACGCGCCGGGCAGGTAGTAGTCGTCGCTGCACAGGTAGGCGAAGACGTCGCCGGTGGCGTGCTCGAGGCCCTTGTTGATCGCGTCGGTCTGGCCCTCGTCGGGCTCGGAGACCCACCAGTCGATCCGGTCCTCGTACCGGCTGATCACGTCCAGGGTCTCGTCGGTGGACCCACCGTCGACGATCAGGTACTCGAGGTTCTCGTAGCCCTGGTCGAGGACGGAGAGGATGGCCCGCTCGATGAACCTGCCCTGGTTGAGCGTGGGCGTCACTACGGAGAGCTTCAGCAAAGGCGCCCAGTATAGGCTCGGCTCAGTGAACAGGATCAAGGCGTGGATCTTCCATTTCCTGCAGTGGGTGCTGCGGAAGCTGCGCTGGGATATGGAGCCGCTCGGCGGCTCGGGGAACCCCGGTGAGCTCATGCTGCTCCAAGGCGTCGACGTGGTCCTGGACGTCGGCGCCGCCGTCGGGAGCTACGGCAGGTGGATCCGCAAGGCGGGTTACCAGGGCAGGATCTGCTCCTTCGAGCCGCTCTCGACACCGTTCAAGCAGCTCCAGCGGACGACCGCCTCTGACCCGCTCTGGGAGTGTCGCAACCTTGCCCTCGGGCCCGAGCCGGGGACGGCCGAGATCAACGTTGCCGGCAACTCCGACAGCAGCTCTCTCCTGCCGATGGAGGAGCGCCACGAGCAGGCGGCCCCGAGCTCGGTCTACATCGGCACCGAGACCGTCGAGGTCACCACCCTCGATGACATCTGGGACGAGGTGGTCGGTGAAGCGAAGAAGCCCTTTCTCAAGCTCGACGTGCAGGGCTACGAGCTCGAGACCCTGCGCGGCGGATTCAAGATCCTGCCGCGCCTGTACGGGGTGCAGGCCGAGCTGTCGCTGCTGCCGCTGTACGAGGGCGGCCCGCTCTGGACCGAGGTGATCGACTTCATGACCGACCACGGCTTCCACGTGGCGGGACTCGAGTCGGGGTATACCGACCCGGAGAACGGCGAGATGCTCCAGGCGGACGGCATCTTCATCCGCGACTGAGCCCACTCGATCTCCACGACGTACCCTGCGCGCATCGCGGGGCAGATGACGACAGCCGAGGCGATCGAGCACCTCAGGGCCGATCCGGAGCATGCCGATCTGATCCGGGACGCCTACCTGGGTCCCGACACCAGGGAGGCGTCCTCACGCTTCCAGCACTCGGCCGAGTTCGAGGAGACCGTTCGCGTGGTCGGCGGCTTCGAGGGCCGTGACGTTCTCGACCTCGGAGCCGGGACCGGGATCGCGTCGCTGGCCATCGCGAACGCCGGAGCGGCGCGGGTCTACGCGGTCGACCCGGACCCCTCGCCGGTCGTTGGGCGGGGCGCGATCGCCCGGCTGGGGGACGATCGGATCGAGATCGTCGACGGCGCGGGTGAGGAGATTCCGCTGCCTGACGAGAGCGTCGACGTCTTCTACGGGAGGCAGGTCCTTCACCACACCCGCGATCTCGACGCGGTGGCCCGTGAGGCCAACAGGGTGCTGCGACCGGGTGGCGTCTTGTTCTGCTGCCGTGAGCACGTCGTCGCGGACGACGAGGAGCTGGCCGAGTTCCTTTCGGCGCACCCGGTCCATCGGCTCACCGGGGGCGAGAACGCGTACACCCTCGACGCATATGTAGGCGCGATCGAGCGGAGCGGCCTGCGCCTCCGGCACGCCTGGGGCCCCTACGACACCATCATCAACGCGTTTCCTGTCGCGCGCACGAACGACGAGCTGATGCAGCTGCGCCAGATGATCCTGGGTCGCCCGCTCGCCGCGATGGGCGGCCTCGCAGCCAGGCTCCCCGTCACGTCCGCGCTCGTGCGCAAGCGGCTCGCCCCCCAAACCGGTCCGGGTGCCCCGCACGCGTTCGTCGCCGTGCGGCCGGACCGCTAGTTCACGGGCGGCTCTGCAAGCAGGGCTTCGTCCTCGCTCGAGAGGCGTCGCCCGCCGATTCGCCTGTAGTGGGCCCGGAAGAGCCGGGCCATGTGCTCGAAGCTGAACTCCTCGCTCCGCCGCCTGCCCCGCTCGGCGAGGGAGTCGCGAAGCTCTTCGTCGGTCCACAGCCGCAGCATGCGGTCGGCGATCTCCTCTGGGCTCTGCGGGTCGAAGGTGAGCGCCGCGTCGCCGGCGACGTCCTGCAGGGGCGGGATGTTCGAGCAGGCGACGGGCAGGCCGACCGAGAATGCCTCGCTGACCGGCAGACCCCACCCCTCGAACAGGCTGGGGAAGACGAGGGCCGTCGCCAGGGCGTAGAGGGAGCGCAGCTCGAGCGGGGTGACGAAGCCGGGGAACCGAATCTGCCCGGAGAGGCCCAGCTCGGCGGCCCGTCGCTCGACCCGGCCCAGGCCGTCGTTCTCCCTGCCGGGACAGATCACCGTGATCGCAGCGCCATCCCTGTCCCGCACCACAGCGAGCGCCTCGAGAAGCCTCTCATGGTTCTTGTGGGGCCAGGTCTGGGCCGGGTAGAGCATGAATCTCTCGGGCAGCCCGAGGCGCTCTCCGACCGCCTCCAGGTCCCCGTCGGATGGAGTGGGGTAGTGCGAGAGCACGGACCCGCCCGGGATCACGGCGATCTTGTCCGCCGGGAGGCCGAACTGGTCGATCAGGTCCTGCTTCCCCGACGAGGTCATCATCACCACCAGGGAGGCCCGCTCGCAGTAGGCGCGATAGGTCAGGTCCCTGCGGGCCACCTCCTCCGGGGTGAAGAACTCGGGCAGATGCACGTGTTGGAGGTCGTGGGGCTGGTAGATGCTGGGCACCGTGGTCAGGAAGCCAAGAGTGAGGGGGAAGTGCACGACGTCCGCCTCCGCGGCTTCGATCGTTCCATCGGAGATCCCGATGAACTCGAGGTTGCGGGCCTCGTAGCCGGCCGTGGGCGGCGGCCATCGGCGCCGCCACACCCCGGGAATGCGCGCCGCGAGCTGCCAGGAGATGCGGTTCCGCAGGCCGGTGACCTGCGGCGGCCCGCCCGCCTCGATCAGCCGGCTCGACCCCGAGAGCTGCGGGCGCAGCCACTCGTCGTGGCCGGGTGTGACGAGGAAGAGGTACTCCTCGTTCGCGTCATCCAGCTTCGAGAGGGCGCCGGCGAGCCCGATGACGATCTGCTCGACGCCGCCGTGCCCGCCGCTGAGGCGGGCGTCTATACACACGCGCAGGGGTTTCACGGCGGCGGAACGATAGCCTCGGCACGGCCTGAAGCTCAGTCGCGGCGCATCTCTTCGAGGCGCCTCGTCAGATGGGTGAAGAAGGAACGCTTGGTGAACTCACCCTGATATCGACTCAGGCTTCGTTGGTAATCGCGGATCTCGGCGCGGCCGATGCCACGAAGGATCGAGTCCAGCGAGTCGAGATCGCTCTCTGGGATCGTCAGGCTGAAGGAGTCGTACGGGATCGTCTCGGCGAACGGCTTCATGTAGTCGTCACTGATGAGCACGGGTATGGATCCCCAGGCGATGGCCTGGAAGAACCGGTAGGTCCACCGCCCGTAACCGGCGGGCGCAAGGGTGAAGACACTGTTGCGCGAGACGAGCTCGTACTCGTCATCGACCGCGTAGTTCGCCCGCAGCGTTTCTCGCAGATGATCGTCGAGCGAAGTCGTGATCAGCGCATCCTCTGATGCGACCTCCAGCCGCATCAACCGCGACCGAACGTGATCCCGCGGCAGGAAGGTGTGGTCGAGCCTGCCGAGGAACGAATAGAGCAGGGGCCGGCTGTTGTCGTTGAAGACGGGCTTCTCGCGGATCACCGTGTTGAAGGGGATGACGCCGATGTCCTGACCCTCGATCAGGTCGCTCGTCGACTCATGGGCGAGGAGCACGAACGGGTCAAGCCAGTCATACGTCTCGGCGTAGGCCTCTCCCTGGTGGTTCCGCTTGCTGCGGTTCGAGAAGTCGCCGGTTGCCACCAGCAGGTGGTTCTTCTCCTCGCCGAGGTGGCTCAAGGCGGAAAGCGCTGCCCTCGGGTCCTCGTTGCGAAACTGATAGAGGATGAGGTTGAGCGGCACGAAGAAGTAGTCGGCCTGGGATGGATCGCTCGTCGCGACGCACGTGCCGAAGAACTCCCTCAGCGCGTAGAAGGTCTCGGACGCCAGGCCCAGGAAGTCCGTGTACTTGCCCAGATCGGCGCTCGGGTCGCCGCTGGGCTGGTAGGGATGCGGCAGCTCGTACGTGTAGATGCGGAGCGGGGTGGCGACGCACGGGATCCGGCGACGCCTGCGCCATTGCGATAGCGCGCTCATTCCTCCGCCTGGCACCGCAGAACCGTACGCGAGTCAGCTTCAGCTCCGCATCCGCCAATAAGGAGTTCGCTCCACCCGGATCCGCCGGCCTCGGCAGACTGCCGGCATGGCCGACAGCCTGCGCGCCCTCGGGGCCGAGATCGTCGACTGCGACCGCTGCCCGCGGCTCGTCGAGTGGCGGGAGCGGAGCGCGGCCGAGCCGCCGCGCCGCTACCGGGGGGAGGAGTACTGGGCGCGGCCGTTACCCGGGTTCGGGGACCCGCGCGCTTCGATCGTCCTGGTGGGGCTCGCGCCGGCGGCCCACGGCGGGAACCGGACGGGCCGGATCTTTACCGGGGACCGGTCTGGGGATTGGCTATTCGCGGCGCTCCACCGCGCCGGGCTCGCCAACCAGGCGACCTCGGTGAGAGCCGACGACGGGCTGCGCCTGCGGCGCGCCTACATCACGGCCGTGAATCGGTGCCCGCCACCGCAGAACCGGCCGACGACCGAGGAGCGAGACAACTGCCTGCCTTATCTGGTCCGGGAGCTCAGGCTGCTGCGCTCCGCGCGGGTGGTCGTGGCGCTCGGCTCGTACGCCTGGACGGGGTCGCTGCTGGCTCTGGCCGAGCTCGGGGTCGAGGTGCCACGGCCGCGACCGCGGTTCGGGCACGGGGCGGAGGTACCGTTGCGGACGTCGGATGGGGGCCGGGAGCGCGACTGGGCGCTGCTCGGTTGCTTCCACCCTCCCAGCAGAACACCTTCACCGGGAAGCTGACGGAGCCGATGCTCGACTCGGTGTTCGCCCGGGCCAGAGCCCTGGCGTCCGCCTGAGCCAGCGATACTTGGCTGGTGTTCCAGCTCAACCTGCCGAACGCGCTCACGGTCCTTCGCATCCTGCTGGTGCCGGTGGTGGTCGTGGCGCTGCTCGACGAGACGCCGAACGGGGACGCGATCGCCGCCGGCGTGTTCGCGCTGGCCGCGTTCACGGACACGCTCGACGGCTACATCGCCCGGCAGCGCAACGCGGTGACGACGTTCGGCAAGCTGATGGACCCGATCGCGGACAAGCTGCTGGTGGCGGCGTCGCTGATCGCGCTGGTCTCGCTCGACCGGCTCGCCGCATGGATCGCGATGGTGATCATCGCCCGGGAATTCGCGGTCACCGGGTTGCGGATGGTGGCAGCCGAGCAGGGGACGGTGATCCAGGCGAGCTGGCTTGGAAAGGTGAAGACGATCCTGCAGGTGGCGGCGATCATCTGCCTGATCGCGGTCAATCCGGCGCCGCTCGGGGTCAACCTGCTGGTCTACGCGGCCGTCGCGGCCACCGTGATCAGCGGAGTGGACTACTTCTTCGGGTTCCGAAAAATGCTTGGTCAGCGAAAGACGGCTTCGCCATAAGTCGCGACCGCACCAGCCGCCCCATACATCAAACGGGTCGCGCTGTCGCGCGCCCTCGCACAAACCGGGCTTCGCCCTACGCGTTTGAAGAGGGCGGCTTGGCGGTCGCTGGGGCCTCGAGCCACTCGCGCATCGTGGTGTGGTGGCGCGAGTGGGTGCCGCTCTCGATCTCGCCAGTGATCTCGGAAAGCAGGCCATAGCGCTCTGCCACCACGTTGTGACGATGGATCGTCTCGAGGTTCTCCTGGCGGGCGTGGACGAAGGCGCCGTCGCGGAGGTCGGGGAATGACTCGGTGACCTGGCGGATCATCTCGCGGACGCAGTCCTCGACGAAGCGGGGGTTGGCGTGGGCCTTCTCGACCACCGCGCGTTCGTCGGCGCGCTTCATCAGCTCGTAGATCTCGCTGGACATGGAGCTCTCCACGATGCGCAGGAGCTGGCGGGCGTCGATATCCACACCGGAGTCCTCGGGACAACCGATGTGGAGGGTGCCGATGCCGCGCTGGTTGTGGGTCGCCACGGGGACCGCATCGACGATGCGCTCGATCTCGTCGGAGGTGAAGCCCTGCTCCGCGAGCCGCTCGCGGGCGCCATCCTCGACCAATCCCTGGGCGCAGGGACAGGCGGTCATGCCCTGGGCCTCGACTCCGGTGAGGGTGCGGGTGCCCCGCTCGGAGGAGACGGCGGTGCCGAACAGGGTGTAGAGCTCCTGGGTGGGAAGGCCGGAGACCGGTGCGGGGACCGTCTCCGGGTAGCGGGCCGCGATCTTGACCTCGGCGCGGATGCCGCCCTGGCTCTTGCGGACCTGCTCGGCGATATGGGCCGCCAGCCCCTCCGCTCGCAGAGCCTCGCTGAGGACGACGGTGTCGATCGCCTCATTGACCACCTCCTCGAAGCGGGACATGTGGACTCCCGCCTGCTCGGGGTTGAGGTCGACGAAGCATTCGAGGTCGGCGTGGTAGAGGGATTCGTCGGCCGAGGTGCCGCCGTTCTGGGAGGCACAGACGCGGATGATCTTCTCGACGCCGACGACGCCGACCCGTGAGAGGCTGACCCGGGTGGCCGGCGCCTCGGCTTGGGCATCGCGGCTCGGAGAGATGGTCGGAGTGGAATCGCTCATCGGGTCAAGTATGCCGAGCTTCTCCTCTCGGCTGGAAGAATGGCCGAACGAAGTGCCCAAAAAGTGAGTCGAACATTTCGGGGATCCGTGCATATACTCACTTGCTCGAGCTCGATTCTCGAATAGGGGGAGGGGATTGGGTGTCCGTAGGTCCGGGAGGAGGAGGGAAGAGGTTGGCGTCGATTCGCCAAGCCGTTGTGGCCGAAGAGGAGCAGGCCTTTGTGGAGAGCGATGAGCTGCGTGGTCTGATCGCGGCCGGGACCGAGCGGGGTTATCTCACCTTCGAAGAGATCGCCTCCACGCTCGAAGAGGTGGAGGTGACGAAGGAGCAGGTCGCCGAGCTTCACGGCCATCTGGTCGAGCAGGGAGTGGACGTGATCGCCGCCGACGGTGTCACGGCCTACAAGGAGAGCAGGGGTGATGACTCGCCGAGTGGGCGGGGCAAGAAGCAGGAGCTCGACCTCACGGTGGAGCCGAGCCTCGATTCGCTGCGGCTCTATCTGCGCTCGATCGGGTCCGTCGACCTGCTGACGGCCGAGCAGGAGGTCGATCTCGCCAAGCGGATCGAGCGCGGGGACATTGGGGCGAAGCGGCACATGGTGGAGGCGAACCTGCGCCTGGTCGTTTCCATCGCGAAGTCCTATCTCGGCCGGGGGCTGAGCTTCCTTGATCTGATCCAGGAGGGATCACTGGGTCTGATCCGCGCGGTTGAGAAGTTCGACTATCGCCGGGGGTACAAGTTCTCGACCTACGCGACCTGGTGGATCCGCCAGGCGGTGACGCGGGCGCTCGCCGACAAGTCGCGGACGATCCGGATCCCGGTGCACATGGTTGAGAAGCTCAACCGGGTCGTCCACGTCGAGCGGCATCTCGTGCAGAGGCTGGGGCGGGAGCCGGAGCCTCATGAGATCGGGGCCGAATTGGGATGGACGGCGCGCGACGTTCGCGAGGTGCTGCGGGTCAGCCAGATGCCGGTATCGCTGGAGAAGCCGGTGGGGGATGAGGACGACTCGGAGCTCGGGGACTTCGTGGCCGACGACAGCGTCGAGTCGCCGTTCGAGGCGGCCTCGGGCAACCTGCAGCGCGAGGACGTGCAGAAAGCGCTTGCCGAGCTGCCGCAGCGCGACCGGGAGGTGCTGGAGCTGCGCTACGGGCTCAACGGGCGCCGGCCGATGACCCTCGAGCAGGTGGGTGAGGCCTTCGGGGTGACCCGTGAGCGGATCCGCCAGATCGAGAACAACACGCTGAAGCGACTCAAGGCCCTGCCGGAGGCGCAGTGCCTCCGCGGCCTCGGCTGATCCCTTTACGACTCTTCGGATAAGGGGTATATGTGGGGTGCCGGCCGGGTCCGGGTCCCGGCAGCTTTCACCGCTCCGCTTCCGGTTCCTGCCTGGGTGAGAAGACCAACCCCCGACTCAGGGGGGCGCGGCGTTCGGTCCCGGTCGGCGCTTTCATCCTGGTCAAGCGCTGTCGGTGTGAGCCCAGGCCGGCAGTTCGATCTGCTCGACGACGATTCGGCCCGGCCCGTCCGCTCGGACGCGGACCCGGCCGCCATTGGCGAGCCCAGCCTCAAAGAACGGCCGCTGCGGGATCGTGAGCCGACGTTTCTGATTGATCACTGCCTCACCGTTTTGACCCGGCTTGCGCTCGTAGTTCGTCGGCCTGATTCGCTGAGGCGACGAAATGGGGGAGGGAGGATTCGAACCTCCGAAGGACAGAGCCACTGCGTTTACAGCGCAGCCCGTTTGACCGCTTCGGTACTCCCCCGGGGAGCGGCCAGATTGTAGGAGTGCTTTGGACGAATCGATCGCTAAGGGTCGGCCCCGTTCTATCTCGAACTCGGAGTACTTGGGACCGCCGACGGTCAGGGACGAGCTGCAATCCAGTGCGGGCGTGGGGATGAACCAGCGACGACCGTCTCCGACGTGAACGAAGAGGTATTCGCAACGTCTTGGGTCGAAGTGCTTGACGAGTCCCGTCCAGCTTTGGTTTCCGCCGCGGGTCGAGATGTGCACACCCCATTTGGTGCCTCGCCGGTGGGTTGATGTCTTCACCTCGATCCGGCTAACGCGTCCCCCGACCGCGGCGACTAGATCGACATCGGGGCTATGTCCGACTGGCACATAGATGTGCGCGCCCTTGCTGGCGAGCCATTCCATCGCCGACAGCTCGCCAATATCGCCCTGCTGTCTTGGTTTCAGCTTGGTCACTCGACAAACCTACGGTGCGTTGATCTACGGATGGCACGCGTAGTGCAACGAATGCTTGACTAGAGAGTCAGCAGACTCATGCGCAGCCGGATAGGTTCAGCGGCATGACGGACCTGGAGGGAAGGGTCATCGCCATCGCCGGTGCCGGCGGCGGCCTCGGGCCGATCGTCGCCCAGCGCCTCGCCGAGGCAGGCGCCAGCCTCTCCCTCGCCGACCGCAGCCAGGAGATCGCCGACTCCGTCGCCCAGGACCTCGGCATCCCTGATGACCGCGTCGATCCCGTCGCCGTCGACCTCCTCGAGGAGGCCGCCGCCGACGACTGGGCCGCCGCAACCGAGAAGAAGTTCGGACACGTCGACGGCCTCCTCCACCTGGTCGGCGGCTACCGAGGCGGCGACCCCATCGACAGCTTCGACCTGACGGACTACGACTTCCTCCACGGCCTCCTCGTCCGCACGCTCCAGCTCACCACCCGCGCCTTCCACTCTGCCCTCACCACGAGCGAACACGGCCGCTTCGTCCTCGTCTCCGCGGCCGCCGCCCAGAACCCCGAGAACACCAACGCCGCCTACGCCTCCGCTAAGGCCGCCGCCGAGGCCTGGACCCTCGCCCTCGCCGACTCCTTCATGGGCACGCCGGCCACCGCCAACATCATCGTCGTCAATGCCATCGAGACCCCCCGCATCCGCCAGGAGAGCCCCGACGAGGAGCGCCCCACGTTCACACCGGCCGAGGATCTCGCCGACGCGATCGCCTTCCTCTGCTCCGACTCAGCCGGTCGCATGAACGGCCAGCGCCTCTCGCTCCACCCCTGAATCTGCTCGCTACAGTTCGCGCGAGGGTGCTCCGAGCGAGGCGAGGAGCAACCCGTTTTCTGACGCCCGGATAGCTCAGTTGGTAGAGCACTTCCATGGTAAGGAAGGGGTCGCCGGTTCAAGTCCGGCTCCGGGCTCTCGACCCGCTGACTGGCTGAGCGGCCAGCTTCGTTAGGCTGGCGCGCCGTGGACTTCAAGCTCACCGACGAGCAGCGCGACTTCGTCTCCGCGATCCGCGACTTCTGCGAGCGCGAGTGCGGCACCCAGGAGAAGCGCGAGCAGCTCACCGAGCACTACTCCATCCACCACAACGCCGAGCTCTATAAGAAGATCGCCGAGCTCGGCTGGCTCGGCGTCACGATCCCGGAGGAGTACGGCGGCTCGGGCGGGACCATGCTCGACGCCTGCCTCTTCATGGAGGAGACCTCACGCGGCATGGCCCCGATCGGCGGCTACGCGACCACCCTGATCGTCGCCGGCGCCACCAGGCGGTTCGGCACCGAGGATCAGAAGGAAGGGATCCTGGGCGGCATCTCCAAGGGATCGGTCGAGGCCATCGCCATGACCGAGCCCGAGTCCGGCTCCGATGTCGGCTCCCTCTCCACCGGGGCGGTCCGCTCCAACGGCGGCTACGTCATCAACGGGCAGAAGGTCTTCATCTCCAACGCCCACATCTCCGACAACGTCCTGGTCGTCTGTCGCACCACCAAGGGCGCCAACAAGCACGAGGGTCTCTCGATGATCTTCGTCCCGGCCGGGACTGACGGCATGGAGATGAAGCCGATCGACACCATGGGCGGCCGCGAGACCAACACCGTCTACTTCAACGACTGCGAGGTCCCGGCAGAGCAGCTCCTCGGAGACCAGGACCAGGGCTGGACGCAGTTGATGGCCGGTCTAAACACCGAGCGCCTCATCCTCGCCGCGACCATGCTCGGCATCGGCCAGCGCGCCTTCGACGACGCCCTCGCCTACGCCAAGGAGCGCAAGCAGTTCGGCAGACCCATCGGCTCGTTCCAGGCCCTGCAGCACCGCTTCGCCGACCTCGCGACCGACCTCGAGGCCGCCCGCCTGATGACCTGGTGGGTGGCGGCACTCAACGACGAGGACCCCGACCGCATGCTCCCCAAGGAGGCCTCGATGGTGAAGCTGTTCGTCACCGAGACGGCCCAGCGCGTCGCGCTCGAGGGCATGCAGATGATGGGCGGCTACGGCTATTCATCCGAATACGACATGGAGCGCCTCGTCCGCGCCACCCTCGTCTCCACCATCTACGGCGGTACCTCCGAGATTCAGCGCGGCATCATCGCCAAGACCCTCGGCCTCTAGCTTGCAGGAAAGTCTCAGCCGGGCACTACGCTCTGTTGCACCTGTTAGGCACGGTGCCAAATTAGTACTAGGCACGAAAGTTCAAATGACTACTCGATAATGAGTAGCCAAGGACTGGTAAAAGACCGCAGACTTCAGCCCGACCCCTTGACAAGCTTCGCTTCCGAACCGTTAGGTTGACCACGCAGATTGCGTCAACTTCCTCAAGGTGAGCGTGACTCACCAGCAGGAAGGGAAACCTGGTTTCACGGCGGCTGTGTGGCCGCAGGAGAGGGATTGCAGCGTGCAAAGCTTGGATTCGGGGGGCCCGGGAGGGGAACTTCGGGTCGGTCGGCGGCGTCCAGGGCGCTGCCGCGAGCGGCGCGGGCCCTTGGCGCCGTCTCGCTGACGACGCTCGGCCTCTTCCTGTCCGCAGCGCTGGGATCCGGTGCGGAGCTCGCCCAGGCCGCCCCGTGCGACCCCCCAATCCAGAACGCGATCGTCTGCGAGAACTCGAAGCCGGGCAACCCGCAGAGCGAGTGGGACGTGAGTGGCGGCGGGGATCCCAGCATCCAGGGGTTCGCCACCGACATCAGCGTCGATCAGGGCCAGACCGTCCACTTCAAGATCGACACCGCCTATTCGGCGTATCACCTCGACATCTACCGGATGGGCTACTACGGGGGCGACGGGGCCCGCAAGGTCGCCACCGTCCCGGGCGTGGCGCAGAACCAGGACCCCTGCCTCGACGATTCATCCACGGGACTGATCGACTGCGGCAACTGGGCGGAGTCCGCCTCCTGGGCGGTCCCAGCCGACGCAGTCTCCGGGATCTACTTCGCGAAACTCGTTCGCGACGGCGGGCCCTCCGGCGGAAGCCACATCTTCTTCATCGTCCGCAACGACGCCAGCCATTCGAAGCTGCTCTTCCAGACCTCGGACACCACCTGGGAGGCCTACAACCAGTACGGAGGCAGGAGCCTCTATACGAGCGACACAGGCGGGCCTGGGACGAATCCGGATCGTGCGTACAAGGTCAGCTACAACCGCCCGCTCACCGTCCGGGGTGGGATCCCCGAGGACTCTCCGTTCAACGCCGAGTACCCGATGGTCCGCTGGCTGGAGCGCAACGGCTACGACGTCTCCTACTTCACCGGGGTGGACAGCGCCAGGTTCGGGAGCGAGATCCTGGAGCACAAGACCTTCCTCTCCGTCGGCCACGACGAGTACTGGTCCGGGACCCAGCGCGCCAACATCGAGGCGGCCCGGGCCGCCGGTGTCAACCTCGCCTTCTTCTCGGGCAACGAGAGCTTTTGGAAAACCCGGTGGGAGCCGAGCACCGCCAGCGGCTCGACCATCGACTGGCGAACCCTGGTCTCTTATAAGGAGACTCACGCGAACGCCAAGATCGACCCCGGGCCGCCGGGCGACCCCAACGTGTGGACCGGGACTTGGCGTGATCCGCGCTTCAGCCCACCGGCCGACGGCGGCCGTCCGGAGAACGCGGTCACGGGCACGATGTTCAGGGTCAACTCCGGAACCTCCGCGATCGACGTGCCGGCGGCCGACGGCAAGATGCGCATCTGGCGCAACACCAGCATCGCCTCGCAGACCCCAGGCCAGACCGCCACCCTCTCCGACGGCACCCTCGGGTACGAGTGGGACGAGGCGCCCGACAACGCCGCGCGTCCGGCGGGGCTGGTGCCGCTTTCCTCGACCACGAGGAGCGGCGTCCAGGTCCTCGAGGACTTCGGCTCCACGTACGGGTCCGGCACGGCGACCCACAACCTGACCCTGTACAGGGCGGCGAGCGGGGCGCTCGTATTCGGCGCCGGCACCATCCAGTGGTCCTGGGGGCTTGACGGGAATCACGATCGCGGCAGCTCCACCCCAGACCCGCGCATGCAGCAGGCGACGGTCAACGTGCTCGCCGACATGGGCGCCCAGCCCGGCACGCTGCAGGGCGACCTGGTGCCGGCGACCGCCTCGACCGACACGGATCCCCCCAGCTCGGTGATCAACTCGCCGCTTGACGGCGCCAACGTCCAGAGCGGCCAGCCGATCACGATCAGCGGCACCGCCACGGACGCGGCGGGAGAGTCCGGCGGCGGTCAGGTCGGGAGCGTCGAGGTCTCGACCGACGGCGGGACCACCTGGCACCCGGCGCAGGGACGCGCCAACTGGACCTACTCCTGGACCCCGGGCGCCACCGGCAGCGCCACGATCAAGACGCGGGCGACCGACGACAGCGGCAATCTCGAGACACCCAGCGCGGGTGTCACCGTCAACGTCACCTCTCGGACCTGTCCCTGCTCGATCTGGAACGACTCCTTCACACTCGCCGCCGAAAATGACCCGAACGCGGTCGAGCTCGGCGTCAAGTTCCGCTCCGAACAGGCCGGCTTCATCACCGGCCTGCGCTTCTACAAGACCTCCGGCAACACCGGCACTCACGTCGGCCACCTGTGGACGGCGAATGGAACCCAGCTGGCCGAGGCGACCTTCAGTGGGGAGACCGCATCCGGCTGGCAGCAGGTCAGCCTCAACAGCCCGGTGGCGATCGATGCCAATACGACCTACATAGCGTCCTACCACGCGCCCAACGGCGACTACGCGGCCAGCAACAATTATTTCGCCACCGGCGGCTTCGACAGCGCGCCGCTGCACGCGCTCGGCGACGGGGTCGATGGGCCGAACGGCATCTACAAGTACGGGCCATCCGGAGGGCTGTTTTCGGGCACGGGCCCCGACACCTTCCAGTCGAGCAACTACGGGGTCGACGTCGTCTTCGAGAACGCGGTCGGGCCGGACACCACCCCGCCGACCATCACCGCGCGCTCGCCCGCCAGCGGCGCCAGCGGGGTTGCCACCGGCGCCAACGTGACGGCGACCTTCAGCGAGCCCATGGACTCCAACACCATCAACGGCACCAATATCCAGCTGCGGGATCCGTCCAACGCACTGGTGCCGGCGACGGTCACCTACAGCGGCGCGAACAGGAGGGCGACGCTGACCCCGGATGCCCCGCTGCAGAACTCGACCACCTACACGGCGACGGTGAAGGGCGGGCCCGGTGGCGTCACCGACGCCGCGAGCCCCGCCAACGCCCTCGCCTCCGACTCGACCTGGTCCTTCACCACCGCGGCGCCTCCGCCGCCGCCGCCCGACGAGGGCCCCGGCGGCCCCATCCTGGCGATCTCGAATGCCGCCAACCCGTTCAGCCGCTACTTCGCCGAGATCCTGCGCGCCGAGGGACTGAACGAATTCACCGCGACCGACATCTCCAACGTCACGCCGGCGACCCTGAACGCGCATGACGTCGCGATCCTCGGAGACGGACCGCTGAGCGCCGCCCAGGCCCAGATGCTGAGCGACTGGGTGCAGGCGGGGGGCAACCTGATCGCGAGCCGGCCCGATCCGCAGCTGGCCGGCCTGCTCGGACTGACGCCCGGCGGTTCGCCTCTGTCCAATGAGTACCTCAAGGTCGACACCACGTCCGGACCGGGCGCGGGCATCGTCGGCCAGACGATCCAATACCACGGGGCGGCGGATCGCTACACGCTCAGCGGCGCCCAGGAGATCGCCACCCTCTACTCAGACGCCGCCACGGCCACCTCGAACCCGGCGGTGACGATGCGCAGCGTGGGCTCCAACGGCGGACACGCCGCCGCCTTCACCTACGACCTCGCCCGCTCGATCGTCGAGACGCGCCAGGGCAACCCCGCCTGGTCGGGAGACGAGCGCGACAGCTCGGTGGGCGGGAACCAGCTGATCCGCTCCGACGATCTCTTCTTCGGCGCCAAGACCGGGGATGTGCAGCCCGATTGGGTCGATCTCAACAAGGTCGCGATCCCGCAGGCCGATGAGCAGCAGCACCTGCTCACGAACCTGATCGAGCAGATGAACGTGGACCGCAAGCCGCTGCCGCGGTTCTGGTTCCTGCCCCACGACAAGAAGGCGGCCGTCGTGATGACCGGTGACGACCACGGCAACGGCGGCACCGTCGGTCGCTTCCAGCAGTACCAGGCCGACAGTCCCTCGGGCTGCTCAGTCGCCGACTGGCAGTGCGTGCGAGGCACGTCCTACGTCTACCCCGGCACTCCGATCAGCGACTCCCAGGCCGCCGCCTTCCAGAGCCAGGGGTTCGAAATCGCCTTGCACAGCAGCACCAACTGCGCGGACTTCACCAGCCAGGCTCAGCTCGAGTCCTTCTACTCGAGCCAGCTGGCCGCCTTCGCCGCCGACTACCCGAGCCTGAATTCGCCGGTCACCAACCGCACCCACTGCATCGCCTGGAGCGACTGGGCGACCCAGCCGAAGGTGGAGCTCGAGAACGGCATCCGCCTGGACACCGACTACTACTACTGGCCGGGGGCCTGGATCCAGGACCGCCCGGGAATGTTCACCGGCTCGGGGATGCCGATGCGCTTCGCCGACCTCAACGGCTCGATGATCGACGTCTACCAGGCGGCCACCCAGATGACGGACGAGTCGGATCAGACGTACCCCAAGAACATCGACTCGCTGCTCAACAACGCTCTCGGCCCCCAGGGCTACTACGGCGTGTTCACGGCGAACATGCACACCGACAGCGCCTCGAGCGCGGGCTCGGACGCGATCGTCGCCTCGGCCCAGTCACGAGGCGTCCCGATCGTCTCCGCTCAGCAGATGTTGCAATGGCTCGATGGACGCAACCAGTCCTCCTTCAACGGGATCTCCTGGAGCGGTAACACGCTCAGCTTCAGCGTCAGCCACGCCGCAGGCGCCAACGGACTCCGCGGAATGGTGCCGACCACCTCCTCGGTTGGAGCGCTGACCACGGTGAAGCGGGACGGCGTCCAGATCCCCACGACCACGCAGACCATCAAGGGCGACGAGTACGCGTTCTTCGACGCGACCGCAGGCAACTACGAGGCGACCTACGCGGTCGACGACACCGCGCCGACGATCTCCAACGTCTCGGCCTCGGCTCCGGGCGACGGCACGGCCAACGTCACCTGGGACACGAACGAGGCATCTGACTCGCGTGTCGACTACGGCACCAGCCCGGGCTCGCTCGACTCACATCAGAGCAGTCCGGGTCTGACCACCTCGCACAGCATCCAACTCACCGGCCTGGCGCCGAACACCACCTTCTACTACCGGGTGGTCTCCACCGACGCCGCGGCCAATTCCGCTACCGATCCCAATCCCCCCGCAGCCCCGCGCAGCTTCACCACGCCATCGGCCAGCTTCACGGACACGACGGTCTCCGACTTCGGCGCGGGCACTCCCGACGCCAACACATACATCTCGGAGATGAGCAACGGTGAGGTCATCCTGAAGCCGGCAGAGGGCCAGGAGTTCTCGGGTGGGCCCGGACTGCCCAGCGGCTGGACGGGCTGCGTCTGGCCCGCCGATCCCCCGTGCAGCGGCGGCCCCGGCGGCACCAGCGTCTCGGGCGGCAGCTTGCACGTGGACGGTGGAATGGCCCACACCGACGCCGCCTTCGCCCCGGGCCACTCGCTCGAGTTCGCCGCCACCTTCGGTGCCGCCACCTTCCAGCACGTCGCATTCACGGACAACTTCACCAGCGCCTGGGCGATGTTCAGCACCCGGGGCAGCACCAATCAGCTGTTCACCAGCACGAACACCGGCGGCGGTGCCGCCGACACCCCGGTCGGCGCTCCCGGCCAGTACGTCGGCTCCCAGCACGTCTACCGGATCCAGTGGGACGCGGGCCAGGTGCAGTACTACGTCGATGGCACCTTGGTCCACACAGACAACGCCACCTTCGGCTCCAACCTGAACGTCGCGGCCAGCGATTTCAACTCCGGCGGGCCCGGCCTCTCGGTCAACTGGCTGCACCTCAGCCCTTATCCGAGCTCGGGCACCTTCAGCTCCCGCGTCTTCGACGCGGGCCAGGCGGCGGATTGGGGGGCGATGAGCTGGCACGCGAACGCTCCACCCGGGACCAGCCTGGCGATGAGCGTCCGCACAGGCAACACCCCGACCCCCGACGGGAGCTGGAGCGCCTTCACCCCGGTCACTTCCAGTGGCGACGACGTCCCCGGCAACTCCCGCTACGTGCAATACAGGGCCGACCTCGACCCGGATCCGAACCTGACCTCCGCGCTCGAGGACGTCTCCATCGCCTACAGCCAGGGCGCCGACACCACGGCGCCGACGGTCAGCGGCCGCAGCCCGGCACCGAGCGCGACCGGGGTCCCCCTCAACAGCAACGTCACCGCCCAGTTCAGCGAGCCGATGAACCCGGCGACGATCAATGGCTCCACCGTGCGCCTGCGCAAGCAGGGAGCGGGGAGCGACGTGGCGGCGAATGTCAGCTACTCGGGCAACACGGCAACGCTCGACCCGAACACCGATCTCGACCCGAGCGCCGTCTACACAGTCACCGTCGATGCCTCGGCTGCCGATCAGGCCGGGAACCTGCTCGGGGCCGACGACAGCTGGAGCTTCACCACCGCTGCACCCAGCTTCGGCTTCACCGACACGACCGTCTCCGACTTCGGCGCCGGCAGTCCCGACGCCAATTCCTACATCTCCCAGACGGACAACGGCGAGGTCAGCCTGAAGCCGACCGTCGGCGAGGAGTTCTCGGGCAGCTCGCTTCCCGCGGACTGGAAGAGCTGTCCGTGGAGCGCTCCCGACACGGAGAACTGCACACCCGGGACAGGCGCCACCGTCTCTGGCGGCAGCCTCCATGCCAACGGCGCCTACGCGCGGACCAACACCGCATACCCCGCAGGCCGCTCACTCGAGTTCGTCGCCACCTTCAACGTCGTCCCCTTCGAGACCGCCGGCTTCGCCACCGACCTGAACGCCGCGCCCTGGGCGACCTTCAGCACCAAGTCCGACGGCAACACTCTTTACACGCGCACCGACAACGGCCAGTCGGGGGGCCAGCAGGAGACGGCGTTGGGCTCCGGTCTGCTCGGCAGCCCGCACCTCTATCGGATCGAGTGGGGCACGAGCGACGTCAAGTTCTACGTGGACGGCGGCCTGGTCGCGACCCACACCGTCAGCTTCGCTCAGAACCTGCGGGTGATCGCGAGCGAGTTCAACGCCGGCGGCCCCGAGCTGGCGGTCGACTGGATGCGCATGAGCCCCTACCCGGCCTCAGGCACCTTCGACTCGAGGATCTTCGACGCCGGCGCCGGCCAGATCGCGGACTGGGGGGCGCTCAGCTGGAATTCGGCGACGCCGTCGGGAACCGGGATCGCGATCAGCGTCCGCACCGGCGACACGCCCACGCCTGACGGGACCTGGAGCGCCTTCGCGCCGATCGCGTCCTCAGGCGGGGACATCCCGGGCAGCAGCCGCTACGTCCAGTACCGGGCGGAGCTGACCAGCAGCGACCCGGCCCAGACGCCGACTCTGAGCGAGGTCTCGATCGGGTACACGACCGTGGCGGACAACACGGCCCCGACGATCACCGGACGCACCCCGACGCCGAACGCAACCGACGTCCCCCGGAACACCAACGTCACCGCCCAGTTCAGCGAGCCGATGAACCCGGCGACGATCGACAGCTCGAGCGTGCATCTGCAGAAGCAAGGCACCGGGACCGACGTCCCCGCCACCGTCAGCTACGCGGGGACCACCGCGACGCTCGACCCGAACGCCGACCTCGACCCGAGCGCTGTCTATACGGTCACGGTCGACGGCTCGGTCGAGGACCAGGCCGGCAACGCACTCGGGGCGCCTGACAGCTGGAGCTTCACCACGGCGGCTCTTACCTTCGGCTTCACCGATACCACCGTCTCCGACTTCGGCGCCGGCACGCCGGGCGCCAACACCTACGTCTCCGAGACCGGCAACGGCGAAGTGATCCTGAAGCCGACCGAGGGCTCGGAGTTCTCGGGCAGCTCGCTTCCCGCCGAATGGAAGAGCTGTCCGTGGAGCGCTCCCGACCCGGAGAACTGCACGCCCGGGACAGGCGCCACCGTCTCTGGCGGCAGCCTCCACGTCGACGGCTCCTACGCCAAGACCATCGCGACCTACCCGTCCGGCCGCTCGCTCGAGTTCAAGGCCACCTTCAATCAGCAGAACAACCAGCACATCGGCTTCGCGGTAGACCTCAACAACTCGGCGAATTGGGCGATCTTCAGCGTCAAGTTCGACGGGACCTTCAACGCCCGAACCAATAACGCCGGAAGCGAGACCACGACGCAGCTGCCGACCGGGCTGGTCGGCGGCCCGCACCTCTACCGGATCGAGTGGGACACGACCGAGGTCCGCTACTACGTGGACGGCGCCCTCGTCGCGACCCACGCAGCGAACTTCGGCGCCACCCAGATGCGACCGATTGCCAGCGACCTCACCGCCGGCGGCGCCGAGGCCACCCTCGACTGGATGCGCATGAGCCCCTACCCGGCCTCAGGCACCTTCGACTCGAGGATCTTCGACGCCGGCGCCGGCCAGATCGCGGACTGGGGGGCGCTCAGCTGGAATTCGGCGACGCCGTCGGGAACCGGGATCGCGATCAGCGTCCGCACCGGCGACACGCCCACGCCTGACGGGACCTGGAGCGCCTTCGCGCCGATCGCGTCCTCAGGCGGGGACATCCCGGGCAGCAGCCGCTACGTCCAGTACCGGGCGGAGCTCAGCACGACCGACCCGAACCTGACGCCGGCACTGAACGATGTGACGGTCAACGGGGCGGGGGACATCCCGCCGACCGCGGTCAACGACACCAAGACGGTCGCCGAGGACTCCGGTGCCACCTCGATCGACGTGCTCGCCAACGACACCGACCCGGATGGCGGCCCGAAGACGATCGCCTCGGCCACTCAGCCTGGCCACGGCACGGTCGCGGTCGCCCCCAACAACCTGACGCTCACCTACACCCCGAATCCGAACTACTGCAACAGCGACCCGCCGGCCTCCACCGACGACTTCACCTACACCCTGAACGGCGGCTCGACCGCGACCGTGGCGGTCACCGTCACCTGCGCCGATGACAACCCGACCGCGGTCAACGACACCAAGACGGTCGCCGAGGACTCCGGTGCCACCTCGATCGACGTGCTCGCCAACGACACCGACCCGGACGGCGGCCCGAAGACGATCGCCTCGGCCACCCAGCCGGCCCACGGCACGGTCGCGGTCGCCCCCGACAACCTGACGCTCACCTACACCCCGAACCCGAACTACTGCAACAGCAACCCGCCGGCCTCCACCGACGACTTCACCTACACCCTCAGCCCCGGCGGCTCGACCGCGACCGTGGCTGTGACCGTGACGTGCGCTGCCGACATCCCGCCGAGCGCGGTCAACGACACCAAGACGGTCGCCCAGGGCTCGGGTGCCACCTCGATCGACGTGCTCGCCAACGACACCGACCCCGACGGCGGCCCGAAGACGATCGACTCGGTGACGCAGGCGGCCAACGGCAGCGTGGTGATCACCGGCGGCGGCAGCGGGCTGACCTACCAGCCGAACCCGAACTACTGCAACAGCGACCCGCCGGCCTCCACCGACGACTTCACCTACACCCTGAACGGCGGCTCGAGCGCGACCGTGGCGGTCACGGTCACCTGCGCGGTGAATCCTCCGGTCGTCACCTACGTCTCTCCGGCCGACGGCGCGACCGACGTCGCTCGCAGTGGGGTGACCTATGCCGTCTTCAACAAGGCGATGGACAAGTCCTCCGCCGAGGCCGCCTTCTCGCTGAAGCAAACCAGCAACGGGGCGCCGGTGAGCGGCAGCTTCGGCTGGTACGGCCCCGGGGTGCTGATCTTCAAGCCCGACGCCGACCTGGCACCCGGGACCCAATACACGGCAAGCATCTCGACCGCCGCCAAGGACCTCGCCGGGAACCCGCTTCAGGCCGCCAAGACCTGGCAGTTCACGACGGTGAATCCTCCGGTCGTCACCTACGTCTCTCCGGCCGACGGCGCGACCGACGTCGCTCGCAGTGGGGTGACCTATGCCGTCTTCAACAAGGCGATGGACAAGTCCTCCGCCGAGGCCGCCTTCTCGCTGAAGCAAACCAGCAACGGGGCGCCGGTGAGCGGCAGCTTCGGCTGGTACGGCCCCGGTGTGCTGATCTTCAAGCCCGACGCCGACCTGGCACCCGGGACCCAATACACGGCAAGCATCTCGACCGCCGCCAAGGACCTCGCCGGGAACCCGCTTCAGGCCGCCAAGACCTGGCAGTTCACGACGGTGAATCCTCCGGTCGTCACCTACGTCTCTCCGGCCGACGGCGCGACCGACGTCGCTCGCAGTGGGGTGACCTATGCCGTCTTCAACAAGGCGATGGACAAGTCCTCCGCCGAGGCCGCCTTCTCGCTGAAGCAAACCAGCAACGGGGCGCCGGTGAGCGGCAGCTTCGGCTGGTACGGCCCCGGTGTGCTGATCTTCAAGCCCGACGCCGACCTGGCACCCGGGACCCAATACACGGCAAGCATCTCGACCGCCGCCAAGGACCTCGCCGGGAACCCGCTTCAGGCCGCCAAGACCTGGCAGTTCACGACGGTGAATCCTCCGGTCGTCACCTACGTCTCTCCGGCCGACGGCGCGACCGACGTCGCTCGCAGTGGGGTGACCTATGCCGTCTTCAACAAGGCGATGGACAAGTCCTCCGCCGAGGCCGCCTTCTCGCTGAAGCAAACCAGCAACGGGGCGCCGGTGAGCGGCAGCTTCGGCTGGTACGGCCCCGGGGTGCTGATCTTCAAGCCCGACGCCGACCTGGCACCCGGGACCCAATACACGGCAAGCATCTCGACCGCCGCCAAGGACCTGCAAGGCAACCCGCTCGCCAATCCGGTCACCTGGAGCTATACGACGGGAGCCTCCGGCTAGGGCTGTATCGGGGTGACCGGTGAACCCGTCGGCCGGCTCCTCGCCTACGCCCTGGTGAAGCGGCGCTGAGACCGAGAAGCAGCGACGCCTGATCGCGACGGCGCTCAAGGTGCGCATTGCCTGACGTCCGAGTACGACCTGGAGTGCCTCGTCCGCGCGCCACCCTCGTCTCCACCATCTACGGCGGCACCTCGGAGATCCAGCGAGGGATCATCGCCAAGACGCTGGACCTCTAACCGCGCGGCTGGATCAGGGTCCCGGCCCCGTGTACCCGTTCGAGTAGCAAGGCCGGCCCACCGCCGCGGTCTGACACTGGTCGATGAACCCGCTCGGCTGCAACCAGTCGGCCGCCTGAGTGACACCGTCCAGCGACTGGCGCGGATAGGAATGCGGATCGCACCCATAGACGCTCACCGGGTTGGGCGGCAGCTCGACCAGCGGCGCGGGAGCGGTTCCATGCTGCGGGTTGCCGTGCTCGTCGGTGCAGTCCTGGGTGCCGTCGAACCCGATTGGTCCGCCGTCGTAGTAGACCATCGCCGCCGAGCCCCGATAGGGGTAGGACGAGATCGCCGGGATGCCGAGGAACGGGTCCACGTCCCAGTGGCGTCCCGGGTCGAGGGAGGGCGTCTCCACCTGCGCACCGATCGTCCGCGCCTCGGTCTCGCCCGCCAGGTTCGAGACCTGGTGGTCGCCATAGGCAAGCTGCAGCAGCACGTGGTGGGCCGGCGTGTTGGGCAGGGGGTCAGAGGTCATGTGCTCGGCATAGCCATCCGCCTCACCACGGTCCCAGAGCAGCTGCATCAGCGAGAGGAGCAACGGCCGCTCCTGCTGGTTCGTGTAGTTCGGGTAGAGGCCGAGCCCGGGCAGCTCGAAGTACTGCGCGGAGTCCGCGCTGCGGCGCAGCAGGGTCGAGTAGTTCATCCCCGTCACGTCGAGCACCGACTGGGTCAGGTCCGGCTCGAGCGCCGTCAGTGCCCCGCCCATGATCGCGCCCTGGCTGATCCCTTCCCAGTAGAGGCCCTGCGATGGGTCCAGCACCGAAACGGGCGGGTTCCCACCGGATCCATCCGGATCGAGCTGGAAGGCAGCATTGGTGTCGAAGCCGCCCGCGTTCAGCATCGCCCTGCCGAGGTAGATCATGTTCACGAAGCCCTGCACCATCCGGTCTGAGAGCTTCGAGAAGTTCGAGACCTCCCCCAGCGTCGCGATGACCTGCGCAATGTCGTCAGACGAGAATCCGGCCCAGTTCGTCGCACACCAGGTGGTGTTGCTGACGTTCGCCTCGCTGTTGGTGAACTTGATCATGTCCGAGACCTGCGTGTAGTCCCCGAGCAGGCCGTGTCCGAAGATGCCGCTCTGCGTCGGGTTCACGGTCGTACCTGTGACGGCTGAGTTCGGGACCAGGCAGCGGAAGCGCACTCCGGTGGTCGTCGAGTTGTCATCCGCGGTGCCATTGGGCGTGGCATCGACATCCCCGTTGGGCAGGAAGTTGAAGGTTCCACCCGGCTGACAATTGGGGTGCAGGTAGCAGGGGATGTTCTTCAGCTTCCCGTCGACCTCGCGCAGCGTGTTGGCGGGAAGGCTGGGATTCGGAGCATCGATCACATTCGAGATGTCGAACGTCGGCGAGCTCCCGTCGACCGCGCCGTTGCCGGGGCTGTCATCGCCGAGCTGATGGAGCGCGTTGTCACGAATAGCCAGGGCGCGGCCGGCAAGGCTGTGCTCGCTCGCCACCGTGAAGTCCCAGGTCATGTACAGATTCGAGCGCTGGATCCCGTCGTGCTGGAGCGTCGAGATCAGGTCCTCCATGTGGGGACGGCGGTTCTCGATCGCCGGATCCGAGGTGATCAGCCGGTCGCGATAGACCCGGAACGGGAGCGGGGGATCCACCGGATTGTCCTGCGCGTCGCGCAGGCCCCGCAGGGCGATGATGTAGCGGTGCCCTTCGGTGAAGTTGCGCGTGGGGCGGATGATCAGGTTGACGTCCTTCGTGTCGCCCGGCGAGTAGTGGTTCGGGTTCGGGTCGAGCTCCGCGAGGATCGGCTGGCGCTGTCCGGTCGCCGCGTCGATGACCACGACCGGCTGGTTCGGGTCCGAGTAGCGATGCAGATCGTTGACCGGCACGAAGCCGGTGTTGTCGAACGCCGCCTGGGTTTCGATCTGCGGGATCTTGAGCGTGATCAGGTTGCCTGGGCTGAAGCCGTCCGCTCGGTTGATGTCGGTGGTGTCGATGTGGACGCCATGCGTGTTCGCTGGCGTCGAGCTGCTGTTGATGTTCAGCCGGCGACCTGTGTCGGTTGTCGCGTCAGCCTTCGTGAAGTAGTCGTTGGGCCAGGGCTGGAGGCAGACTGTTGGATCCATGAAGTCGCAGCGGGCCGCGTTGGAGGTGTCGATCGCGGGGCCGTGATACGGCCGCGCGGTCGGGTTCTCCGATCCGACGCTGCACACCGCCTCGTCGCGATCGAGGGGCACCACCGGCGAGCTCTTGCCCGTGCTCTTCTTGCCCTTCTTCTTCTTGCCGCCCTTGGCGAACCTGGCGCTCACCCCGGTGACCGAGCAGCCCCCGATCGCGGACTGGCCCGCGGCCGAGAGCGGGACGTTGACGGTGTGCTTGCCGGACTTGACCTTCTTCGCCGAGGTGAGCTGAACGGAACCGGTGCCCTGCACGCCGTCGACCACGACTTTGCCGCCCTTGCCCTTCACCTTGACGCTGATCGCACCGGCGTCGACCGCCTGATGCTGCTGCGTGGTGAGCACCGTGAGCTTCCCGCCGCCACCCGACTTCTTCTTCTTGCCCTCGGCCGCACCGACGACCAGAGCGACGAGCAGTACGGCGGCGGCGGCGATCGCGAGACCCCTGAGTCCGCTGACAGACACCTTTCCCTTCACGAGTCCTCTCCTCTCCTGCGGCCAGTCCCAGCCGTTGGCAGGGAAGCTATCGGAAGTGCCCTGCTCGAGAGTCGCGAAAACTCGGTGAGTCGCGAACCCGCCGAGAGTGATTTAGTACCAGTACAGGGGATAGCGAGAGGAGAAGGCTGAATGGACGTGCAGGAGTTCGAGGACGCTCGCTTCGACCTGGAGTCATTGGACACGGAGCCTCGGCTGGGCCGCCGCCAGTTCCTGATCGCGGGCCTCGCCACCGGCGCCGCGGTGACCGCGCTTCCGAACTATGCGGCAATCGCTCGCAAGCGGCGCATTCCCGTCGCCAAGTCCGGCACCTTCCCCCTGGGCGTCGCCTCCGGCTTCCCGTACCCCAAGGGCACGATCCTCTGGACGAAGCTGGGCCAGGCGAAGCGCACCTCTCGGCTCGACCTCCAAATCGCCAAGGACCGCCACTTCCGCAACGTGGTCCTGGAAAAGACCGTCACGGCCCGCAAGGAACGGGACTTCACGGCCCGCACCCGCGTCCGCGGGCTGCAGCCTGCCCACGAGTACTTCTACCGCTTCCACACCAAGGACAAGGGCTCCCCTGTGGGGCGCTTCCGCACCGCCCCGCCGCGCGACTCCAACCAGCCGCTGCGGATCGCCTTCCTCTCCTGCCAGAGCTTCGAGGCGGGCTTCTACAACGCCCACGCCGCGATTGCCAAGGAGCGTGACCTGGACCTCGTTCTCCACCTCGGCGACTACATCTACGAGTCGCACTACTACGACGGGCCGCGGCCCGACACCACCGGTTTCAACCACGACGGAAACGTCGAGTACCTGCCCGAGTACCGGCAGAAGTACAACCTCTACAAGAGCGACCGCGACCTGCAGGCGATGCACGCCGCCTACAACTTCGTGGCGGTCTGGGACGACCACGAGGTCGAGGACAACTACGCGGACGGGCTCGCCAGCTCAAACGCCCAGCCTGGCTTCACCAACAACGGCCACCCGCGCCGCGTCTCGATCCAGGAGCGGCGCGCGAACGCGTATCAGGCGTACTTCAACTACATGCCGCGGATCCGGTTCGACGGCGAGCGGGACCGCGTCTACGAGCACCTCCGGATCGGCAAGCTCGTCGACCTGATCGTCACCGACGAGCGCCAGTACCGCGACCAGCAGCCCTGCAACGATGCCCAGCTCGTCCTCTGCCCCGACCAGCAGAACCCGAACCGCACGATGCTGGGCATCCAGCAGAAGTCCTGGTTCAAGCAGACGCTCGCCTCATCCCCCCAGACCTGGAAGCTCTGGGCCAACGAGGTGATGCTGATGGGCTTCCAGCAAGCACCCCAGAACGGGGCCAACAACGACCAGTGGGACGGCTACGCCCACGAGCGCAGGGAGCTACTCGAGTTCGTGCTCGCCAACAACATCAAGAACCTGCTCCCAGTCACCGGCGACATCCACAACTTCTTCGTCGGTACCGCCACGACGGACGGAAGCGATACCGGTACACCCGTCTGCGGTGAGTTCGTGGGCGGCTCCACCACCTCACGGGGTCTCCCGGAGGAGACGGGCATCCCCTCGGGCACGATCAAGTCCCTGATCAACGCCCTGGACAAGCACATCAGCTACTTGGACCTCGACAACCGCGGCTACGCGATCCTCGAGGTGACCAAGAGCCAGGCGACCTGCGAGTTCAAGAGGGTCCAGACGCAGACCCGGGACGGCGGCCAGGCGACCAGCATGGGGAAGTTCGTGCTGGCCAGCGGCTCGACGACTCCGCAGCAGGTCTCCTGAGAGACCGCAACTCCCGCTCCGGGCTGGGGTTTTCACCGATCGGCAGCATCTGATTAGATGCCAAGGGAGGAGAGGAGCGATGGAAGCCAGGAGGGCGACACGTCGTCGCAGGACCGTGGGGATTGCGATCGCAGTCGCCGCCGTCGCCATGCTCGTGCCCGCATTCGCCCTGGCGCACATCGAGCGCGCCTCCTACTGGCCTGATCCCGCGCCCGACACCTCCGTCAAGCCGGCCGCCGGCGGCTCCGTGCCGGCGCTCCGCAAGCTGTTCAGCGCCCTCGACAAGAAGAAGCCCGGCAAGACCCGGGTCGTCTGCCCGAAGGTGCCGAGCAAGAAGGTCCGCAAGAACGCCAGCGACAAGAAGCTCTCCAAGAACAAGACGATCAAGAGGCTCAACAAGTCGATCAAGAAGGCGCGCAAGAAGGGCTACAAGCTGCGCGAGTCGCAGCCGCCGCTCAAGCTGAAGAAGAAGAAGGCGAAGAAGCTCCGCGCCTTCAACCTCAAGCTGCTGAGGCAGTGCAAGTACAAGTCGATCCAGGACGCGGTTACCGCCGCCCACAACAACGACCGCATCGAGATCATGCCCGGCCTCTACACCGAGCCGAAGTCGCGCGCGAAGCCGACCAACGACCCGGCCTGCAACCAGTACAAGATCACCAACGACAAGAACCAGGCGGGCGCGGTCTCCTACGCCTACCAGTTCCACTGCCCGAACGATCAGAACCTGATCGCGGTCCTCGGCCGGTCGCTGACCAACATTCCGGTGCCCCAGCCGCCGAGCCTGGACCGACACGTCATCCCCGACGCCGGGGCCTGCATCCGCTGCAACCTGCAGATCCAGGGGACCGGCGTCTCGCCCGATGACGTAACGATCGATGCGGGCAACACCGCCTCCGGGGACGGCGCGCCGATCGGATCAGTCAAGGACGTCGGTATCCGGGCGGACCGCGCCGACGGCTTCGTCCTCGACAACGTCAAGGTCCGACATGCCAAGGAGCACGATGTCTACGCGATCGAGACCGACGGCTCCCACTTCGACCACCTGAAGCTCCCGTACGCCGGCGAGTACGGCCTGCTCACCTTCGTCGCGGATCACTCGCTGATCGAGAACTGCGACGCCTGGGGCAGCGGCGACTCGGGCCTCTATCCCGGCGCCTCGGCCGACCTCGGCGAGGCCGTTCCGCCAGGACAGCGACGCTACGGCACCGAACTCCGCAACTGCGACATGCACCACAACCTGCTCGGCTACTCCGGGACGGACGGCAACGCCGTCTGGCTCCACGACAACAACTTCTACGACAACACCGGGGGCTTCTCGACGGACGTCTTCACGGCTCCTGGCCACCCCGGATTCCCGCAGGACTCCGACCTGCTCGAGCACAACAACTTCTACGACAACAACTTCAACGCATACCTGCCTCCTTGCGCCCCCGGACAGAAGCCTGGACCGGCGGTCCCGGGTCAATCGCCGAGCTCACCCGGCGGCAATTGCTCGGATGTCACTCCGACCGAGCCGATTCCGGTTGGGCTCGGCGCGTGGATCGCCGGCGGCAACGCCAATGTCATCCGGAACAACAACTTCTATGACAACTGGCGGCGCGGCGTGATGCTGTACGCGGTCCCTGATGCCTTTGTCTGCGACGACCCGGACAACCAGGTGGCGGGCTGCAACCCCACCCCTGGCACGACACCCGCCAACTCGGCCACCTCCTACCGCAACAAGTTCTTCGACAACCAGATGGGGCAGGCCCCCGACGGGAGCCCCTCGCCGAACGGCGTCGACTTCTGGTGGGACCAGGGCGGGATCATCGTCGACACCAGTCCCGGCTACACCAGCGGCAACTGCTGGTACAGCAACACCGGCTCCAACGGCACCGCCGGAAGCGTCACAGGCGACCCCTCTCCCAGCGCCGCCGCACCCGACAACCTGCCATCCAGCTGCGAGAACAGCCCGCTTCCAGGTTCTCTGGATAAGGCGCTGAACGAGCTTCTACCGTGCGGCAACGGCGACCCTAGCTGCACGTGGTTCACGACCCCGCCGAAGCCATAGCTCTTCTTCACCGCGGCCCCGGGAGCCGGCTCGCCGGCGCGCTGCTCTGCGCCCTCACAGCGGCCGCGCTGATCGCGGGCTGCGGGGGCGGGTCCGGTACTCAGCCGCAGATCGACGTCGGCCCCAACGTCGGTCAGCCGATCGCCTTGGCCGATTGTCACGACTGGAACCAGGCGGACACCGAGCAGCGCCTCGGCACCATCCAGCAGATCAAGGACTTCGCCAGCGGCCCGGTGGTGGGCAACAATGCCTCCGATCCGTCCGGGACAGGCTCGGTGTTGGACGACAAGCAGGCGTACAACCTGTTCAACAACTGGTGCGAGCAGAGCTTCGCCCGGGGCTTCAAGCTCTACCACCTCTATCAGCGAGCCGCGGGCTTCGAGGGACAGGCGCCATAGTCGTCCCTTGAGCGGATCGGTCGCTATTCTTCGGCCTACCTCGTGCTTGGAGCCGGGGGTTTTTTTCTGTCCGGCCGCGCAAGAGACGGCAGCGATCGAAGTTGAGGAGACATGGCCTCTGATGTTCGAATCGGCGTGACGCTCGCCTGCGAGGAGTGCAAGCGCCGCAACTACGAGACGAACAAGTCCCGGCGGAATTCGCCGGATCGGATCGAGCTGCGCAAGTTCTGCCGCTGGTGCGGCCGGCACACCCCACATAAGGAGACCCGCTAGCCGGCCCGAGATGGCGAAGACGAGAGCACAGAGAAAGGCCGAGCGGCGGCGACGCCAGCAGGCCGAGGCCCGCGGACTGCCCTCCCGCGATGCCGCGGAGCGCGAGGAGGAGGGGCGTGCCCAGGAAGACACGCGGCTCGGCGTCTCCGGCGAGGTGGCCGAAGCCGAGGCTGCAATCGAGACCGGCGCCCGCGTCGATGAGTTCGGAGAGCGGGTCGTCGAGAAGCCCGGCGAGGTGCCGGATGTCGAGGACGCTGGTTCTCCGGTGCCCGGGGTCATCCCCGATCGCGTGCAGCCGCAGACCGAGCCCGAATCCCCCGCGCCCTCCCGCGCGGACGTCGGGCGCCCGGAGGACGGGGCGGCCACGGAGGCACCGGCGCAGCCACGTGAGAGCCGCCGCGAGCGCCGCCAGCGCGAGAAGGAGGACCGCCGCAAGGCTCGCGCCAAGGAGCTTCAGAAGGGCCAGGCCGAGAAGGCCGGAAAGCGGCGCGGTCCGATCATCGGCTTCCTCGTTTCCTGCTGGGCCGAGCTCAAGCGGGTGCAGTGGCCGGACCGCGACACGCTGGTCCAGGCCTCGGCCGTGACCTTCATCTTCGTGGCGGTGATGGCCGCCTATCTGGGCGCACTCGACGCCGCCTTCAACTGGTTCATCAAGCAGCTGCTTTAGGGCGGCGCAAGGAGACGACGATGTTTCGCTGGTATGTGATCAACACCTACTCGGGGCACGAGAACAAGGTCAAGCAGAATCTCGAGCACCGGGTCCACACGATGGGCCAGGAGCGCAACGTGCGTCAGGTGGTCGTCCCGACCGAGCAGATCTCGGAGATGAAGGACGGCCAGAAGGTGCAGTCCGAGAAGCGCACCATGCCGGGCTACGTCCTGGTGAACATGGAGATGACCGACGACGCCTGGGGGCTCGTCAAGAATACCCCCGGAGTCACCGGCTTCGTCGGTTCCCGGAACAAGCCGATACCCCTCTCCAAGGTCGAGGTCGACCGCCTGCTCCATCGCGAGACCGCGGAGCGTCCGCGGACCCGGGCCCAGTTCTCCATCGGCGAGTCGGTCAAGGTGATCTCCGGCCCCCTCGCCGACTTCTCCGGCGAGATCGCCGAAATCAACGAGGATGCGGCAAAGCTCAAGGTCCTGGTCTCGATCTTCGGGCGGGAGACGCCCGTCGAGGTCAACTACGACCAGGTGAAGAAGATCTAGCCATGGCCAAGAAGGTCCTCACCCAGATCAAGCTCCAGATCCCGGCCGGCGCCGCGAACCCAGCGCCCCCGGTGGGCCCCGCGCTCGGCCAGCACGGCGTCAACATCATGGAGTTCACGAAGGCGTTCAACGCCCAGACTCAGCAGGACGCCGGGACCATCATTCCCGTGGAGATCACGGTTTATGAAGACCGCTCCTTCGACTTCATCACCAAGACCCCGCCGGCGGCTGTCCTGATCAAGGAGGCGGCCGGGATCGACAAGGGGTCAGGGGAGCCGCACTCAGAGAAGGTCGGCTCGATCACGGCGGACCAGGCCCGGCAGATCGCTGAGCGCAAGATGCCCGACCTGAACGCCAACGACCTCGACGCCGCCACCCGGATCATCGCCGGCACGGCGCGCTCGATGGGCGTCACCGTGGAGGGACTCTGATGGCCCGCGGCAAGCGGTACCGAGAGGCGTACGAGAAGATCGACCGCACGCGGGCGTATCCGCCGGCGGAGGCGATCCACTTGATCAAGGAGACCGCCGGCGCCAACTTCGACGAGACGGTCGAGCTCCACATCCGCCTCGGCGTCAACGTTCGCCACGCGGAGGAGCAGCTCCGGGGCACACTCGCCCTGCCCAAGGGGCTCGGCAAGGACGTCACGATCGCCGTCTTCGCGGAGGGCGATCCGGCCAGACAGGCGAATGAGGCCGGCGCCGACTTCGTCGGCTCGGACGATCTGGCGGAGCGGGTCGAGGGCGGCTGGACCGACTTCGATGTCGCGATCGCCCACCCCTCGCAGATGCCGAAGGTCGGCAAGCTCGGCCGGGTCCTGGGCCCGCAGGGCAAGATGCCGAATCCGAAGGTCGGCACCGTCACGGAGGACATCGCAAGGGCGGTCGAGGAGGCCAAGGCCGGCAAGGTCGAGTACCGGACCGACCGGCAGGCGATCGTCCACCTGGCGATCGGCAAGACCAGCTTCTCGGAGACCGACCTGCTCGAGAACTACGCCGCAGTGATCGAGGAGATCATCCGCGCCAAGCCGGCGGCGGCCAAGGGCCGCTACATCCTCTCCATCACCGTGACCACGACGATGGGCCCCGGCATCCGGATCGACCCCAGCCGCACCCGCCGTGGCGAGATCATGCAGGGCGCCGGGGCGGCCGCTTCGGACGATGGAGGCGAGGCGGAATCGGATGCCGCCGAGACCGGCTCCGCGGAGCCGGTTGAGGAAGCTCCCTCACCGGCGAGCTAGAGCGGCTCGGTCCGATCCCCTACACTCCTCGCTTCCAATAGCCGCCCCAGACCGTCGGCGGGACCCAGGTCCAGAAGTCCGGCGCAGGTGAGCGAGAGTCCCACTGGTCTTCGAGACCGCCCGGCTCTGGCCCGCCTGTGTGCGGGTCTTTTCTTTGGCGGCGCAAGATCAGATCGAAATGGACAGAGAGCAGAAGACAGCAGTGGTGGAGGAGCTCGCTTCGGAGCTCAAGGACGCGACAGCGATCTTCGCGGTGGACTACCGCGGGATCAGCGTGCCGCAGGCGGCCGAGCTGCGTGCGGGCCTGCGCGATGCCGACACCCGCTTCCGCATCGTCAAGAACCGCCTCACCCTGCGCGCCGCCGATGCCGCCGGGACCGACGTGCTCAAGGACCATCTGAGCGGGCCGACCGCCCTGGCCCTCGTCAAGGGCGACGCCGCCCTCGCGGCCAAGACGCTCAGCCGCCTGGGCTCCGAGTGGGAGCTGCTCGACTACAAGGGCGGGCTGATGGACGGGGAGGAGCTCGATCCCGACTCCTTCACCGCGATCGCCCTCCTGCCCGGCCGCGAGGCCCTCAACGCCCAGCTCGCCGGCGTCGTCGCCAGCCCGCTCACCGGCCTGGTGCGCGGCCTCGGCTCGATGATCCAGGGCCTCGCGCTTCAGCTCGGCCAGATCGCCGAGCAGGGCCTGGTCACCGGCGAGCCGCCCAATCAGGTTGAAGCGCCCACAGGCGAGGTGGACTCCAATGGCTCTGATGAGGAGCCTGCCGAAGCCGAGGACGCTTCTTCTACGGAGACCCCGGCCGACCCCGAGCCCACCGAATCTCCCGAGGAGAGCTCCGAGGAGCAGGCCCCGGACGCCGAGGACGCGGGCCAGGGCGAGGCGCCGGAGACCGGCGAGGGTGACGCCGACATCGGGGAGGAGCCGCCGGCCGATGAGCAGCCGGCGGAAGAGGCTTCAGAAGATTCCGAGAACAAGGAGGACAGCGAGTAGATGGCCACCAAGGTGACTACCGAGGAGTGGATCGACGAGCTCAAGAACATCTCAGTACTCGAGCTCTCCGAGCGCATCAAGGCGCTCGAGGAGGAATTCGGCGTCTCCGCGACCGCCGTGGCAGCCGCCGCCCCCGCAGCGGGAGGGCCTGCCGTTGATGGCGCGGGCGAGGAGGAGGCCGGAACCGTCGACCTGATCCTGACCGGGTCGGGCGACAAGAAGATCGGCGTCATCAAGGTCGTCCGCGCGGCGACCGGGCTCGGCCTCAAGGAGGCGAAGGCCCTCGTCGACGAGGCGCCGAAGCCGGTCAAGGAGGCGATCGAGCGCGAGGAGGCCGAGGGCCTGCTCAAGGAGATCGAAGAGGCCGGCGGTACCGCCGAGATCAAGTAGACGCGGCTGCGCCGTTTGTGGCGAAGCCAAGAAATCACCAACCTCCGGAGATTCCGAGTAAGATCCCGCGCGTGCCCCAACCGGGGCGTGTTAGCAACCCTTGACCAAACGGTTGCCGTGCGTTACTATGCACGGTTCGCGCGCCGGTGAGCCCTGCTGCCTGATTCTTGCGCGGTCTCACAACCCTTCGAATATTTTGAGGAGTCGCCCAGTTGGCCGGAACCAACGCTGCCCCCGTAACCCGCAGGAGCTTTTCACGCCTCAAGAACCCCGTTGAACTCCCACATCTGATCGACATCCAGCGGAAGTCCTTCGCGGAGCTCGTTGACCCGAAGGATGGACTGCTGCGAGCGACGATCGACGACATCTCCCCGACCGAGGACTACACGGGGAACCTGGCGATCGTCTTCGGAAGTTTCGAGTTCGACGATCCACCCAACACGGTGGAGGAGTGTCGCGAGAAGGACATGACCTACTCGCGACCGCTGAACGTGAAGGTCGCGTTCCAGAATCGCGAGACGGGAGAGATCCGCGAGCAGACCGTCTTCATGGGCGATTTCCCGTGGATGACGGACCGCGGCACCTTCATCATCAACGGCACCGAGCGCGTGGTCGTCACGCAGCTCGTCCGCTCGCCGGGCGCCTACGTGATGGAGCCAAAGGATCGCGAGAAGCAGGTCTTCATCGCGAACCTGATGCCGGCCCGTGGCTCCTGGCTCGAGCTGGAGATCGATAAGAAGGGACGCGTCTACGTCCGCATCGACCGGAAGCGCAAGCTGCCGGTCACCGTCCTGCTGCGCGCGATGGGCTACGTCGAGGACGAGAAGCTCCTCGAGATGTTCGACAACTCGGTCTACATCCGTCACACGATCGCGGCGGACACCGACGCGACCAAGGACGAGGAGGGCGCGCTGATCGAGCTGTTCAAGAAGCAGCGTCCCGGCGAGCCGCCCTCGGTGGACGCCGCCCGGGCCCTGCTCGAGCAGCTCTTCTTCGATCCCAAGCGCTACGACCTGACGAGGGTCGGCCGCTACAAGCTGAACGCGCGCCTGGACCTGGACATCGACCTCGACACCCGGGTCCTGACGCACGACGACATCATCGCCCTGGTCAAGGAGCTCGTCTCGATCCCGAAGATCCTCGGCATTCCCGAGGAGATCGACGAGGAGAACCCGATCAAGGACTACGCAGCGGAAGCGGTCACCTACCCCCGCGAGCCGATCCACGATCACCTCGACGAGTACGAGCACTTCGGCAACCGCCGCCTGCGCACGGTCGGCGAGCTGATCCAGGAGGCCTTCAGGATCGGCCTCTACCGGATGGAGCGAGTGGTGCGCGAGCGCCTCACCACCGAGGACGCCGACGCGATCACGCCGCAGACCATCATCAACATCCGTCCCGTCGTCGCGGCGCTCAAGGAGTTCTTCGGGTCCTCACAGCTCTCGCAGTTCATGGACCAGACCAACTCGCTGTCTGGGCTGACGCACCGCCGCAGGCTGTCGGCGCTGGGCGCCGGCGGCCTGACGCGCGAGCGCGCACCCATCGAGGTCCGCGACGTCCACGCTACCCACTACGGGCGCATGTGCCCGATCGAGACGCCCGAGGGGCCGAACATCGGCCTGATGGGCTCGCTGTCCTCGTACGCCCAGGTCTCCGAGCACGGCTTCGTCACCACCCCCTACCGGGTGGTCAAGGACGGCGTCGTCACCAGCGAGGTCGTCCAACTGGACGCCACGCAGGAGGAGGACGAGACGATCGCCCAGGCGAACGCCGAGGTCGATCCGGCCACCGGCAAGCTCAAGGGCCAGTACGTGATCTGTCGCCGCCGTGACGACGAGGCGGTCGCCGTGGCACCGAAGGACGTCACGCTGATGGACGTCTCCCCGACTCAGATCTGGTCGGTCGCAACCGCACTGATCCCGTTCCTCGAGCACGACGACGCCAACCGGGCCCTGATGGGCTCGAACATGCAGCGCCAGGCCGTGCCGCTGCTCAAGCCCGAGCCGCCGCTGATCGGCACCGGGATGGAGCGGCGCGCCGCCGTCGACACCGGTGACGTGGTGATCGCCGAGAACGACGGCGAGGTCACCGCGGTCGACGCCGAGCAGGTCGTCGTCACGCACGGCAGCAAGCGCGACGAGTACGCGCTCCACAAGTTCATGCGCTCCAACCAGGGCACGATCATCCACCAGCGCCCGATCGTCTCGGTCGGCGAGAAGGTGAAGGCCGGCGACGTGCTCTGCGACGGATCCTCGACCTCCGGTGGCGAGATCGCGCTCGGCAAGAACTGCCTGGTCGCCTTCATGTCCTGGGAGGGCTACAACTTCGAGGACGCGATCATCATCTCCGAGCGCCTGGTCAAGGACGACGAGCTCACCTCGATCCACATCGAGGAGTACGAGGTCGACGCCCGGACGACGAAGCTCGGCGACGAGGAGATCACCCGCGACATCCCGAACCGCTCCGAGGAGAGCCTCAGGAACCTCGACGAGCGCGGGATCGTCCGGATCGGCGCCGAGGTGGCGTCGGGCGACCTGCTGGTCGGCAAGGTCACGCCGAAGGGCGAGACCGAGCTGACCGCCGAGGAGAAGCTGATCCGCGCCATCTTCAAGGAGAAGGCCCGCGAGGTGCGGGACACCTCCCTGAAGGTCCCCCACGGCGAGGGCGGGGTCGTCATCGACGTCCTCACCTTCAGCCGGGAGGCGGGCGATGACCTGCCGCCGGGCGTCAACGACCTGGTCCGGGTCTACGTCGCCACGAAGCGCAAGATCGCCGAGGGCGACAAGCTCGCCGGCCGTCACGGCAACAAGGGCGTGATCTCCAAGATCGTGCCGGAAGAGGACATGCCGTTCATGGAGGACGGCAGGCCCGTCGACGTGATCCTCAACCCGCTCGGGGTTCCGAGCCGAATGAACATCGGCCAGATCCTCGAGACGCATCTCGGCTGGGTTGCAGCCAACGGCTGGTACGACGACGGCTCCACTTCCTATAAGGAGGCTCATTCGGCGGCCACAAAAAACGCCGCCGGATCAAACGGCGGCCGCGTCAACGTCGCGACCCCTGTGTTCGACGGCGCCACCGTCGAGGATGTCGACGAAGCCCTCGTCAAGTGGCAGGACGAGAATTCCGAGCGCGGCATCGACCTCGGGATCACGAAGAGCGAGCGCCCCGGGAACCGCGCCGAGGGCAAGGTGCAGCTCTACAACGGCCGCACCGGTGAGCCCTACAAGGGCAAGGTCACGATCGGCTACATGTACATCCTGAAGCTGCTGCACCTGGTCGACGACAAGATCCACGCTCGCTCGACCGGTCCCTACTCGCTGGTGACCCAGCAGCCGCTGGGCGGCAAGGCGCAGTTCGGCGGCCAGCGTTTCGGCGAGATGGAGGTGTGGGCGCTCGAGGCGTACGGAGCGGCCTACACGCTCCAGGAGATGCTCACGGTCAAGTCCGACGACACCGTCGGCCGCGTCAAGGCCTACGAGTCGATCGTCAAGGGCGAGAACATCCCCGAACCCTCGATTCCAGAGTCGTTCAAGGTCCTGCTCAAGGAGATCCAGAGCCTGGCGCTCGACGCCAACGTGGTCTCCGAGGAGGGCGACGGAGTCGAGATGGGCGAGGAGGAGGACGACCTCCTTCGCGCCGCCGAGGAGCTCGGCATTGAGCTGTCCGGAGTGCGCGCGGACGGCGGCGGCAACGGCTCGGATGCCGCCGATGAGAAGGAAGAGCAGGTCGTCGCCGAGGGCGACGGCGGTACTGACGGTTCGGATGCCGAGGAGGCAGCAAAGAAGTGATCGACATCAATAACTTCGACGCGATCGAGATCGGGCTTGCCTCGGGCAAGAAGATCCGGGGCTGGAGCTCCGGCGAGGTCACCAAGCCCGAGACCATCAACTACCGGACGCTGAAGCCTGAGAAGGACGGCCTCTTCTGCGAGCGCATCTTCGGTCCGACCAAGGACTGGGAGTGCTACTGCGGCAAGTACAAGAGGGTCCGCTACAAGGGGATCGTCTGCGAGCGCTGCGGCGTCGAGGTGACCCGCTCGAAGGTCCGCCGCGAGCGCATGGGGCACATCGACCTGGCCGCGCCGGTCTCCCACATCTGGTTCTTCAAGGGCGTCCCGAGCCGGATCGGCTACCTGATCGACATGGCTCCGAAGGAACTCGAGAAGGTTCTCTACTTCGCGGCCTCGGTGATCACCTGGGTCGACGAGGAGGCGCGGTCCAAGGACCTCGCCAAGCTCGAGAAGGAGGTCGAGAAGCAGGCCGGCGAGTACGAGCGCGAGCGCGAGCAGCGCACCCAGGAGCTCAACGAGTCACTGGTCCGCCGTCTCGCTTACCTCGGTGTCGCCCCCGACAAGGACAGCGAGGCTCCGCCCGCCGGCACCACCGACGGCTTCAACGACGACGACGAGCTGTGGGCCGACACCGTCACCAACGTGAAGCGAATGAAGGCCGAGGACCGGGAGAAGACCGCGAAGGACCTGCGCAAGACCTTCGAGGCCGAGATCGGCGATACCGAGGCCTACCTCGACGAGGCCGCCGAGCGGCTGCGCGAGGTCTTCAAGATCTTCGCGGAGATGAAGCCGAAGGACGTGATCAACGACGAGACCACGTTCCGGGAGCTCAAGGACCGCTTCGGCTCGCCGTTCGGCTGGGGCGAGTACTTCCGCGGGGGCATGGGCGCCGAGTCCGTGCGCGACCTGCTCGAGCAGGTCGAGCTGGAGGCCGAGGCCGAGTTCCTCGAGGAGACGATCAACACCTCGAAGGGCCAGAAGCAGGCCCGCGCGGTGAAGCGGCTCAAGGTCGTCGATGCCTTCCTCAAGTCCGCGAACAAGCCGGAGTGGATGGTGCTCGACGTCGTGCCGGTGATCCCGCCTGAGCTGCGTCCCATGGTCCAGCTCGACGGTGGCCGGTTCGCGACCTCCGACCTCAACGACCTGTACCGGCGCGTCATCAACCGCAACAACCGCCTCAAGAGGCTGCTCGACCTGGGCGCCCCCGAGATCATCGTCAACAACGAGAAGCGGATGCTGCAGGAGGCCGTCGATGCCCTGTTCGACAACGGTCGCCGCGGGCGTCCCGTCACCGGACCGGGCAACCGGCCGCTGAAGTCCCTCTCGGACATGCTCAAGGGCAAGCAGGGCCGCTTCCGCCAGAACCTGCTCGGTAAGCGCGTCGACTACTCCGGGCGCTCGGTGATCGTCTCGGGCCCGTCGCTTCGGCTCCACCAGTGCGGCCTGCCGAAGCTGATGGCACTGGAGCTTTTCAAGCCGTTCATCATGGCGCGCCTCGTCGAGCGCAAGCAGGTCCAGAACATCAAGGCCGCCAAGAAGATGGTGGACTCGATGATCCCCGAGGTCTGGGACGTGCTCGAGGAGGTCATCCACGAGCACCCAGTGCTGCTCAACCGCGCCCCGACGCTTCACCGCCTTGGCATCCAGGCCTTCGAGCCGGTGCTGGTCGAGGGGAAGGCGATCCAGATCCATCCGCTGGTCTGCCACGCCTTCAACGCCGACTTCGACGGCGACCAGATGGCAGTGCACCTGCCGCTCTCGGCCGAGGCGCAGGCGGAGGCGCGCATCCTGATGCTCTCCTCCAACAACATCCTCTCTCCGGCGCACGGCGCCCCGCTGGCCACGCCCACCCAGGACATGGTCCTTGGGCTCTACTACCTGACCTACGCAAGCGACGACGTCGAGGAGCTGGACGCCGCCAAGCTCGATGAGAAGCCCCATCGGTTCCGCACCGCGCAGGAGGCCGAGCTCGCCTACGAGAACGGGATCGTCCAGCTGCACGACTTCGCGGAGTACCGACGGCCGGGTCACGAGCACTTCCTGACCACGGTCGGGCGGATCATCTTCAACGACCGCGTCGAGCGGGCGATCGCCGAGGCGCTCGGGGACGAGTACGACCCCGAGCAGTACAAGTTCGAAAACCGCTCACTGAAGAAGAAGGACGTGAACGAGATCGTCAGCGACCTGGTCGAGGCATATGGTGCCCCGGCGGTGTCACTGGTGCTCGACTCCTTCAAGGAGCTCGGCTTCCACTACGCCACCGAGGCCGGCATCACGATCTCCAAGAACGACGTGGTCGCTCCCCCCGACAAGGAGGAGATCCTCGAGCGCTACGAGACGGAGACCGAAGAGATCGCCAGCCAGTACGACGAGGGCTACATCACTGCCGAGGAGCGCAAGGAGGCGGTGACCTCGCGCTGGGACAGCGCGACCGAGGAGGTCGGGCAGGCGATGGAGCGCAACCTCGACGAGCTCAACCCGATCTTCATGATGGCCAACTCGGGAGCCCGAGGCTCGTTCAAGCAGATTCGCCAGCTGGCCGGCATGCGCGGTCTGATGGCCAATCCGAAGGGCGAGATCATCGAGCGGCCGATCAAGGCGAACTTCATGGAGGGTCTCTCCGTGCTCGAGTACTTCATCTCGACGCACGGCGCCCGGAAGGGCCTCGCCGACACGGCCCTGCGCACCGCGGACTCGGGCTATCTCACGCGTCGCCTGGTCGACGTCTCCCAGGACGTGATCGTCCGGATGGACGACTGCAAGACCAAGGACCACATCGAGATGCCGCTCTACCGCGACGCCGGGGAGCTGAACCCGAATCTGATCGGGCGCGTCGCCGCCAAGAAGTTCACGACCAAGCGTGGGCGCGACCTGCTCAAGCGGAACCAGCAGATCGACTGGGCCGAGCTGCACGACATCGCCGAGGGCTTCAAGGACGACGATGACACGACGGTCCCGGTCCGCTCGGTGCTCAAGTGCCAGGCCGAGTCCGGGGTCTGCCGCCAGTGCTACGGCGTCATGCCGGCGACCGGCTCCCTCGTTGAGATCGGAGATGCGGTCGGGATCATCGCCGCGCAGTCGATCGGCGAGCCCGGCACGCAGCTCACCATGCGGACCTTCCACACCGGCGGTGTCGCCGGCCTGGACATCACGCAGGGCCTGCCGCGCGTCGTCGAGCTCTTCGAGGCGCGCAAGCCGAAGGGCCTGGCGAAGATCGCCGAGGTGGCAGGGAAGGTTGCGGTCGAGGAGACCGACAAGGCCGTCAAGCTGACGATCACCGACGACAAGGGCGAGGAGCACGCCTACTCCTTCCCGCCCCGGACCAACGTGCTGGTCGATCCGGGCAAGCATGTCGAGGTCGGCACCCAGCTCAACGAGGGCTCGCTCTACCCGGCGGAGATCCTGGCGATCCGCGGGCGCACCGAGACCGAGCAGTACATCGTCGCCGAGGTGCAGCGCGTCTACCGCACCCAGGGCGTCGACATCAACGACAAGCACATCGAGCTGATCGTGCGTCAGATGCTGAAGAAGGTGCGGGTGGAGTCGAAGGGCTCGACCGAGCTGCTGCCTGGTCAGCTGGAGGACCGCCTGATCTTCGACGCGATCAACGAGAAGGTCAAGGGCAAGAAGACGAAGACGCCGGCGCGGGCCGAGGAGGTCATCCTCGGCATCACCAAGGCGTCGCTCGCCACCGAGTCCTTCCTCTCGGCCGCCTCCTTCCAGGAGACGACCAAGGTGCTCACCGACGCCGCGCTGGAGGGCAAGCGCGACAGGCTGATGGGCCTGAAGGAAAACGTGATCATCGGGAAGCTGATCCCGGCGGCGACCGGGCTCAAGCACTACCGCTCACTGCAGATCGAGCCGGTTGAGCCCGCCCAGCCGCCGGTCGAGGAGTTCTCGGAGGAGGAGCTCGCCAAGGAGCTCGATCTTGCCGGCGACGGCGAGGGTGGCGCGGCGATGGAGGGCTTCGGGCCGTCCTTCGCCGAGGAGCTCGAGGAGCTCGCCTCCGAGATCGAGACCCCGGCTCCCGCCGAGGCCGAGAAGTCAGAGTCCGAGAGCTCCTAGTTCGTAGTGGCTAGGCGGGCGGGTCCTGTCGCCGAATTGGCGGCGGGTCCTGTCGCCGTAGGAACCTCCCACGGACGCTCAGCAATCGCGTCCGTGGGCCCCTCCTACGGCGCCACCCGCCGACCAGCGCTTACGAAGACTGGCCCTCGACGAGGCCGACCGTGTGGCCCTCTGGGTCGGTGAACAGCCCGAGCGTCAGGCCCTCCATGGGGCTGTCCGGGCCCATCAGCTTCTTGCCGCCCAGTGACTCCGCTTTGTCGAGCGCTGCTCCGACATCCGGGACCTCGATGTAGAAGGTGACGTGGCCCTCGTAGCCCTCGGGGCCATCGCCGACGCCTCCGCCGATCCCGACTCCCTCCGAGTTCGTGTTCTCCTCCCGCGAGACGACGCCGTAGTCCGTAGGTCCGCCTTCGTACACATCGAACCTCCAGCCGGCCAGCTCACCGTAGAAGTCCCGGAGCTTCTTGGCGTCTTTGCCAACGACCTCGAAGTGCACGACTGGCTGTCCCATCGGTTTCCTCCTCTGAGTGTGAGTGCGCCTAGCTGCCGGCGGGCGTGCGGTCGCGCCGCTCGTGCGCCGACATTCCCGGGGCGAGCCTTGGCTCGACCACTGGGGTGCGCTTCCGGCCGCCCGGCGGGCAGTCTGGCTGCGCCTGCGCGGAGCCGCCGTGCGGGCCGCCGCGGCGGGGGCCGTATGGCTTGCTCGGATCGCGGCGCCAGCGCCTGAAGCTGTGGTCCTCGGCCTCGCCGGTGTCCTCGAGCTCCGGCTCGTCCTTGACGGCCCAATAGATCAGCCACATCCCGTAGAGGACAGGGATCTTCAGGATCACGGCCAAGAAGATGATCGGCACGATCTCTCCCATCCCGTCGAGTCTACCCCTGATCAGTTGGGGCGAAAGCCGTCCTTGACCCAGCCCTCCAGGGCCGAGACGTGGAGATCGAGAAGGCCGACATCGGGCTCGGTCGGCACCAGGAGCGTGGGGGCTGACCGCTCATCGGCCCACTCGTAGCAGCTGGGATCGAGGCTGTCGTCGACCCACGCCAGGGGGCGAGGCCCGGCGTACTCATCGAGCGCTTCGAGCTTCCAGTGGGCGGTGCCGAAGCGCGCCCGGCCATCGAACGTGAGGTACGGCAGCTCGGGCACCCCCAGGATCGTCGGCAGGTGGTCGTTGGCGCGGTCCTCCCAACCGCTTGCCCAGATGAGCTCGTAGAGCTCAGAGAGCCGATTCAATCGCGGACCGGTCTCGAGCGCGATGCAGTGAAGCATCCCGTCGATCAGGTGGAACTCGCCCGGAGCCGAGCTCGGGTCTGCCCGGCCCGGTCCGGACTCCTGGTCGAAGCCGAAGAGGCTGATCACGCCGTCGATGTCGACGGCGAGGACGGGGTCGGTCTTTCCCTTGCCAAACGAGGGCACGACCGCGCAGATTACGGACACACATAAAGCTGTCCTCCGGTCGCTACCTGGCGCGAGCGCTACCTGGCTTCGCCATCAGGCGCGAGCGCTGCGCCCGCCCCACCTAAGTCGCTCCGGCCACGGCCTCCGCTCCAGAGTGGAGCGGGCTTGCGCTCGCTACCATGCACCGCCGTGCCGAACACCAATCAGCTCGTCCGCAAGGGACGAACCCACAAGAAGAAGAAGATGTCGACACCGGGCCTGAAGTCGGGCCAGGGTCGCAAGAAGCGCGTCGCCGCTCCGCAGCGGCGGGGCGTCTGCACCCGCGTCGCGACGGTGACGCCGAAGAAGCCGAACTCGGCCCTTCGCAAGATCGCCAGGGTTCGCCTCACGAACGGGCTCGAGGTGACGAGCTACATCCCGGGCGAGGGGCACAACCTCCAGGAGCACTCCGTCGTCCTCGTACGCGGCGGGCGCGTCAAGGACCTTCCGGGAGTTCGCTATAAGGTCGTCCGGGGCGCCCTCGACGCAGCCGGCGTATCCGACCGGAAGCAGGGCCGTTCGCTCTACGGAGTGAAGGCCAGCTGAGATGCCTGGACCCGCGACGACGCACACCCGGATGTCGCGCCTGGAACTGCGCATCTCTTCGTCCTCGGGCTCGCCTTTGGCACCACCAAAGGCTTCGCCCTGCGTCCTCGATCTGCTTGGCCAGTCGCGCCACCGGGCGTACGTCACCCCGAGTCCAGGCATCTGATGCCGCGACGCAATCAGGCCACCATTCGGCTGCTCGAGCCGGACTCCGTCTACCGCAGCCGCCTCGTCCAGCAGATGATCAACAAGGTGATGACCGACGGCAAGAAGTCGGTCGCCGAGCAGATCACCTACGACGCTCTCGCGCTGGTCGGCGAGCGGACCGGGAACAACCCTGTCGAGGAGCTAGAGGGCGCGATCAAGCAGCTCACCCCGGTGCTCGAGGTCCGCTCACGCCGCGTCGGCGGCGCCACCTACCAGGTGCCGGTCGAGGTGCCCGCACGCCGGGCCCGGACGCTGGCGGTTCGCTGGTTGGTGGAGTTCGCCAGGGCCAGGGGAGAGAAGTCGATGGCGGAGCGGCTCGCCAATGAGATCCTCGACGCCGCCAAGCAGCAGGGCAACGCCTGGAAGCGGAAGGACGACATCTACCGCATGGCCCAGGCGAACAAAGCCTTCGCCCACTACCGCTGGTAGCTAGCCGCGGCGGGTCCGCTCGAGGCGGGTGGTGGCCGTGTCGGCCACCATGCTCTCGTGAGAGCGGCCGCCACGCGGGGAGCCCGTCGTCGTGTGGCCGGGCCTCAGGGTGGCGAGGGCCGCGCCGCACACTGTCAGCAGCAGGGCGCCGACCAGCTCGAGCCAGAAGCCCGCGACCGGTTTCGCCTCGGCGTCAATGAACGACTGCCGCGGGTCGTTGAGGGTGCCGACGTTGTTCACCTTCGGCAGGTCGCCGATCAGGAAGATCAGCAGGGCGACGACGCCACAGACGGCGATGGCCACGGCGGCGACCTGACCGAGCTGCTGGCCGCGGGCGGCCATCGTCACCACCAACAAGATGAGCGCGAAGATCGCCAGGACCAGCGTCGCGTAGCCATGCTGGTCGGAGGCGCTGATCGCCTCGAGCGCCTCGCCGCCGGGCGGGGTCAGGTGGAAGATGTCGGTGAACTGCGAGACGCCGAGCATCGCGGCCGCGGCGGCACAGGCGAGGAGCAGGAGCCTCTCGGTCCTGGGGAGGCTCCTCACGACTCCGTCCGAAGCCCCGGTGCCATGCCCCTGACGCCTCGACGTGACGCGTGCTCGGTGAGCTCCTCAAGGCGGTTGCGGGGGCGCTTGCGGCGCCCCAGTTTCGTGCGTGATCCCTGACTGGGAGCCATCACACCGCTGCTATCATCGTCCGTCGCCCGGGGTTCCCCCAAAGGGACCCGTGGGCGTTAACCGTTTCGATGAAGAACGGCGCGACATAGGAGAAGTCCGGGTCGAAGAGACGCTGTGCGCTCAGGCCCGTAAGGGCCTTTTTTCTGCGCGAATACCGACCCAGACTAACCGGTCCGACTCTCCCTCACGCCAGTAGAACGAGCAAGGATCATGCCCAGAAGCTTTCCCCTAGAGAAGACGCGCAACATCGGCATCATGGCCCACATCGATGCCGGTAAGACGACGACGACCGAGCGAATCCTCTACTACACCGGCCGCACCCACAAGATGGGCGAGGTTCACGAGGGCGCTGCCGTCATGGACTGGATGGAGCAGGAGCAGGAGCGTGGGATCACGATCACCTCTGCCGCCACCGCCTGCGAGTGGAACGGGCACCGCATCAACATCCTCGATACACCGGGCCACGTCGACTTCACCGTCGAGGTCGAGCGCAGCCTCCGCATCCTCGACGGCGCGATCGCGCTGTTCGACTCCGTAGCCGGGGTCGAGCCGCAGTCCGAGACCGTCTGGCGCCAGGCCGACAAGTACTCGGTCCCGCGGATCTCCTACGTCAACAAGATGGACCGCACCGGGGCTGACTTCTTCAAGGCCGTCGAAACGATGCGTGACCGTCTCGGCGCCAACCCGCTTCCCATTCAGATCCCGATCGGAAACGAGGCCGACTTCACCGGCGTCGTCGACCTGATCGAGAACAAGGCCCTGGTCTGGAAGGACGAGCTCGGCACCGAGTTCGAGTACACGGACATCCCCGGGGATCTCGTCGACCTCGCCCACGAGCACCGCACCCATCTGATCGAGGCCTGTGCCGACTACGACGACGAGCTTCTCGAGGCGTACCTCAATGATGAGGAGATCCCCCACGAGCGGATCGCCAAGTCGCTCCACCGCGCCACGCTCGACATCAAGGTGACCCCCGTCCTCTGCGGCTCCTCCTTCAAGAACAAGGGCGTCCAGCCTCTCCTCGACGCGATCGTCGAGCTGCTGCCCTCGCCGCTGGAGGTCCCCCCGGTCAGGGGGCTCGAGCCCGCCAAGAAGGGCGAGAACGGGGGCCAGACCGAGGCCGAGCGTCCCGCCGACGACAACGCCCCCTTCGCCGCCCTCGGCTTCAAGGTGATGGCCGATCCTTACGTCGGCAAGCTGACCTACTTCCGCGTCTACTCCGGCAAGCTCACCGCGGGCAGCCGCGTGCTCAACGCCTCGACCGGGCGCACCGAGCGAATCGGTCGCCTGCTGATGATGCACGCCAACCATCGCGAGGAGATCGAGGAGTGCTACGCGGGCGACATCGTCGCCGGCGTCGGTCTCAAGCAGACTTCGACGGGCGACACGCTCTGCGCCCCGGACGCCCCGATCGAGCTCGAGCAGATCGAGTTCCCGGAGCCCGTGATCGCAGTGGCGATCGAGCCCAAGACCAAGGTCGACCAGGAGAGGCTCAGCGAGAGCCTCGCCCGCCTCGCCGAGGAGGACCCGACCTTCCAGGTCGAGTCCGACGAGGAGACCGGCCAGACCCTGATCCACGGCATGGGCGAGCTCCACCTCGAGGTCCTGGTGGACCGCCTGCTGCGGGAGTTCTCAGTGGACGCCAACGTTGGGCGGCCCCAGGTCGCCTACCGCGAGACGATCCGCGAGCCGGTGAAGAAGGTGGATTACCGCCATGTCCGCCAGACCGGCGGTAAGGGCCAGTACGCCCACGTGGTGATCAACCTCGAGCCGGCCCCCGGCGAGGGTTTCGACTTCATCAACGAGATCAAGGGTGGGCGCATCCCCACCGAGTTCATTCCTGCGACCGAGCAGGGGATCGAGGAGGCGCTGCAGACCGGCGTCAAGGCCGGCTACCCGATGGTGGACGTCCGCGTAGAGCTGGTCGACGGCTCGTCCCACGACGTCGACTCCTCTGAGATGGCCTTCAAGATCGCCGGCTCGATGGCGCTTCAGGAAGCCGCTCGCAAGGCCAAGCCCGTGCTGCTCGAGCCGGTGATGGCCGTCGAGGTGGTCACGCCCGAGGAGTTCCTCGGCGACGTGATCGGCGACCTCTCCAGGCGCCGCGGCAAGGTCCAAGGCCAGGAGCAGCGCGGCAACGCCCTCGCCGTACAGGCCTTCGTCCCGCTCGGCGAGATGTTCGGCTACGCGACCGACGTCCGCTCGGCGACCCAGGGACGGGCCAGCTACACGATGCAGTTCGAGCGCTACGAGGAAGTTCCCAAGAACATCGAGGACGAGATCGTCGAGCACCGCTCAGGCGAGCCCGTGGGAGCGGGTGCTGCAGACCCAGGTCTGGCTATATTCCCCAGGTTGGTCAAGATTCGGCGGCGAACTTTGTGGCCGCCGTATCTGGCGAAGCCGACACACACAACTTTCGACTTAAAACCACCAACGAGACCCCCAAAGGAGCGAGATGTCCAAGGAGAAGTTCGATCGCGATAAGCCGCACGTCAACGTCGGCACCATCGGCCATGTCGATCACGGCAAGACCACGCTGACAGCCGCGATCACGAAGACACTCGCCGACAAGGGCGGCACCGATGTGAAGACGTTCGAGGAGATCGATAACGCGCCCGAGGAGAAGGAGCGCGGGATCACGATCGCCACCTCGCACGTCGAGTACGAGACGGACAACCGTCACTACGCCCACGTCGACTGCCCTGGCCACGCCGACTACGTCAAGAACATGATCACCGGCGCCGCGCAGATGGACGGCGCGATCCTGGTGGTCTCGGCGCCCGACGGCCCGATGCCGCAGACGCGCGAGCACATCCTGCTGGCGCGCCAGGTGAACGTCCCGTACGTGGTCGTCTACCTGAACAAGGTCGACATGGTCGACGACGAGGAGCTGCTCGAGCTGGTCGAGGAGGAGGTCCGCGACCTGCTCACCGAGTACGAGTTCCCGGGAGCCGACGTGCCGATCATCAAGGGATCGGCACTGAAGGCGCTCGAGGGCGACGAGGAGGCCAAGCAGTCGATCATCGACCTGGCCGCTGCGCTCGACGAGTACATCCCGGAGCCCGAGCGCGACCTCGACAAGCCCTTCCTGATGCCGGTCGAGGACGTCTTCTCGATCACCGGCCGCGGCACCGTCGCGACCGGCCGCGTCGAGCAGGGTGTCGTCAACACCGGCGACGAGGTCGAGATCGTCGGCATCAAGGACACCACCAAGACGGTCGTCACCGGCGTCGAGATGTTCCGCAAGATCCTCGACGAGGGTCGCGCCGGCGACAACATCGGCGCGCTGCTCCGAGGCACGAAGCGCGAGGAGATCGAGCGCGGCCAGGTGCTCTGCAAGCCCGGCTCGATCACGCCTCATACGAAGTACAAGGCGGAGGTCTACTGCCTGAAGAAGGAGGAGGGCGGTCGCCACACGCCGTTCGTCTCCGGTTATCGGCCGCAGTTCTACTTCCGCACGACGGACGTCACCGGCGTCGTCAAGCTCCCGGAGGGCCGTGAGTTCGTGGCCCCGGGGGAGAACGCCGAGATGGAGGTCGAGCTGATCCAGCCGATCGCCATGGACCAGGGCCTCAGGTTCGCGATCCGAGAGGGCGGGCGAACCGTCGGCTCGGGTGTCGTTACCGAGGTAGTCGAATAGCTCCATAACGGGCCCCTTCGGGGGCCTGTTGTTAGTACGGCCCTCCCACCAGGGCAAAGGGCCCGGACAACTGCAAGACATACGACCAGGGCGCGGCCCTATTTCCACCGGGGGCGGCGCCCTAATTGCGCGAAACAGACCAGAAGGACCAAGTGGCTTCACTGACATCAGGAAAGATCAGGATCCGGCTCAAGGCGTATGACCACGACGCCATAGACCGGGCTGCCCAGGAGATCGTCGGCACCGCCGAGCGCACCGGGGCGACCGTCGCCGGTCCCATCCCGCTGCCCACGGACAAGCACGTCTACGTGGTGATCCGCTCCCCCTTCAAGGACAAGGACTCGCGCGAGCACTTCGAGATCCGGACACATAAGCGCCTGATCGATATCCATCAGCCCACCCCGAAGACCGTCGACGAGCTCCAGCGGATGGAGACGCTCCCCGCCGGTGTCGACGTCGAGATCCGCCTCTGATGGCCGCGATCGTCGGCAAGAAGCTGGGCATGACCCGGATCTTCCTCGAGGACGGCACCGCCGTGCCAGTGACGGTGGTCGAGGCGGCTCCCAACAAGGTGACCGCGATCCGCAAGTCCGATCGCGATGGCTACGACGCCGTTCAGCTCGCCGCCCTTCCCATGGACGCCGAGCGGATGACCAAGGCGGAGGCCGGCCACCTGAACAAGGCCGGTGCGCCGGGGATGAAGGCGCTGGTCGAGTTCAGGGGCGTGGATGTCGGGGGCCAGGCCCGTGGCGAGCAGGGCGATGGCGAGTCCGGCGAAGCCGAGGCTGCGTCCGCCGATTCCCCTGATGTCAAGGTGGGAGACGACGTCACCGTCTCCAGCTTCGAGCCAGGTGAGCAGGTGAAGGTCTCCGCCGTCTCGGTCGGCAAGGGCTTTCAGGGCACGATCAAGCGACACAATTTCAGCCGGGGTCCCGAGACCCACGGCTCGCACAACGTCCGCGCACCGGGCTCGATCGGCGCGAGCGCCGATCCGGCCCGCGTCTTCAAGGGGATGCGGATGCCCGGTCAGATGGGCTCTCGGCGGGTGACCCAGCGCGGCGCCCACGTCGTCGAAATCGATGTGGAGCGGAACCTGCTGCTGATTCGAGGCTCCGTGCCCGGCGGCAAGAACGCCACCGTGGAGGTGCGCAGCGATGGCTGAGACCACTGAGAGGAAGGCCACGAGCTCGAGCGCGGCCATCAAGGTGACGACGCTCGGCAAGCAGGCCAAGTCAGACCTCCCCAAGGAGATCTTCGGCGAGCCTTTCCACGAGGCGCTCGTGTACGAGGCCGCCCGCGCCGACCTGGCCGCGCGGCGCCGTGGGACCCACTCCAGCCTGACCCGCGGCGAGGTGGCGATGACGACCGCCAAGGCCTGGCGGCAGAAGGGCACCGGCCGCGCCCGCGCCGGCGCCCTCAGCGTCCCGCACCGTTACGGCGGCGGAGCTGCCTTCGGGCCCAAGCCGCGCCACTACACGGTCAAGGTCAACCGCAAGGCGCGCCGGAAGGCGCTGCGCGCTGCGCTCAGCGTCCACGCCGAGCGGGGGAGCGTCGCGGTCCTGGATGGATCCACCTTCGGCGAGCCCGCCACCAAGCAGGCTTCGACCGCGCTGCAGAAGTGGGGCGCGGAGTCGCCGACCCTGGTCGTCGTCTCCTCGGAGGAGGAGGCGGTGGCGAAGAGCTTCCGCAACATCGACGGGGTCACGGTCGCCCTGGCGAATGCGGCCGGCGTGGCCGACGTGATCGGGGCCACCTCGCTGGTCGTCTCGGAGGCCGCCCTCGAGGAGCTCAAGGGGAGGGCCGTCTGATGGACGCCCGTCAGGTGATCGTCCGCCCCGTGGTCTCCGAGAAGAGCTACGCGCTGATGGCGGAGGGCAAATACACCTTCCGGGTCCACGACCGGGCCCACAAGCTGCAGATCGCCAGCGCGGTCGAGGAGATCTTCGGCGTCAACGTGCGTGCGGTGCGCACCTCCACGGTGAAGTCCAAGCCGAAGCGGCGCGGCCTGCATTCGGGGCGCTCGCGCTCCTGGAAGAAGGCCGTGGTCCAACTCGCTCCCGGCGAGCGGATCGAGCTGTTCGAGGGCGCGGCGGTGGAGGGCTGATGCCGAACAGGAAGACAAGACCCACCAGCCCCGGCCGGCGCTTCGGCACATATCCGATACGCGAGGAGCTCTCCGGGGAGAAGCCGGCGAAGAGCCTCACCAAGGGCAAGACTTCCTCCGCCGGCCGCAACTCCGGCGGGCGGGTGACCGCGCGCCATCGCGGCGGCGGCGCCAAACGCCGCTATCGGCGGATCGACTTCAAGCGCACCAAGGACGGGATCCCCGCGCGCGTGGCCTCGATCGAGTACGACCCCAACCGCTCCGCGAGCATCGCGCTGCTCAACTACGCCGACGGCGAGAAGCGCTACATCCTCGCGCCCCAGGGGCTGCGGGTCGGCGCCGAGGTCGTCTCCGGGGATGGCGCCGACATCGCACCGGGCAACTCTCTTTCCCTGGCGCGCATCCCGACCGGCACTGTGGTCCACAACGTCGAGCTGATCCCCGGCCAGGGTGGCAAGCTCGGACGCTCGGCGGGCACCGCGATCCAGGTGGTCGCCAAGGAGGGCCCGATGGTGAGCCTGCGGCTGCCCTCCTCGGAGGTCCGGATGGTCCGTGGCGAGTGCCGCGCGACCGTCGGCACGCTCTCGAACGCCGAGCACCAGAACGTCAAGATCGGCAAGGCCGGCCGCAACCGCCACAAGGGCAAGCGCCCGCAGACCCGCGGCGTCGCGATGAATCCCGTCGACCACCCGCACGGCGGCGGGGAGGCTCACCATACGCCGGGCGGACACCCGGTCACCCCGTGGGGCAAGCCGACGCTCGGCTACAGGACACGTAAGAAGGGCAAGCGCTCGGACGCTCTGATCGTGCGCGGGCGCCGCCGAGGAAAGAGGAAGTGAGATGACCGCCTCCCCGACCACGCACACTTGGATGACGGCCATGGCCGTCACATCTCGTCGTCCTCGGGCTTGCCCTTGCCGCCAGCAAGGGCTGCGCCCTGCGTCCAACGATCTGCTTGGCCATGGCCGCCCCCCGGCGCACGTGGCCAGGAAGGCGGTCATCTGATGGGACGCTCGACCAAGAAGGGCCCGTGGGCGGAGGAACGCCTGATGAAGCGGGTGAACGCCATGAACGAGTCCGGTCAGAAGCAGATGCTGAAGACCTGGTCACGCCACTCGACGATCTTCCCGGAGATGGTCGGGCACACGATCGCGGTCCATGACGGCCGCAAGCACGTGCCGGTCTACATCTCCGAGTCGATGGTGGGCCACAAGCTGGGCGAGTTCGCGCCGACACGGACCTTCCGCGCCCACTCGGGCGCCGGAAGCGCCTCGGAGAGAGACTGATGCCTGACGAGAAGAAGGACACCGAGAAGAAGGCGCCGGCGAAGAAGCCGGCTGCCAGCAAGAAGGCGGCCACAAAACCGGCCCCCGAATCATCCGCCAAGAAGCCGGCGGCGAGCTCACGGGCCAGATCGGGTGCGAAGAAGCCGGCCGCCAAGGAGACGGCCACGAAGGGCAAGGGCGCGGCCGAGGCGACCTCGAAGACCGCCGACGCCAAGGCGTCCGAGAAGTCGACGGCGAAGACTCCCGCGAAGAAGCCGGCAGCCAGCAAGAAGGCGGCCACAAAACCCGCCGCCGCATCTTCCGCCAAGAAGCCGGCGGCGAAGTCCGAGAGCAAGGCACAGGCCAAGCCGAAGGAGCCGGCCGCGCGTCCGGTCGTCAACGCGCGGGCTCGCTTCGTACGGGTCGCTCCGCGCAAGGCCCGGCTGGTCGCCGACCAGGTGCGCGGCATGGCCATCGAGGACGCCCTGCCGCTGCTCCGCTTCTCCACCCGCAGCGCCGCGCAGGACATCCGCAAGCTGATCGAGTCCGCCGCCGCCAACGCTGAGGCGAACCACGACCTGGTCGCCGACGACCTCTTCATCAAGGACATCCACGTCGACGAGGGACCGACGCTGCGCCGCTACCGGCCGCGGGCGCTCGGCCGTGCGACGCGGATCAACAAGCGAACCAGCCACATCGCCGTGGCGCTGACACCGGAGGACTAGGAACCGCATGGGACAGAAGATCCATCCAGAGGGATTCCGGGTCGGCTACATCCACGACTGGAAGTCGAACTGGTTCAACGAGCGCGACTTCGCGGACTACCTCAACGAGGACCTGAGGATTCGCTCGCACATCGAGAACAAGCTCTCTCACGCAGGTCTCTCGGAGATCACGATCGTGAAGGGCTCCGGTGAGGTCGTGGTCGACATCTCGACGGCCCGCCCCGGCATCGTGATCGGCAAGTCGGGCACCGAGGTCGACGCTCTGCGCCGCGAGCTCCACAAGCTCACCGGCAAGCCGGTCAAGGTCAACATCAAGGAGATCAAGCGCCCGGAGCTCGACGCCAAGCTGGTTGCGCAGTCGATCGCCGAGCAGCTCCAGAACCGCGTCGCCTTCCGGCGCGCGATGAAGCGCGCGCTGACCTCCGCGATGCGGTCCGGAGCCAAGGGCGTCAAGGTCCAGGTCTCCGGACGCCTGGGTGGGGCCGAGATGGCGCGCACCGAGGGCTACTCCGACGGGCGCGTGCCGCTCCACACCCTGCGCGCGGACATCGACTACGGCTTCACGGAGGCGAAGACGACGACCGGCCGGATCGGCGTCAAGTGCTGGATCAACAAGGGCGAGGTCATGCCCGAGGGCTACCGCGCGGAGCAGGCCGAGGACGGTGATCGCTGATGCTGATGCCGAAGCGGGTTCGCTACCGGAAACAGCAGCGGGGACGTCGCCGGGGCTACTCGAAGGGGGGGACCACTGTTGCCTTCGGCGAGTACGGGCTCAAGGCCCTCGATCGCGGCTGGATCACCAACCGCCAGATCGAGGCCGCCCGAGTCGCGATGACGCGCAAGATCAAGCGCGGCGGCAAGGTCTGGATCAACGTCTTCCCCGACAAGCCGATCACGAAGAAGCCCCTCGAGACCAGGATGGGCTCGGGCAAGGGCAACCCGGAGGGCTGGGTCGCCGTGGTCAAGCCGGGCAAGGTGATGTTCGAGCTGGCCGGAGTCCCCGAGGACCTGGCGAAGGACGCGATGCGCCTCGCCGGGCACAAGCTTCCGATCAAGACCAAGTTCGTGCGCCGCGAGGGGGCGGAGCAGTCATGAAGGCCTCCGAGGTCCACAACCTCAGAGACGACGAGCTGGTCGAGCGGATTCGCCAGACGCGCGAGGAGCAGTTCGCGCTGCGTCTCCAGCACTCCACCGGCGAGCTGGAGAACACCTCGCGGGTCAACGCGGTCCGCCGCGACGTCGCCCGCCTGCTGACCGTTGCGAAGCAACGCGGGATCGATCTTGAACACGAGCTGAGGGCCTGATGGCAGACGAAGAGCAGCGCAACGAAGAGCAGCAGGAAGAGACTCCGGAAGAGACTCCCGAGGAGACTCCGGCCGAGGAGGCCCCTGCCGAGGAGGAGGCCCCTGCCGAGGAGGAGGCCCCTGCCGAGGAGGAGGCCCCTGCCGAGGAGGAGGCCCCTGCCGATGAGCCGGCTGCCGAAGCCGAGGACACCCCAGCGGACGGGGCCCCGGCCGAGGACGATGCCCTGGAGGGCCTCGACTGGAAGGCACGCCGCCGCCTTGAGCGATCTCGGCGACCGGTCGAGCCGAGCCCGCAAGAGAGTCCCGAGGAGCGCGCCGCGGCGCGCGGCGAGGCCCGCAAGAAGGCCGCCGGCCGCCGCTCGGCCTACCGGGCGAAGCGCCGGACCAAGGGCGAGGCCGGGACCGGCACCGCGCCCGCCGAGCGGCGCTCCGCCGGTCGCAAGACCAGGCAGGGCCGTGTGGTCTCCAGCAAGCCGGACAAGACCATCACGGTGGCCATCGAGGTCGCCCGGCGCCATCCCCAGTACGAGAAGATCGTGCGCCGCTCGCGCACCCTGCACGCCCACGATGCCCGCAACGAGGCGGGCGAGGGGGATCTGGTCAGGGTGGTCGAGACCCGGCCCATCTCCCGCACGAAGCGCTGGCGCCTGGTCGAGATCCTGGAGAAGGCGAAGTAAGTGATCCAGCAGGAGTCCAAGCTCAGGGTGGCCGACAACTCCGGCGCGCGCGAGATCCTCTGCATCCGGGTCAAGGGCGGCTCCGACCGTCGTTACGCGCGGATCGGCGACGTGATCACCGCGACGGTGAAGCAGGCGACCCCGCACGGGGGGGTCCGCAAGGGCGAGGTGGTCGAGGCCGTGGTCGTCCGCACGCGCAAGCAGCTCGGGCGCGGCGACGGCACCTACATCGCCTTCGACGAGAACGCCGCCGTCCTGATCGACACGACCGGAGCGCCGCGCGGAACCCGCATCTTCGGGCCGGTCGCCCGCGAGCTGCGCGAGAAGAACTTCATGCGAATCGTCTCCCTTGCCCCGGAGGTGCTCTAGCGATGGGCAAGGCCAGGCGAATCCGCAGGGATGACGATGTGATCGTGATCGGCGGCAAGGACCGCGGCAAGCGAGGCCGCGTCATCCGCACCGATCCGAAGAAGGGCTACGTCTTCATCGAGGGCCTCAACATGATCAAGCGGCACCAGCGCCCCCGCTCCGTCAAGGATGCGCAGAAGGGCGGCGAGGTCGGGGGGATCATCGAGAGGGAGGGCCCGATCCACGTCTCCAACGTGATGCTGCTCGACAAGGAGGACAACAAGCCCACCCGGGTCAAGATCGAGCGCGCCGACGGCAAGCGCAAGCGCGTCGCCGCCCGGACCGGAAGGGATCTGGACTAGAGCCGATGGAAGCCGCGACCGAACAGCAGAAGCAGGCAGCGCCGCCGCCTCGGCTGCGCGAGACCTACGAGCAGGAGGTGAAGCCGGCGCTCACCGAGCGCTTCGGGTACTCGAGCCCGATGGCCGTGCCGACGCTGGAGAAGATCACCCTGAACATGGGCGTCGGCGAGGCGAAGCAGAACACCCAGATGCTCGAAGCGGCGCAGGAGCAGCTCGCGACGATCGCGGGCCAGGCGCCGAGCGTCCGCCTTGCGAAGAAGTCGGTCGCCTCCTTCAAGGTCCGCGAGGGCATGCCCGTCGGCGTCGCCGTGACGCTGCGCCGTGCGCGGATGTGGGAGTTCCTCGACCGGCTCAACTCGATCGCCGTGCCCAGGATCCGCGACTTCCGCGGCCTCAACCCGCGCAGCTTCGACGGTCGCGGCAACTACTCGATGGGCATCCGCGAGCAGATCATCTTCCCCGAGATCGACTACGACTCGATCGACGAGGTCCGTGGCCTCGACGTGACGATCACCACCACCGCCAAGACCGACGAGGAGGCGTTCGCTCTCCTCGACGGGCTGGGCATGCCCTTCTCCCAGGAGGGTCGTCCCGGCCAGGAGGACGCGGAGGCCGAGGCCGAGGAGGAGCGCCGCAAGGAGGAGGCCCGCGAGCGGGCCGAGGCCGAGGCGGCCGCCCTCGAGCAGCTCAAGGAGGAGAACCCGGAGGCCTACGCCAAGCCCGAGAGGCCCGAGGAGGGCGAGGAAGGCGAGGAGGGTGTCGCGGACGACGGCGGCGAGGCCAAGGCGGAGGGCGAGGGCGACTCCGAAGAGACTTCAAGCGACAAGGAAGAGGGCTGATGGCTAAGACAAGCCAAAGGGTGCGGCAGCGTCGCACACCGAAGTTCAAGACCCGCGGATACAACCGCTGCCGCAAGTGCGGGCGGCCGCGGGCGTACTTCCGCAAGTTCGGCCTCTGCCGGATCTGCCTGCGTGACGCAGCGCACCGCGGCTATGTGCCGGGCATGACCAAGTCGAGCTGGTAGGACCGACGAGATGCTGACCGATCCGATTTCCGACTATCTGAACAGGATCCGCAACGCGCTCCAGGCCGAGCACGAGGAGGTGGAGATCCCAGCCTCCCGGCTCAAGCGCGAGATGTCGCGCATCCTCAAGGAGCAGGGCTACATCACCGACTTCAGCACCGAACCGGGGCGGGTCGGCGAAGTGATCAGGGTGCGGCTCCGCTATACCGAGGACCGCGATCCCGTGATCAGCGGGATGGAGCGCGTCTCGCGTCCGGGTCGCCGCCGGTACGTCGCCACGGAGGAAGTCCCACGCGTCTTCGGTGGGATGGGCACCACGATCATGTCGACCTCGCGCGGCGTGATGACCGGCCACGAGGCGCGTCAGCGCGGCGTGGGCGGAGAGGTCGTCGCGCACGTCTGGTGAGGAAACGCGCATGAGCCGAATCGGAAGAAAGCCAATCGAGATCCCGAACGGCGTCGAGGTCGACGTCAAGCCCGGCACCGTCACGGTCAAGGGCCCGAAGGGCGAGCTGAACCAGGACGTCAATCGCGACATGACGGTTGCGATCGACGACGGCACCCTGACCGTCGCCCGGCCCACAGACCGGGGCGAGCACCGCGCCCTGCACGGTCTCACGCGGAGCCTGATCGCGAACATGGTCGAGGGGGTTACCGACGGCTTCGAGCGGCGTCTCGAGATCCAGGGGGTCGGCTACCGCGCCAATCTCAAGGGCAAGAGCCTCGAGATGGCGCTGGGCTACTCCCATCCGGTGACCATCGAGGCTCCAGAGGGCATCGAGTTCGAGGTGCCGCAGCCGACCGAGGTCGTCGTCCGGGGGATCGACAAGCAGCTGGTCGGCGAGACGGCTGCGCGCATTCGCAAGTCGCGTCCGCCGGAGCCCTACAAGGGCAAGGGCGTCCGCTACGCCGGCGAGCACGTCGCCCGCAAGGTCGGGAAGAGGGCCTGACGATGGCGGTCCTCACAAAGCCCCAGAAAAGGCTGCGCCGCCGTAGGCGGGTGCGCGCACGGATCCGCGGCAATGCGGAGCGCCCGCGCCTGTCGGTCTATCGCTCGAACCGTGGCGTGTTCGCGCAGCTGATCGATGACGACGCCGGTCGCACCGTCGCCTCCGTCTCCTGGACCGAGGCCGACCTGCGCAAGCTCGGCTCGATGGAGCAGGCAAAGCGCGTCGGGGAGCTGCTAGCCGAGCGCGCCAAGGCCGCCGGTGTCGAGACCTGCGTGTTCGACCGCGGCGGCTACCGCTTCCATGGGCGGGTCGCGGCGATCGCCGAGGGCGCCCGCGAGGGGGGCCTGCGGTTCTGATGGCCGGTAAGTCAAACCCGCTACCGTCGTCGGTTCGATGGCTGTAGAGAGCGTCAGCCCCAAGGGCCTCGACCTGCAGGAGCGGGTGATCGAGATCAACCGGGTCGCCAAGGTGGTCAAGGGCGGCCGGCGCTTCTCGTTCACCGCCCTGGTCGCTGTCGGGGACGAGGACTCCGTGGTCGGCATCGGATACGGCAAGGCCCGCGAGGTGCCCCTCGCCATCCAGAAGGCCGTCGAGGATGCGCGCAAGAACCTGATCCGGATTCCCAAGTACGGGCAGACGCTCACCCACCGTGTGATCGGTCGCTTCGGCGCCGGCCACGTCGTACTGCGCCCGGCGAGCCCCGGTACCGGCGTGATCGCCGGTGGCGGCGTCCGCGCCGTGCTCGAGCTCGGTGGGATCCGCGACGTGCTCACCAAGAGCATCGGCACCCAGAACCCCATCAACCTGGTCAAGGCGACCATGTCCGGCCTCGAGAGCCTGCGCAGGCCTGAGGATGTCGCGAAGCTTCGCGGGATCTCCGTGCGCGAGGTGCTCGGAGTCGGCAACGGCAAAGGTGCTGCGAAGGAGGAGACGCCCAAGGAGGAGACGCCCAAGGAGGTTGCCGCCCCCGCAGCCGGCGGCGACCAAGAAGCTTCTGGCGAGGCGCCCGCCGCCGGCGAGGAGGCGGCTTCTGATGGCGAAGCCGTGGAAGCTTCGTCGGAGGAGACGTCCTGATGCCGGAAGTCGCCCTCAGGCAGGTCCGCTCCGCCAATGGCGCCTCCGCCACCCAGCGCGCCACCCTGCGCTCGCTCAAACTCGGCCGAATCGGCCGCGCGTCGAAGCACGCTGACACCCCGCAGCTCCGCGGCATGATCCGCTCGGTCAGCCACCTGGTCGAGGTCGAGAATGGCTGATCCGAAGAAGGTCGGTCTGCACACGCTGAAGCCCTCCCCGGGCTCGCGCCGGCCGCGCAAGCGGCTCGGGCGAGGCAAGGGGACCGGCCACGGCAAGACCGCTGGCCGCGGTCACAAGGGCGCGGGCGCCCGCTCCGGCAACAAGCGCAAGACGGCGTACGAAGGCGGCCAGAACCCCGTCCACATGCGGATGCGCAAGCTACGCGGACCGCACAAGAAGATGTCGATGCCCTTCGAGAAGTTCCGGACGCGGACGCAGCCGGTCAACCTCTCCGACCTCGACGGTCGCTTCAAGGCGAACGACGAGGTGACTCCGGAATCGCTGCGTGAGGCCGGCCTGGCCAAGCGCCGCTACCCGGTCAAGATCCTCGCCCGGGGCGAGATCTCGAAGAAGCTGACGGTGAAGGCGCACGGCTTTAGCGCCACGGCGAAGGAGAAGATCGAAGCTGCCGGCGGGACCTGCGAGGTGATCGCGGCGACTGCACCGACGAAGTCAGAGGAGGCTTCGTCCTAGTGCTCCAGACGATCCTCAACTCCTTCACCGTCGCGGAGATCCGTAAGAAGCTGATCTTCACGGCGGGAATCCTTGCTCTGTACCGGCTGGGGGCGTACATCCCATCGCCCGGCGTCGACGCTCAAGCAATCAAGGACGGCCTCACCGGCGTCGGGGGGTCGAACATCCTTGGGTTCCTGAATCTCTTCTCCGGCGGCAGCCTCTCCAGGCTCTCCCTGTTCGCGCTGGGGATCATGCCGTACATCACCGCCTCGATCATCCTGCAGCTCCTCACGGTGGTCGTGCCGTCGCTCGAGCGCCTGCAGAAGGAGGGAGAGGTCGGGCAGCAGAAGATCACCCAGTACACGCGTTACCTCACGGTCGTCCTCGCCTTCGCACAGTCCCTCGGATTCGTCTTCCTGTTCAGCTCCTCCGGCAGCAACGTGATCGGCGAGCGCACCTTCCCCAAGGTGTTCCTGATCGTGGTCACGCTGACCGCGGGCTGCACGATCCTGATGTGGATGGGCGAGTTGATCACCCAGCGTGGGATCGGCAATGGGATCTCGCTGTTGATCTTCGCCTCGATCGTCTCGCGGATCCCTGAGGGCATCACCAAATGGTGGAACAACCCGGACCAGGTCTTCGTCGTGATGATGCCATTCATCGCGCTGGCCGTGATCGTGGCGATCGTCTTCGTCCAGGAGGGCCAGAGGCGGATCCCCGTGCAGTACGCGAAACGCGTGGTCGGCCGTCGTATGACGGCCGGCGGATCCACCTACCTGCCGTTGCGCGTCAACATGGCGGGCGTCATCCCGGTGATCTTCGCCGCCTCGATCATGGCCTTTCCGCCGACCATCGGCCAGCTCATCAACACTCCCGCCGCGCTCGACTTCGCCGCCTTCTTCAGCCCCAACAGCTGGCACTACGTGGTCGGCGAGGTCTTCTTCATCATCATCTTCACCTACTTCTACACGGCGGTCACCTTCAACCCGGTCGACCAGGCCGACAACCTGAAGAAATACGGCGGCTTCATACCCGGCGTCCGTCCCGGGCGACCTACCGCCGAATACCTGGACAGGATCCTGTCCAGGCTCACCTTCCCCGGCGCCCTCTACCTGGGCGCGGTCGCGGCGTTGCCGACGATCCTGATCTCCCAGACGTCGGCCAACTTCTTCTTCGGCGGCACCTCGATCCTGATCGTCGTCGGTGTCGCTCTCGACACGGTCAAGCAGCTGGAAGCCCAGCTCATGATGAGGAACTACGAGGGCTTCCTGAAGTGACGCGTGCCGCGGGGTGCCGGGATTGCCTGAGCTGAACCTGATTCTGCTCGGACCGCCCGGGTCCGGGAAGGGGACACAGGGCGAGCGTCTCCAGGAGGACTTCCGGCTCCCGTACTACGCGACGGGCGACATCCTGCGCGCCGCCGTCAAGGAGGGGACCGAAGTCGGCAAGCAGGCCAAGGAGTACATGGACCGCGGCGACCTGGTCCCGGACGAGGTGATCGTCGGGGTGATCGCGGAGCGGGTCCAGGGTGAGGAGGCCGCCGACGGCTTCATCCTCGATGGCTTCCCCCGCACCGTGCCGCAGGCCGAGGCCCTCGGCGCGAAGATGAAGGAGCTTCGGCGGGAGATGACCGCTGCGATCCTGATCGAGGTCTCAGAGGAGGAGGTCGTCCGGCGCCTGAGCGGCCGCCGCACCTGCGAGAAGAACCCGAGCCACATCTACCACCTCGAGTTCGACCCCCCGAAGGAGGAGGGCGTCTGCGACATCGACGGGGCCAAGCTGATCGTCCGCGATGACGACAAGCCGGACGTGATCAAGAACCGGCTCGCTCAGTACCGCGACAAGACCGAGCCCCTGATCGACTACTACGAGGATCGTGGCATCCTCAATCGCGTCAACGGTGAGCGTCCTCCTGACGAGGTCGAGGAGGGGATCCACGGGATCCTGGCGACGCTCCGCCGCGAGGAAGAGGAGGGAATGTGATGAGGACGGGAACATGTATCGCGGCATGATCATCCGCAAGACGTCCGAGCAGATCGATGCGATGGCGGAAGCGGGCAAGATCCAGGCCCGATGCCTGCGGATACTCGGCTCCAAGGCCCGCCCGGGCGTCACGACCAAGGAGCTGGACGAGGCCGCCGAGAAGTTCATCCGGTCGCAGGGTGCCGTCCCCTCCTTCAAGGGCTACCGGGGCTTTCCCGGCTCGATCTGCACCTCGCCCAACTCGATGGTCGTTCACGGCATCCCCGGCCCATACGAGCTCCGCCGCGGCGACATCCTCTCGATCGACGTGGGGGTCACATATGAGGGCTGGGTGGCCGACGCGGCGGTCACCGTGGCGATCGGGGAGGAGCCGCCGGAGGGCGAGCCGCTGCTGACGACCACTCGGGAGGCGCTCTTCGACGGCATCGCCCAGGCCGTGGCGGGAAACCACCTCAGCGACATCTCCCACGCCGTCCAGCAGCGCGTCGAGCGAGACGGTCTCTCCATCATCCGCACCCTCGTAGGTCACGGGATCGGCCGTGACATGCACGAGGACCCGCAGATACCGAACTTCGGTGACCCGGGCAAGGGCCCGGGGCTCGAGGTGGGCATGGTGCTCGCGATCGAGCCGATGGTGAACGCCGGCGGGGCCGACGTCCGCATGGGCTCAGACGGCTGGGCCGTCTACTCGCAGGACGACTCGCTGGCCGCCCACTTCGAGTTCACCGTCGCGATCACACCGGACGGCCCGCGGATCCTGACGCCCTGGCATCTGGACTGAGCGGCCGGTGTAGGCTCACGCACGGCTTACGCACGCGCGCTGCTACCATTTCGAGAGTCGGTTCACGCCTGGCGTGGCCGACATTTTTCCGCGCCCGTGGGCCCGACTCCTGGGGCCGACGGGTCTACTCCCAGTCAGATACGACCCCACGGAAAGAAGGGGAATGAAGGTCCGAGCGTCCGTAAAGCCGATGTGTGAGAAGTGCAAGGTGATCCGCCGTGGCGGAGCCGTGCTCGTGATCTGCTCGAACCCCCGTCACAAGCAGAGGCAGGGCTGATGGCGCGGATCGCCGGGGTGAACATCCCCCTCAACAAGAGGGCCGAGATCGGCCTCACCTACGTCTTCGGGATCGGCCGCTCCACGGCCAACAAGATCCTGAAGGAGGCAGGTGTCGACCCGAACACGCAGGTCAAGGACCTGACCGAGGACGAAATCATCAAGCTCCGGGACGCCGTCGAGAATCGCGAGGTCGAGGGTGATCTGCGCCGGGAGCGCTCCCAGAACGTCAAGCGCCTCCAGGAGATCGGCTCCTATCGGGGGCTGCGCCACCGGCGCGGGCTTCCGGTCCGCGGGCAGCGCACCAAGACCAACGCGCGCGGCCGCAAGGGCCCGCGCCGGATGAGCGTCGCGGGCCGCAAGAAGGCCCCGCAGCCCAAGTGAGCAAGAGAGGAATCCGCTAGATGGCAGCTCCGAAGAAGGGTCGCTCGCGCCGGCGCGTCCGCAAGAACGTCACCTACGGTCAGGCCCACATCAAGACTTCGTTCAACAACACCATCGTCACCCTGACCGACCCCGAGGGCAACGTGATCGCCTGGGAGTCGGCCGGCAGCGCCGGATTCAAGGGTTCGCGCAAGTCGACCCCGTTCGCCGCGCAGGTGACCGCCGACGCAGCCGCCAAGAAGGGCATGGAGCACGGCCTGGAGCGCGTCGAGGTGTTCGCCAAGGGCGCCGGATCGGGCCGCGAGACCGCGATTCGGTCCCTGCAGGCCGCCGGGTTGGACGTGACGACGGTCAAGGACGTGACGCCGCAGGCCCACAACGGCTGCCGCCCCCGCAAGCGGAGGAGGGTCTAGATGGCTCGCGACACCTCCGCCCAGTGCAAGCAGTGCCGCCGCGAGGGGCAGAAGCTGTTCCTCAAGGGGGCACGCTGCTTCACCGACAAGTGCGGCGTCGAGCGCCGTTCCTATCCGCCGGGCGAGCATGGCCGCGGCCGGATGCGGCAGTCCGAATACCGGGCGCAGCTGCGTGAGAAGCAGAAGGCCAAGCGCTACTACCAGGTGCTGGAGAAGCAGTTCGCCAGCTACTACGACAAGGCGAGCCGCCAGCAGGGCGTCACGGGCGAGAACCTCCTGCGGCTGCTCGAGTGCCGCCTCGACAATGTCCTGGTGCGCCTCGGCTTCGCCGCCTCCCGTCGGCAGGCCCGGCAGCTGGTCAGCCACGGTCACTGGACGGTGAACGGCCGCCGCGTCGACATCCCCAGCTACCAGGTCAAGCCCGACGACGTGATCACGATCAAGTCGAACAGCGCGTCCACCGACGTGGTCCGCGATGCGACCGAGCTCACCTCGGGAGTGCCGGCCTGGCTGCAGGCCGACCACGACTCGCTCAACGCCAAGGTGCTGAGGCTCCCTGAGAGGAGCGAGATCTCAGCTCCGGTCGAGGAGCAGCTCATCGTCGAGCTGTACTCGAAGTAACCCCCCAGAGAAGGAAGAAGAGAACCTGATGGAAGCAATGACCACCCTGCCAGATTTCCAAATCCCGAAGATCGCGGGCGAGGATGCCGAGGAGAACAAGGGCACCTTCACCATCGAGCCCCTAGACAAGGGCTTCGGCTACACCTTCGGCAACAGCCTCCGCCGCGTGCTGCTCTCGTCGCTCGGCGGCGCCGCGATCACCAGCGTCCGCATCGAGGGGGTGGCCCACGAGTTCTCGACCATCCCGGGACTGAAGGAGGACGTCACCGATCTCGTCCTCAACCTCAAGGACGTCGTCGTGCGTATGCACACCGACGCCGATGAGGTCGAGACGCCCCTGGTCGCCACCGGGCCCGGCGAGGTCAAGGCCAAGGACATCGATCTGCCCGCGGGCGTCGAGATCCTCAACCCCGAGGCGTCGATCGCGACGCTCGAGAAGAAGACGAAACTGGAGATGTACCTGACGATCGGCCGCGGCCGCGGGTATTCGCCGGCGGACGAGAACAAGTCCGACGACAAGCCGATCGGCGTGATCCCGATCGACGCGATCTTCTCGCCGATCCGTCGTGCCGCCTACTCGGTCGACTCCGCCCGCGTCGGGCAGCGCACTGACTTCGACAAGCTCACGCTCGAGGTCGAGACCGACGGCTCCATCGAGCCAGGTGCGGCGCTGCGCGAGGCCGCCGAGATTCTGATCAAGAGCCTGGCCATCTTCACCACGGCGGACCGGGTGGACGAGCTGCGCGGTGAGGGCGCGATCGCAGCCACCGACGGCGGTGGCGGGGGTGAGGCCGCCCCGGTTCCCGGCGCGGATGGACTCGACGAGATCCTGATCGAGGAGCTCGAGCTCGGCGTGCGCTCCTACAACTGTCTGAAGCGGGCCGGCATCCAGACCGTCGGCGAGCTTGTGCGGAAGTCGGAGTCGGAGCTCAACGCGATCCCGAACTTCGGTCGCAAGTCGATTGAGGAGGTTCAGGAGACCCTCCGGGCACGCGGCCTCTCGCTGCGGGCCGACTAGGCCAACTAGAGTTCCGGCCGGAGCGACGGCGATGAGGCACCAGCGCAAGAGAGCCAAGCTGAGTAGGGATGCGGCTCACCGCACCTCGATGCTTCGCACCATGTCGAAGCAGCTGATCGAGCACGAGCGTATACGCACCACCCAGCCCAAGGCGAAGGCGCTCCGGCCCGAATTCGAGAAGCTGATCACGCTGGCGAAGCGGGGCGACCTGCACGCGCGGCGGCAAGCGCTCTCGGAGCTCCACAACGACAAGTTCGCCGTCCACAAGCTGTTCGAGGAGATCGCGCCCCGGTACCAGGGGCGCCCCGGCGGCTACACGCGGATCGTCAAGCTCGGCCCTCGGCGGAGCGACTCGGCCGAGATGGTCTTCCTCGAGTTGGTCTAGCGCCCTGTCTTGAAGCGCCTGCCGGAGCCGCTGCGGTTCGGGCCGATCGCGGCCATCAGCGCGAAGGTGAAGATCACGATCACGCCGAGCACGACCCACTGAGCCCAGCTCTCGATCGTCGCCACCGCGACGACGCTGAGCGCGATTCCGACGATCAGGGCGATCACCGTATAGATCGCGGCGCCCTTCTCCGAGCCCCTACGGATGCCCTCTCCGCCGGCGAGTAGGTCGCTTCGCTCGTACTGCGAGCGCTGAGTGATGTCGGTGTTAGCCATATCTCCCCTCTTCGACGCTGGTCGGCGAACACCTTACGCTGCCGTCGCCGATCGCGGGGGTGAGCCCGCTCACAGAGCGCTACTCCCGGCGGTTGGGGCTGACGGCGATCATGAAGCCGATCACCGTGATGACGATCGCGCCCAGGACGACCCACTGGGCCCAGCTGTCGATCGTCTCGACCGCGACTCCCGCGCCGACGATGCCGAGTGCGATCGCGACGACCTCGTAGACCTCCATCCCCACCTTGCTGGGGCCACGGCCGAAGAGCTCCTGACGGGCCTCGTCCTGGGAGATCGAGGTTGGTTCGTCCGAACCGGGCAACGCCATCGCTGGGTAGTGTCGCCGATCCATGAGGAGTGTGCGACTCGATCTCGCCTACCACGGTGCCGGCTTCGCGGGTTGGGCGACCCAGCCTGGGCAGCGCACCGTGCAGGGCGAGCTCGAGGGCGCCCTGGAGCGGATCCTGGGCGCCCCGGCGCCTCTCACCGTGGCGGGAAGGACCGACGCCGGGGTCCACGCCTGGGCTCAGGTGGCGAGCTTCGCCGCGGCGTCCGATCCGCCCGAGGAGCTCGCCCGGGCGCTCAACTCGCACACCGGTCACGACCTGGTCGTCAGGGCAGCCGCCTCCGCCGGCGCCTTCGACGCGCGCCGGGACGCCGTCTCGCGCACGTACTGCTACCGGGTGCTCGCCGAGCGGACCCCCAACCCGTTCGAGGCGGGGATCTCGCTGTTCTGGCCACATCGGGTCGACCTCGGCGCGCTCGCCGGCTGCGCCGACGCGCTGCGGGGCACCCATGACTTCACGGCGTTCACGCCCACTCAGACCGAGCACGTGCGCTTCGAGCGCGACATCCTCCGCGCCGAGTGGCACCAGAAGCCCGCGGTGCTTGGTGAGGGGAACGTGCTCGAGCTCTGGATCGAGGCCGACGCATTCATGCGCAACATGGTGCGGGTGCTCGTCGGGACGATGCTCGAGGTGGCGGGCGGACGCCGCCCGCTCGAGGATTTCGCAGGACTGCTCGAGGGCGCCCCGCGAGAGCGGGCGGGAGACACCGCCCGGGCCCAGGGGCTTCACCTCGCCGAGGTCAGCTACACGGCTTAGGGCACCCTAATAGATCTGATACTGTGACGCCCCGTGTCATTTGGCGAGACAGTCCTGCTCGGCGCGCTGGCCGGCTTCACGATCTACCTCGGCCTGCCTTTCGGGCGGATCGAGTTCGTTTCGCAGCGCGCCCGGGTCGCTCTCGCGATGTTCTCAGTGGGGGTTCTGGCCTTTCTCTTCGCCGAGGTATTCGTCCACGGGCTGGAGATCGTCGAGCATCGATTCGACGAGCTGCACGATGGCAGCGGGTCCCTGCCGGTCGGCCTCCTGCTCGGGCTGCTCTTCGGGGCCGGGTTCACAGCCGGATTGGCGGGGCTGGCGCTGGTCGAGCGGCGAATGCGCAACGTCGAGGCGCCCCCGATCGCGGGTGGCGCCACCGATGCCCTGACCGTGGAGCAGGCCGAGATGCTCTCCGACGAGGTCACCGCCCGGGCGCGCGCACTGCGAACCGGGATGGCGATCGCGGCGGCCATCGGGCTCCACAATTTCGCCGAGGGCCTGGCGATCGGCGTCTCGGCCAACACCGGGGAGATCGGGCTCGCCACGGTGCTGATCATCGGCTTCGCGGTTCACAACGCGACCGAGGGCTTCGGCATCGTGGGCCCGCTCGGCGACGTCCGGCCAAGCTGGAGGTGGCTCGCCATCGCCGGGCTGGTCGGAGGTGGCCCCGTCTTCCTGGGCGCGATGGTCGGCTACAACGTCAGCTCCGAGCCCCTCGAGCTGCTCTTCTACGCGGTCTCCGCGGGCGCCATCCTCTACGTGATCGGCGAGGTCTGGACTGCGATGCGGCGACTCGGGCATCGAGAGCTCGGCCTGCTGATGCTGTCCGCCGGCGTGACGCTGGGCGCGATGACGGAACTGGTCATCGCATACGGCGGCGGTTAGCGGCGGTCAGGCCGCTCCACCTTGGAGCGGAGGGCGAAGCCCGGAGCGACTTATGGTGGGCGGCCGCTACCGCCGCGATCTGATGGCGAAGCCGTCTACCTAAACTCAGGACGATGCGAGTCCTGATCACCAACGACGACGGGATCCAGGCGACCGGGCTGAACGCCCTGCGCCGCGAGCTGCGCAAGATCCCGGACCTCGACGTGCATGTGGTTGCGCCGGATTCGAACCGGAGCGCGACCGCGCGAAGCATCACGACGCGCTCGCCGCTCTGGGTGGAGGAGGTCCCCTTCGACGACGGGACGACCGGCTACGCCACCGAGGGGACGCCGGTCGACTGCGTGCGCTTCGCGGAGCTCGGCCTGGTCGGCGAACGGCCCGAACTGATCGTCTCGGGGATCAACCACGGCTCGAATCTGGGCGACGACATCACCTACTCGGGCACCGTCGCCGCCGCGCTCGAGGGGATCGTGCTCGGGATCCCGGCGATCGCCGTCTCCCAGCAGTCGGCCGCTCGGGAGATGGACTTCCGGTGGGGCCGCGAGTTCGATTTCTCGGTGGCCGCCGCGTTCACCGGTGAGCTCGTCAAGCACGTCGCCCACGACCCGCTGCCAGCCGACACGCTGCTCAACATCAACTGCCCGGCGGGCGACCCGACCGGCATCGAGGTGACGCACCTGGGCAAGCGCCTCTACAACGACGAGATGAAGCTCGTCGACGAGGACCCCGAGACCGGGAGGAACCGGTACCAGATCTATGGCTTCGAGCCCAGCTTCGAGGACGAGCAGGGCTCCGACCTTTCGGCGATCGCCCGGGAGCGAATCTCGGTCACACCCGTCCACTTCGACCTCACCGACCGCCCGAGCCTCGATCGGCTCAAGGCCTGGGACTTCACGGGGATGCTCGGGAGGGCAGAGACAGCAGCCGAGTCCGCCGAGGCTCCGACGCAGCGGTGACGGCACCGAAGGGGGCAGTGAAGCGGGCCGAGGAGCTCAGGCGGCAGATCGCGTACCACGACCACCGCTACTACGTTCTCGACGACCCCGAGATCTCGGACCCCGACTACGACGACCTCCTCCGCGAGCTGCGCGGAATCGAGGAAGAGCATCCGGAGCTGCTGACGCCGGATTCGCCGACCCAGCGTGTCGGAGGGGCCCCGCTCGACAAGTTCAAGCAGGTCACCCATCACGAGCCGATGCTCTCCCTCGGCAACGCCCGCAACGAGGACGAGCTCCGGGCCTGGGCCACGCGGGTCGAGCGCCAGCTCGAGCGGCTCGACATCTCGGGACGCGAGATCCGCTACGTCACGGAGCCGAAGGTCGACGGCCTCGCCATCTCGCTTACCTACGAAAGCGGCGTCTTCGCCCGCGGAGCGACCCGCGGCGATGGGCGGATCGGTGAGGACGTCACCCAGAACCTGAAGACCATCAAGGCGATCCCGCTGAGCATCCCGGACGCTCCCGAGCTGGTTGAGGTCCGTGGGGAGATCTACCTGCCGATCGCGGGCTTCGCGAAGGTCAACGAGCAGCGCGCCCAGGACGGAGAGCCCACCTTCGCCAACCCGCGCAACGCCGCCGCCGGGTCGCTGCGGCAGCTCGATCCCACGATCACCGCCACCCGGCCGCTCTCCATCTGGTGCTACGGCGTGGCGGCACTGAGGGGCTGGGAGCCGGACAGCCACTCGGAGTCGCTGGAGTGGCTCCAGGAGCGAGGCTTCAAGGTCAACGGGGACATCTCGATCCTGCACGGCATCGATGAGGTCGCGGAGCGCTGCCGCTGGTGGGAGAATCGCCGCGACGCCCTCGACTTCGAGATCGACGGCGTGGTCGTCAAGGTGGACGACCGGGGGCTGCAGCGGGAGCTCGGGGTCGCGGGGCGAGAGCCGCGCTGGGCCGTGGCTTGGAAGTTCCCCCCGACGACCGCCACGACCAAGCTCAACAAGATCGTCTGGAACGTAGGGCGGACCGGGCACCTGCTGCCGTTCGCGATGCTCGAGCCGGTCCACGTCAGCGGTGTCACGGTCAGCACCGCGACGCTGCACAACGAGGAGGACCTGACACGCAAGGACGTCCGCGAGGGGGACGAGGTGGTCGTCATGCGTGCGGGTGACGTGATTCCACAGGTGGTCTCCCCGATCATCCAGCGCCGCAAGAAGGGCGCCCGCAAGCCGAAGCCCCCGAAGAAGTGCCCCCTCTGCGGGACCCCGACTTTGAAGCCGGAGGACGGGGTGTTCACGATCTGCCCCAACCGCACCGGCTGCCCCGGCCAGCAGTTCCAGCACTTAAAGCACTTCCGCGGCGCCCTCGAGATCGAGGGGCTGGGCGAGAAGAACGCCTATCGCTTCCTCCAGGAGGGCCTGATCTCGGATGCCGCCGACATCTTTGATCTGACCGCCGGGCGGATCGCGGAGCTGGAGGGCTTCGGGGAAATCTCGGCGAAGAACCTGGTCGAGGAGATCGATCAGGCGAAGAAGATGCCCTTCTCGCGCGTGCTCTACGCGCTCGGGATCCCGGGGATCGGGTTCGTCAACGCCGAGTCTCTCGCGGAGCACTTCGGCACGATGGACGCTCTGCTCGATGCGCAGCCGGAGGACATCGAGAAGGCGGAGGGCATCGGCCCCGTCCTCGCGCAGCAGATCTACGAGGAGCTCTCGGAGGACCGCACCCGCCGGCTGATCGAGCGGCTGCGGAAGGCCGGGCTGCGCATGGAGCTCGATCCCTCCGAGCGCCGCAAGCAGGGCGGGCCGCTCGACGGCAAGACGCTGGTGCTCACCGGCACTCTTCCCAACCTGAGCCGCGAGCAGGCGACGCGGCTGATCCGCCTGGCCGGCGGCAAGGTGGTCAACTCGGTCTCGAAGAAGACCGACTACGTGATCGCCGGCGACAGCCCGGGCTCGAAGCTCGCCAAGGCTGAGGAACTCGGCACCGAGGTGATCGACGAGCGCCGCCTGCAGAAGCTGGTCGGCGAGGACGGGACGCCGAGGAAGCGCAGCACGCCTCCGCGCGGCCGCGTCTAGCCACCAGCGGCCCGGCTAGCGCGGGTAGCGGGAGATCAGCGCGGCCATTCGGTCCTGGACGGTGTGCGCCCGGTTGACGTCCACCCGGTTCATCAGCAGCGAGAAGATGACCGCGTGGTCGGCGTCATCGCCGCCGCGGAAGCAGTAGCCGGAGAGCGCGCTCACTCCGTCGAGTGTGCCGGTCTTCAGGCGGCAGTTGCCCGCGGCGGCGGTTCCGCGCATGCGGCGGGCGACGGTGCCGCTCCGACCCGCGACGGCCAGCGAATCGACCCAGGCATCGCGCAGCCTCTCCTGGGCGCGCTGGGCATCAGGGTCCGCATTGGCGTCGATCTCGAGCATCGAGCCGAGCAGCCTGACGACGGAGGCCGGCGAGGCCTTGTTGCGGCGTGTCAAGCCCGATCCGTTCTCGCCGGCAAAGCGCGCTCCCTGCTTTGAGGCGAACTGCCTGACGACCGAGAGACCGGCGGCCGTCGAGCCCCCGGCGCCGAACTGCGAGCCGACGTCCTTGAGGAGCATCTCGGCCAGGTAGTTGTTCGAGGGGACGTTCGTATCCTGGACGATGTCGGCCATCGTCGGGGAGGCGTAGTCGGCCACCTGCACCGCGCCCAGGGCGACCGTCGCCGGCATGACGCTGTTGCCGATCGAGACCCCGTCCTTGCGCAGGGCGTCCTCGAAGCGCTGAGCGGCCGTCTTGGCGGGGTCGCTCGGCGATCCGTTGTCGATCTCTAGACCCGAGAGCCTGCCGACGCTCTCCGGGGTTATCCCGTGCTCGGGGATCCCGGTCTGACCGTCGAGGAAGGAGGCGTCGTAGAGGAGGGGACCCTGGACCGTGACGACGCCCGCGGCGCGCACCCGATCGGCGAGCTTGGTGAGAGCCGAAGTGGTCAGGGTCGGGTCCCCGCCGCCGCGCAGATAGAGGCCCTGGCTGACACCGTCGGTGATGTCGTCGCGCGACCAGACGCTGGTGTGCAGACGTCCGTCTGGCTCGAACTTGGAGAGCGCGGTGGAGGTGGTGAACAGCTTCGAGTTCGAGGCCAGGATCCGGGCCCGGCCGCCCTTCCTCGCGAATAGCTTCGTGTGGGTGCTTGGATCGAAGACGAAGGCGCTGCTCTTGCCGACGCGGCGGAAGAGCCTCGACAGTCCGATGGCGAGCTTGGCTCGGGAAACGGAGGTGTGGGCGGCGGCGGCCCCGCGGGCGATGGGCGTGCGGAAGGCTTTGTCGGGGCCCGACGGGCGCGCCTGTGCGGCGGCGGGCAGGATCAGGGCCGCCGCGAGCAGCCCGGCGAGGATCGCCCCTCTGTGCTTGACCATGCCCATGCATACGCGCGTGGGTGTCGCGCTCCTGCCTAGAACAGCCAAGGCGCGCCAAGGTAGCGGCGGTTGGTTGGCTGACCAGCGCGCCGCGATGCCATAATCCCCTTTCCGATGGGGAAAGTGGTCCAGTTCGACGGCCCCGGCACCAGAGCGCGCAGCAGCAAGGGGAGGCGACGGCGCGAACGGGGTGACAAGACAGCCCTGGTCCTAGGGGGCGGCGGGTTCACCGGCGGCGTCTACGAGATGGGCGCGCTGCGCGCCTTCGACCTCCTGGCCGTGAACCGAACGGTCAACGACTTCGACATCTACGTGGGGACCAGTGCCGGCGCGTTCGTGGCCAGCATGGTCGCGAACGGCGTCACCCCGGAGGAGATGTTCAGGGTCCTTGACAAAGCTCTCCCGTCGCCCATCGAGAACGCGTCCCTGCGCACCCTGCTCCGTCCAAACTACAAGGGGTTCGCGGAGCGCCTGGCGCTGTTTCCCCTCCGCATCGCCGCCACGGCCCGTCGACTGGCGGCGAACATCGGCGAGATCTCGATGGTGGACATGGTCATGGGCCTCGCCGAGGGCCTCCCCACCGGGATCTACCACAACCGTGGCATCGAGAAGTACGTCCGCACCGTCCTCTCCGATCCCGACCGCACCAACGACTTCCGCGAGCTCGACCTGGAGCTGCTGATCACCGCGACCGATCTCGATACCTGCGAACGGATCGTCTTCGGAGAGGGGGAATGGGACGACGTGCCGATCTCGCGCGCAGTCGCCGCCTCCGGAGCCCTGCCGATCGTCTACGAGCCATACGAGCTCAGGGGCAGGCAGCTCGTCGACGGCGGGATCGTCTCGACCACCAACGTCGACGTCGCGGTGGATGCCGGCGCCAAGTTCATCGTGGTGGTCAATCCGCTGGTGCCGTACGTGAACGACTTCGAGACCCGCATCCCGACCGTGTTCGGCTCGAGGGTGCGGCGCGTCTCCGACATGGGGATGCCCGCGATCGGCAACCAGGCTTTCCGGCTGCTCGCGCACGCCAGGCTTCACATGGCCGTGCAGTCGTGGAAAGAGCGCTTCCCGGACGTCGACATCATCCTGATCGAGCCCGAGTTCGACGACGAGCTCATGTTCGGCACCTCGATCCTCGACTACTCCGCCCGGCTCCAGATCGCCAAGCACGGCTTCGAGTCGGTGACCGTGAGGCTCGCGCGCGACTACCAGCGCTACAAGGAGGTCGCGGCCCGGCACGGGATCGAGATCTCCGCCAGTCGGGTCCGGCGGGTCCTCGACACCGTCGAGGAGGAGGAGAAGGGGATGTCGGCTTGGCGCCGGGTCCTGGAGCAGACGACCGGCGCCCTCTTGCGCCAGTCGGGCGAGGCGGACGCTGCCGCGTCCCAGGACTAGACGCGGAGGGCCTCCCTAACGGCGGTGCACGTCCCGGGCGGTCGCCTGGTCCGTCGGCTTGATCGACAGGTAGTCGATGTCCACGTGGGGCGCACGGGTGACCACGTAGGCGATCGCATCGGCGACGTCCTCGGCGGTCAGCGGGGTGGTGCCCTCGTAGACCCTGCGCGCCTTCTCCTCGTCCCCCTCGAATCTGACCAGCGAGAACGCGGTCTCGACCATGCCCGGCGCCACCTCGCTGACCCTGACGGGTTTGCCGAGCAGCTCGAGGCGGAGGGTCCGCGTCACCGCGTTGGCGGCGTGCTTCGCCGCGGTGTAGCCCCCTCCACCCGGATAGACCTCGACGCCGGCCACCGAGCCGACCACGACGACGAAGCCGTTGCCGCTGCGCTCGAGCGCGGGGAGGAGTGCCCTTGTCACCCTCATCACTCCCATCACGTTGGATTCGTACATGCGGCGCCAGTTCTCCTCGTCGGCCTCCGCCATCGGCTCGAGCCCGAGTGCCCCTCCCGCGTTGTTGACCAGCACCGAGAGGTCCGGCAGCGCCTCGGCGAGCGTGGCGACCGAGTCCTGGTCGGTGACATCGAGGCGGAGGGCGCGCCCGCCCACTTCGCGGGCCAGCTCCTCGCATTGCTCGAGGCGCCTCGCGGCCGCGACCACGTCGAAGCCGGCGGCCGCAAGGGAGCGGACGGTGGCTGCGCCGATGCCGCTGCTCGCGCCCGTGACCACGGCGGTGCTGCCCTTCGCATTCACCGCCGGGACGCTACAGACGTGGTGCTTCCCGATCGCCGTTCCCTGGTAGGTTCCGCGGCGGACCAGGTCCAGGAGAGGGAATGGAGAGAGGAACGGTGTTGCTCGAGGGCCGAGGGACTGGCCGGCGCGAGACCCGGATCTGGTTGGTCCTGCTCGCGGGCTGTCTCGGTGCGTGTCTGCTCGCGGCCGCAGCGACCCCGGCCCTGGCCAAGCATCACGGTTCGGGGCGGCTTGCGCTTTCCTTCAAGTCCAAGTCCCAGAGCGACCAGGCGCTGCTCTCCTCGGGGAGCATCGACGCCATCGTCCGGTCTGCCCGCGGGCGCAAGCTCGTCTTGGCGGTACGCGGATTCGGCGGCGGCCCCGCCCTCACCGACCCGGTTCGGATCTCGACCGGCGGGAGCAAGAAGAAGACCGTCTCCCTTCCCCTTAGTGCCACCGGCAGGGAGGTCCTGCAGGGCTGCGGCGCGGACACCTTGCTGCTGACGGCCAAGGCCGCTGGGAAGTCGAAGAAGCGGAAGAAGGGCAACAGCCCCAAGGGGCGGGCCACCCTGACCCATTCGGTGCCGCAGTGCACCTCGCTTGCCGACGCGGCTCGCTGCGAGATCATCGCCAGCCCCGGGACCAACTGCCTCTTCCCGTTCCCGAGCGACCATTACACCGTCTCCGACTCGAGCACCCCCACCGGGCTGCGGGTCAACCTGAGCGCCGCTTCGACCCCCGCCAACAAGGACGGCGTCCACATCAACCCGGCGGACATCAACCGCAGCGACGGCTTCAGCCCCGGGGAGAGCATCGTCACCCGGGTCCCCGGGCTCGACAATCCGACGGCTTTCCAGAAGACGGGAGCCGTCCCGCTCACCGACATGGACCAGGCCTTCGCGCCGAACCAGCCGATCGCCTTGATCGACGCCTCCACGGGCCAGCGTCAGCTGATCTGGTCGGAGCTTGACTCAACGGCGAGCAGTCCCGACAGCACCGACCTGATCATTCGCCCGGGCCGCAACCTGATCGAAGGCCATCGCTACATCGTCGCGATGCGCAACCTGAAGGACGCCTCCGGAAACGTGATCCCGGCGCCTCCTGGGTTCGCGCTCTACCGGGACGGGGTGACGACCGACGTGCCCGCGATCGAGAGCCGTCGCGCGCACTTCGACGAGATCTTCTCGAGGCTTCAGCAGGCCGGGATTGGCCGCGGCGATCTGTATGACGCCTGGGACTTCACCGTCGCGAGTACGACGAACATCACCCAGCGGATGCTCTCGATCCGAGACCGGGGGCTAGCGGACCTGGGTGACACGACGCCGGGCGACGGCACGATGCAGGGGTCGGCGCCGTCTTTCACGGTGACCGACGTGAAGACGGTCGACGACCCGACGAACCCCCTGACCGGAAGCCACGCGACCGAGAACGTTCGCGAGGTGACGGGGACTTATCAGGTGCCCTGCTTCCTGAATTCGCCCGGCTGCGCGCCCGGCGGGCAGTTCAGTCTCGGTCCCGACGGCCTCCCGCAGCAGACTCCCGGCAACTTTCAGACCGCGCGCTTCACCTGCAACATCCCGAAGTCGGCGGTCACGGAGAGCAGCCCGGGCTCCGGTGTCTGGAACCTCGATCATGCCGTGAGGCCGTCGATGTACGGGCACGGCCTGTTCGGCGACTACACGGAGGTGCACACCACCAACGTCCGCCAGCTCGGCAACGACGAGGGGGTGATGACCTGCGCCACGGACTTCACGGGGATGATGGAGGACGACGTCGGCACGGCGATCCAGGCGCTCCAGGACCTGTCGAAGTTCCAGCCGATCGCTGACGGGCTGCAGCAGGGCTTCCTCAACTTCATCTATTTGGGCCGCCTCCTGATGCTGCCGGACGGCTTCTCGAGCGACGCGGCGTTCAAGTTCGGCGGTCAGTCCGTGATCGATCACGGCTCGGGGCTGTACTACTACGGCAACAGCCAGGGAGGGATCGCCGGCGGAGCGCTGACGGCGGTCGAGCCCGACATCACCCGAACCGTGCTCTACGTCCCCGGCATGAACTACTCGACACTGCTCACCCGCAGTGTGGACTTCTCGGACTACGCCCTGATCCTCTATCCGTCCTATCCGAATCAGTCAGAGCGCCCGCTGCTCCTCGCGATGATCCAGATGATGTGGGACCGCGGCGAGCCGGACGGATACGCCAACCACATGACCAGCGACCCGCTGCCCGAACACCCCGGCGCATCACGTCCTGATCGACATGTCCTACGGGGATCACCAGGTCTCCAACATCGCGACGGAGGTGGAGGCGAGGACCATCGGGGCGCCGCTGCGCTATCCGACGCTCGACCCCGGCCGGACTCCGGGCTTCGTCGACTTCTTCCCCGACCTGCCGATGCTCGACCTTCCCGTCGGACGCGAACGGCAACGGGATTTTCGTCTGGGACATCGGGCCCAAGCGCCCCGACGGAATGGGCGGGGTGCTTGGCACCGATCCCGCGCCGATCACCAACCTCGCCCCGGACGACTCCTTCGGTGTGGACCCGCACGACACCGTGATCGACACCTCGCCCCTCGTCCGCCATCAGATCGCGGAGTTCCTGAAGCCCGGAGGACAGATCATCGATCCGTGCGGGCCGGACCCCTGCTACGCGGCCGGCTGGACCGGGCCGCCGTAGGCCGAACCTTTCGGCGTTCAGCGTGAGGCGGCCGCGGTGATGCGCTCCGCGGCTCCTGTGATCGACTCCACGCTCCCCGCAGAGGCGAGCGTCGCGAAGCCGAACCAGGCCTCGTCCTCCGGAGCGAGGGCGATCTCGCCGGCGATCACGTGGCAGGACACCTGCGCCGCGCGGCAGCGCCGGGCGACCTCGCCGGTCAGCTTGCCCGCGCGGCTCTGCGCATCGAGCCGGCCCTCGCCCGTGATCACCGCGCCGGTCCGCTCGAGGCGGCGGTCGAACCCGATGACGCCGAGGACGAACGCCGCCCCGGGCGCCAGGTGCGCACCGAAAGCCGCCCAGAGTCCGCCGGAGAGCCCGCCCGCCGCGCCGGTCATCGCGCGGCCCCGCGGGTCGCGCGGCAGCGCCCCGGCCTCGGCGACGAGGCGGGAGGAGAGCCTCTCCACCTGATCGGCTGACGCGCCCTTCTGGTGCGCGAAGACCTCAGCGGCACGCTCGAAGGGGACCGAGGTGTCGCACAGCACCTCGAGCTTCGCGCTCCCGAGTCCGCCGGCCGCCTCGATCGCATCTATCGCGCCACGGCCGCCGTCCGTGGTGGCGCTTCCGCCCGCAGCCACCAGGATCCGTCGTGCGCCGGCGGCGGCAGCGGCGGCGATCAGTTCGCCGGTACCCGCGCTCGAGGCACGTTCCGGGTCACGCTCGTCCTCACCCACCAGGCCGAGTCCCGAGGCGGCGGCGACCTCCACCACGGCCTCGGCGCCATCACGCACCAGCGCGTAGCTCGCCTGGATCTCCCGCCCCAGCGGATCATGCACATCCGCCTTCCGGAACTCGCCGCCGAGCGCCTCGAGGAGGATCTCTGCGGTGCCTTCGCCGCCGTCAGCCGCCGGGCAGAGGTCCGGAATCGCCCCCGCATCCTCGACGCCCCGGCCCATCGCCTCGGCGACCTCGCGGGCGCTCAGAGTGCCCTTGAAGGAGTCCGGCGCTACGAGGAACCTAGGCGTAGAGGGCGTCGACGTCCTGCTCGAACTTGTCTGTGACGACGTTGCGCTTCACCTTCATGGTCGGGGTCAGCTCGCCCGTCTCCTGGGAGAGGTCGTGGGGGAGGATCTCGAACTTCTTCACCTGTTCGACCCGCGCGAACTTCTCGTTCACCTTGTCCAGGTGCTCCTGGATGACGGCCCGCATCCCCTCGTTCCGCCGCAGCTCGGCCGGATCGGCGGGCCAGCCCTTCTCCTCACAGAGCTTCGCGCACTCCTCCATGTCGAGGGTGACCAGCGCCACCAGATAGGGCCTGCGATCGCCGATCACGACGCACTGGGACACGTATGGGCTCTGCTTGATCTCAGCCTCCAGGTTCGCCGGAGTGATGTTCTTGCCGCCCGCCGTGATGATGATGTCCTTCTTGCGACCGGTGATCGAGAGGTAGCCGTCCTGGTCGAGCTCACCGATGTCGCCGGTGTGAAGCCAGCCGTCCTCGAGGGTCTCCCGGGTCGCCTCCTCGTTCTTGTAGTAGCCCTGGAAGATGTTCGGGCCGCGGACCAGGATCTCGCCGTCCTCGGCGATCTTGATCTCACAACCCTGAAAGGCCCGGCCGACCTTGCCGAACTTGAAGGCATCGGGCCTCGCCACCGTCGCGGCGGTGGAGGTCTCGGTCATTCCCCAGCCCTCGAGGATGAGGACCCCGGCGGCGTCGAAGAAGCGCAGGATCTCCGGGTTGATCGGCGCGGCGCCGGTGACGCAGTTCTTGATGTTGCCGCCGAACAGGACGCGGACCTTGGAAAGCACCTGCTTGTCGGCGATCTCGTACTGTTTGCGGAGAAGCCAGCCGATCGGCTCACCCGCTCGTTCCTTTTGGCGAACCTTCTTGCCGACGCCGATCGCCCAGTTGAAGACGAGTTTCTTGATTCCGCCGGACTTCTCGACCTCGCCGGTGGCCGCCGTGTAGATCTTCTCGAAGATCCGGGGCACTGACGGGAAGTAGTCTGGCTTCACCTCGACGAGGTTCGGGACGATCTTCAACGGGTCGCGCTCCCAGTAGGCGATGTTGCCGCCCAGGTCGAAGCTCAGGAACTGGATCAGCAGCGCGAAGGAGTGCGCCAGGGGGAGGAAGAGGTAGGTGGTGGTGTCGCTGTCGAGGAGGCTCTCGTCGAGCGCCATCGTGACCATGGAGCGGTAGTTGCCGTGCGAGATCACACAGCCCTTTGGTGGGCCGGTCGTGCCGGAGGTGTAGATGAACGTGCAGATGTCGTCGGGGGTGACCGCCTGCCAGCGCTGCTCCCACTCGGAGTCGGACCGGTCCTTGCCGGCCTCGATCAGCTCGTCCATCGAGATCGCGTTTCCGCCCGAGCCCTCGATACGGATCACGTGCTCGAGCTTGGGGAGCCGGTCCCGGATTTCGTCGACTTTGGCCAGCTGCTCGGAGTCCTCCACGACCACGGCCTTCGCGTCCGAGTTCTCGAGCACGTACTGGCATTCCTCTGGCGAGTTGGTCTGGTAGATCGGGACGACGGTGGCGCCCACGCTGAGCGCGGCGAAGTCGAAGTAGGTCCACTCGGGACGGGTGTTGGCGAGGATCGAGACCTTGTCGCCCTTCTCGATGCCGAGCTCGATCAGGCCCAGCGCGAGCTGGCGGACGATCTCCCCGACCTCTCGGTAGGTCTTCGAAACCCAATCGCCCGAGTCGTCCTTGTAGGTGACGGCCGCCAGATCCGCATGGCGCTCGGCGGCAAGCGGCATCAGGTCGGCGCAGGTCTTGCTGTGGGTGCTCGATTCCGAGCCTGACCCGGCCGCGATCGTCGCGCTCTCCATTGGAGGGAGTCTATTAGGAGGCTGGCTGCGCAGCCAACCTCGAGGTCAGGCGGGGCGTGCTCTTGCCGGCTAGGCGGTGGCCTGTCGCTTCTGAGCCTGGAACGCTCGCAGGGAGGACTCGAAGAGGGTTTTGTCGATCCGGCCCTTGAGGACCGGCACATTCATCTCGATGCACTTCGAGAGCACGTCGCGCCTCTTCATGTGCATCTCCTCGGCAAGCTCCGTGGGCGTCAGGTGAACGGACATATAGGCCACTCCTTCCTCGTCAACGCCGGATTCGACCGCGGTGCCTGCCGCGGCCGTGTATGTCGGGCATGTATATCGCTTCCGGGCGACGTGTCAATCCATTTTTCGCAGTTTGCGGGCCTAAACGGGGTTGGGCACGTCGATGAACTCGTGTTCCACCGAGAAGCGCTCGGCCACCAGGTCCCCGAGTCGCCGAATGCCGAACGTCTCGGTCGCGTAGTGCCCTCCGGCCAGGAAGTGGACCCCGTACTCGCGCGCCTCGCCCATCGCGGGCTCGGTCGGCTCTCCGGTGACGAGGGCGTCGAGTCCCAGCTTCCCCGCCTCGCCGAGCGCGAACGCACCGCCGCCGGTGATGATGCCGATGCTTGAGATTCGGTTCGGTCCGGCGTCGAACACCAGGGGCTCCTGGCCGACGGCCTCGGTCAGCCGCCGGGCAAGCTCCCCGATGTCGATCGCCTCCGCGACGTTGCCGATCACTCCGACGGCCGAGCCCTTCGCCTCGCCGAAGGCCCGCCCGTCCGGCTCGAGGCCGAGCGCATCGCGAAGGAGCGCGTTGTTGCCGATCTCCGGATGGGCGTCGAGGGGAAGGTGGTAGGCGGCGAGTGACGCCTCAGCGGCGAGCAGCGTCCGCAGCCTGGCGGCCATTGGCACCGAGAGCGGGGCGACCTCGGAGCCCCAGAAGAGCCCGTGGTGCGTGATCACGAGCTCGGCCCCCGAGTCGACCGCGGCCGAGAGGAGCTCCAGGTTCGCCGAAACCCCCGTGGCGACCCTGGTCACCTCGGCCCCACCCGGGACCTGCAGCCCGTTCGGCCCGTAGTCTTCGAACGACGCGACGTCCAGCAGGTCGTCGCAGAAGGCGAGGATCTCGTCGCGGGCGGCCACGAACGCAGCCTAGTGCGCCTATCTACCATGCCGTCCTCGTGAACGAGGATCAACCGCGGAGGCGCCCACGACTCGTCGGGTTGATCGTGCTGGCGGTGATTGTCGGCCTGCTCGGCTTTGCGATCGTCAGCCTCTCGATCGGCACCGGCGGTGAGGGTGAGCAGTTCAAGATCACCGGCGCGGAGGAGACCCAGAGCCTGCTGGGCGGCATCCAGCAGGACGGGGCTCGCCTCGGCCCCGGGGACGCTCCGGTGACGATCCAGGTCTTCAACGACCTCCAGTGCGATCCGTGCTCGGACTGGAACCGCGACGTGATCGTGCCCCTGATCAGCGGACCGGTGCGGGCCGGTCAGGTCCAGATGATCTTCCACCACTTCCCGATCAGCGCGGAATCCGGCTTCTTTCTCGGCTCCTACGCGGCGGTCGCGGCGGCGAAGCAGGACGACGAGTGGCAGTTCATCCAGCTCTTCTTCGCGAACCAGGAGGAGGCGAAGAAGGTCGGCGCGACCCAGGACTTCCTCAACAACGTCGCCCGGGCGATCCTCAACTTCAACGTCGAGCAGTGGCAGAGTGACATGAAGGACTCGGACATCGAGCAGACCCTGAAGGACGACGAGAGCCTGGCCGCGGACCGGCATCTTCCGGCCGAGCCGGCGGTGGTCGTCGGCGGGCCGAACGGGACCCGTCAGCTGATTGAGTCCCCCTCCCTGGCGGAGGTGCGGGCGGCGATCGCCGCCGTGAGCTGACCGGTGATGGCGACCGGCGACGAAGCCGGGCGCCGGGAGTATCCTTCGCCCGGAGTTGCCTGCATGATCGATGGGAGTGAGCTCAGGGACGCAGTACCGGCGCCTCCCGTGCGCCTGGAGGCCGGTTCGCACCGCTCTCCTTCGGACGGGGTCTGCATTGTCGAGCTCGCGTCGATCGTCGGGGGCGAGCCCTTCTCGGACGACCCGCGCTGCGTCGATCGCGTGATCGCCGCGTTCCTGCGCGGCTGGAACGACCGCGCCGGATACGCCGACAGGCAGCGCCTCTACCCGTACGCCCACCGCGTGGTCGGCACGGGCGGGTACCGCCGGATCAGCCGCATCCGGCGGGATTTCTGCCTCTCCTGGGGTGGGGCGGACCTCGACCGGGGCCCGCTCCGGCGAGCCGCGGCTCGGCTGCGGATGCGGGCGATCATCGCGTGGACCGTCGGCGTCTGGCCGGCGGTCCGGCTGAAGGAGGGCGCGGGTTCGTACGCCGCCCGGGTCTGCTTCGGTCGAGGGGGCAGCGAGGAGGCCTTCGCGCTGCTCGACCGCCTGCTCGCGGTCGGGGCGCCGCTCGCCGACCAGGCGGGGACGGACGGAAACGGCCACCGTCCCGACGCGCTCGGCATCCGGGCGATGATCGTCGCCCGCGAGCGGGGCAACCCGGAGGACGCCGAGGCTAGAAGCCGCGGCGCTCGCGGATCCGGTTCAGCGAACGGCGCAGCTGAGGGTTCCCGCCGCGGTCGGCGAGCTCGCCCGCCAGCCGCACGTTCCTGATCGTGAAGATCGCCGTCAGGACGGCGACCGCTGCGGTGAGCGCCACGATTTGACCGAGCGGAATGCTGGCTACCAGGACGAAAAAGCCGTAGAGCACGATGGTGCCCAGAACCACGACCCAGAATGACAATCGGAGGTGGCCGATCACTCCCATGACTCACCAGGGAGGCTACCGACAGCGGATAGCTGGTGGGTGGACTAGGCGGGCGTGCCCGTCTGCAGCGGGTCGTTGGGGGAGGCCTGGCCCGGGTCGTTGACGACAGCCCCCGGTGGCACCGCGATCGGGCCGTCCAGCAGCGGGTCCTGGGTCTCTCGCATCCATGCGCTGAGGCGATCGCGGAGTTCGTGCACGACGTTCGCCTGGCCGGGCTCCTGGGCGAGGTTGCGGACCTCGTTCGGATCGAGCACCAGGTCGTAGAGCTGCTCCGTTTGGACGACCTGATCAGCCCAGTCCGCCTCCACCAGCGTCTCCTTGCTGGCGCTGTCGTCGCAGTTGGAGAGGACCGGATGCTGGTTGTCGTCGAAGCGGCGAATGTACTTCCAGCGCTCGGTGCGAATCGCCCGGGTGGGCTCGTACGCCGCGTGGAAGGTCACCTCGGTGAAGATCTCATCGTGGATCCGGTCGGTCTCGTCGGTCACGAGTGGGAGCAGTGAGGTGCCCTGGAGGAAGCCGGGGCGGTCGGCGCCGGCGATGTCGCAGAGCGTCGGGTAGATGTCGAGGTGGCTCACCATCGCGTCGTAGACCTTGCCGCCGGTGAAGCCGCCAGGGCCGCGCATCAGCAGCATCACCCCGGTGCCGCGGTCGTACAGCGTCGCCTTCGCGTTGGGGAAGGCGAGACCGTGGTCGGTCGTGCAGATGATCAGCGTCCGCTCGGTCAGGTCGAGGTCGTGCAGCCCGTTGAGCACCGCGCCGATCCCCTGGTCGAGCGAGCGCGCGCTCGCCTTGAACGCCGCCATGTCCCGGCGGGTCGCGGGCGTATCGGGCAGGTTCGCCGGCGGCAGTGAGTAGAGCGAGTCGCGGACCGAGGTCGGCGCCCGGAACTGCCGGTGGGTCTCGAAGAACCCGACCGAGAGGAAGAACGGCTCCGAGGCGGTCTGCAGAGCCTCAATGGTGATCGGCGCTACGTCCTGGGCGTGGTGGCTGTCGACCTCGATCACCTCGTCGTAGCCGATCACGGCCGGGTCCTCCGAGATGTGCTGCTCGCCGATCAGCACCGAGCCGTAGCCGGCGGACCGGAGGGGGTGGACGATGTGCTCGCCGTAGTCGTTCAGCGACCAGCCCCGGTGCGCCAGCCCGAGCATCCCGTTGTTGTGGCAGTACTGGCCGGTGAGCAGCGAGGCGCGGCTCCCCGAGCAGGTGGGGGCGGCGCAGAAGGCCTTGCGGAAGAGGACGCCCTGGTCCGCGAGCAGCTGGATGTTGGGCGTGGGCACCTGATAGCCGTAGGGCTGCACGTAGCGCCCGGTGTCGTGCGAGTGGACGTAGAGGATGTTCGGTCGCGCCGAAGTGGCCATTTGTGTACTTTAGTGGTCTAGAAACTCAAGTTGGGTCAGGCCGTGCGAGGCGTGCGACAGGCTCCGTCAATGAGTCTCTGAATGTTGAACGATCGATGCGTCTAGACGGCATACACCACATCACCGGAATCACGGGCGACGGCCAGCGCTGCCTCGACTTCTTCGCCGGGATCATGGGACTCGCTTTCATCGGCCGTGATCGTGATTTCGAGGCCCCGGACTCCCACCTGATCCGGCTCGGCCAGGAGCCCGGCAGACCTGGCGGCGTCCTGAGCTTCATCGAGGCCCCGGGGATCCGCCACGGGCGAGCCGGCAATGGCATGCTCCACACGCTGACCTGGACCGTCCGGTCTCCGGCCGCTCTCTCCTACTGGGCCGATCGCCTTGCGGACGCGGGCATCGAGGCCAGGCCGGTCGAGGCGAACGGACACGGGCCGCGGCTGGCCTTCTCCGACCCTGAGGGGATCGGCCACGAGCTAGTCGCCGATGCGTCAGGCGGAGGAGCCGGCCTGTCGCTCGGGTCGGCGACGATCCCGCCGGAGCACGTCGTCCTCGGCCTGACCGGCGCGCGCGCCTACGGGCGCGAGAGCGTCCCAAGCGCGGACATCCTCGCCGGCCGGCTCGGCTTCGCCGTCACTGGTCCCCAGAGCTATGCGGTCGAGAGCGAGCAGGGGAGCAGCGCCTTCGCCTTCGATGCCCCGCCAGCCGAGAGGGGACTCGTCGGTGCCGGCACCCTCCATCACATCGCCTGGGCTTGCGAAGACGGTCTGCCGGCCTGGCGCCAGCGGGTGATTGGCATGGGGTGCAGGGCAACGCCGGTGATCGACCGCGGCCACTGCCGCTCCATCTACTTCCGGGAGCCCTCCGGGGTGCTGTTCGAAATCGCCATGCGTGGGCACGACTTCATCGAGTCCGGACCCACGTCGGAGGTCGAGGGCCGCAGGCTCTCGCCGCAGGTCGACCCCCGCATTCGCGCCGCCTTTGTCGGCTAACCTGCGCCAAGACCGGGGAGGGTCGATCGCATGGAGGGCTTTTTGCAGCGCGGGCCCGCGCTCACGAACAACCGAAGCCACGTCCGGCGGCGCCTCGCCGTCCTGCTGGCGCTCGCCTGTCTCGCAGCGGTGGCGGCCCCGACTCGTGTGGACGCGTCGGTGACGATCGGTCAACTGACCTCCTTCCCGCCATCGCCGGCCTGCAGCACTTCCAACGTCGACTACCTGGAGCCGAGCGTCACCGGCGGGAACCTCTACGTGGCACGACAGGCGGGCATGATCACCTCCTGGACGACCAACTCATCCGGCGCCGGCGCGCATTACGTGATCAAGATCTTCCGCAGAACTCCGGACCCGGACGTCTTCCAGGTGATGGCGCACGCTTCCTCGGTGCTGCTCTCGGGCGGCATCAACACCGTCCCGGTCGAGTTGCCGGTGAAGTCGGGCGACCTGCTCGGCCTGAACGAGACCGGCCCATCGAACTCCTGCACCTTCAGCGCGCCGGGGGACAATGTCCTGACGCGCTCGGGCAGCCTCGCCGACGGCTCCAGCGGTGCGTTCAGCGCTCAGAGCGATGTTCGCCTCAACCTCACGGCCGTACTCGTCCCGGACAACACCTTCACTCTCGGCGGCGTCATCCGTGACCGCAAGCGGGGCACGGCTTCGATCACAGCCACCACCTCGAATCCCGGCATCGTGACGATGACCGGGAAGGGCCTGCGCAAGCGGGCCTCCAAGAGCCTCGCGGTGGCGGGTCCAGTCACCTTCCAGCTCCTCGCCACCGGAAAGACCGCGCGCCGGCTGGCGCGGAAGGGCAGGGTGACCGTCCCGCTCGCGGTGACCTTCGTCCCTAGCGGAGGCGACCCGAGCAGTCAGTCGATTCAGCTGAAGCTCCGAAAGAGGAAGCAGCCGGTCGCCCCGGTTTGATCGCTGAGGCTGCCTCTAGACTCGCGTGCCGATGAAGCGTCGCAGCCTCCTTGCGGTGCTTTGCGTTCTCGTACTGGTGATCGTGGCTGTCGTTCTGATCGGGGGCAACGACCGGCACGAGGCCGAGGCAACAAAGGGGAAACCATGGACCGGATCCTCTGGCGTCACCCGCAATGTCGCCAGCATCGCGGCGCGCCAGAGGTTCGTCGACCGTCACCCGTCGGTCCTGCCGAGCACCGACGAGATCGCTGCTGCCGAGGGCGTCAAGCCCGGCGAGGGCGAGGAAGAGGGGGAGGCAGCGAGAGAGAATCCCACCGGCGAGGCCCAGCCGGGGGAGGGTAAGGAACAAGCCCAGCCCGAGGGCGAGGGCGAGCCGGCGCGAGCGGGCGCCGAGACCGTCGGCGGGCAGAGGGTCAAGGAGAAGCCCGAGCCGGGCGAGGAGAGCCTGCCGCCGAAGGTCGCCGGCCCGGCCCCGCCGCTGCAGCGCTCCGGCCGTTCTGCGATCGGCCCGCGGTCGTCGCTCTCCTCGGGCACCTCGTTCCTCGGTGCGGACTTCGGCGACTCGGGTTTCGTGCCACCCGACTCGATGGGTGCCGTCGGCCCGACCCAGGTCCTCGTCGACGTCAACGGGCGACTCCGGGTCTTCGACAAATCCGGCAACCAGAATCCCGGTGACCTGGACGTCTCGGACTCGACCTTCTGGGACTCGCAGCTCCCAACCGGCGTCGAGCCGACCGATCCCGGCGTCGAGTACGACCGACTCTCGGGGCGCTGGATCGTGTCCGCGATTTCGGTCCAGAACAACAACAACCTCGTCATGCTGGCGGTCAGCGACAGCTCCACGATCACCGACGAGACGAGCTTCACCTTCTTCTCCTTCCCGGAGTTCAGCCCCACGGGCCAGCTCGTGGACTACCCACAGCTCGGGGTAGATACGAACGCGATCTACATCGGCGTCAACAGGTTCGGCTCCCTCAGCGGCTCCTTCACAGGCACCAGCCTCTACGTGATCCAGAAGTCGAGCGTGATCGGTGCGGGCCCAATCCACGTCACCGGCTTCCAGACCGTGAGCAGCCCCGTGGCATCGGGCCCGGACAGCCCTCAGCCGGCGACCAACATGGGTCCCGGCGCGGGCACCGGCTATGTGGTGGGACCGGACAACCTGGTCCTGAATCGGATGGACGTTGTCAAGGTCAATAACCCCGGCACGACCACGCCCACGATTTCGACCTCGTCGGTGTCCCTGCCCAGCACGGCCCAGCCGCTCTCGGTCCCCGCCCAGGGCGCGGTCGGCGGGATCGATGCCCTGGACGACCGCTTCTTCGAGGCGATGGTGGGCCGGGGCCCAGGCGGCTCCGACACTCTCTGGACGGCGCACAACATCCGCGTCAACTCGAGCGGCGTTGGCGCCGCCGGTGGCGACCGGGACGCGGCGCGCTGGTACCAGGTGGGCAACCTCGGCAGCACCCCGAGCCTGATCCAATCGGGGACGCTCTTCGACGCAGCCACTTCCAATCCCCGTTTCTTCTGGATGCCGTCGATAGCCATGAACGGCCAGGGCCACGCTTCACTCAACATGAGCACGGCCGGCGTCGGGCGGTTCGCCGAGATCGCCTCCTCGGGCCGCCTGGCGACAGACCCGAGCGGCACGACGGAGCCCTTCCAGCTCACCCAGTCGAGCTCGAGCAGCTACAACCTGGGCTCGGGGTCTCCGCGGCGATGGGGCGACTTCTCCCAGACGGTCGTCGACCCAACAGACGACCAGACCTTCTGGACCTTCCAGGAGTACGCCAGCGCTCAGAACGTCTGGGGAGTGCGCGTGATCCAGCTGAAGGCCCCGCCGCCGGCTACGCCGGCGGCGGCGAGCCCCAACACGATTCTTCCGGGTCAGTCATCGGTCCTGGTGACGATCACCGGAACGTCGACCGACGGCTCCGGATTCTTCGACCCCGGTCCGGACACCGGCGGGCCGGGATTCCTGAATCACATCACCGCCTCGGTCGGCGGCGGAGTGGTCGTGAACAGCGTCACCTACATCGACCCGACCCACATCACCCTCAACCTCGACACCACCGCCGCCGCGAACGGGGCCCAGTCGGTCACGGTCACCAACCCTGACGGCCAGTCGAGCAGCTGCACGCCGCTGGTGGTGGGCACCGACACGGACGCGCCGTCGGCGCCGAATCCACAGGGGACGACGCCGAGCTCCCCGGGCAACGACAACAACCCGAAGGTCTTCGGCTCTAACGCCGAATGCGGCTCGACCGTCAAGGTCTATACCAACTCCACCTGTTCGAGCGCGAGCGCGACCGGCAGCGCGGTCGCCTTCGCCTCGCCCGGGATCCCAGTGACCGTCGCCGACAACACCTCGACGAGCTTCTGGGCAAGGGCCACAGATGTCTCGAACAACACGTCCCCGTGCTCCGCAACCTCCACGACCTACGTGGAGGACTCGACCCCGCCCCACGTGAGCGTTGACTCGGGGCCGACCGGGTCCACCACAGAGAGGACGCCGACGTTCACCTTCAGCGCCAGCGACGCGGTCGGCCCGATCACCTTCAAGTGCTCCATCGACACCGGCACGGCCAATTTCTCCGCCTGCTCGGGACCCGGCAACAGCGACACCGCCTCAAGCCCGCTGCCTGACGGGTCATACACGTTCCGGGTGCAGGCGACGGATCGGGCGGCCAACTCGGCGGTGGCGACCCGTTCGTTCACGGTCCAGACTCCCACGAGCCCGCCGCCGACCGCTCCCGACACGACGATCACCAAGGGGCCGAAGAAGAAGACCCGCAAGCGCAAGCCGAAGTTCCAATTCACCTCCAGCCAGGCCGGGTCGACCTTCCAGTGCAGGCTCGACCGGGGGGCGTTCAAGCCGTGCACCGCCCCCTTCGTGCCCTCGGTCAAGCTCAAGCCCGGAAGGCACGTCCTCAAGGTGCAGGCGATCGGCCCGACCGGGATCGCCGACGGCACCCCGGCGGTCCGGAAGTTCAAGGTGCTCGGCTAGCGAGAAGCAATCGGGGCGCCCGGATTTGAACCGGGGACCTCACCGACCCGAACGGTGCGCGCTACCAGGCTGCGCCACGCCCCGAGGGGCAGAAGGATAGAGCGGTGTTGCCACGCGAGCGGGCCAGCGGATAGCGTGGGCGCGTGGCCGACAACGACCAGCTGATCCGCGATCTCTACGGAGCAATGAACCGCCACGACGGGGAGGCGATGGCGAGGCTGTATGAGCCGGATGGGCGTTTTCATGATCCCGCCTTCGGCGAGTTGAGCGGTGACGAGGCGGGCGACATGTGGCGAATGCTGACCGGGCGCGCCGATGACCTGCGCGTCGAGCTGGCCGAGCACCAGGCGGTGGGTGACACCGGCTCCGCTCGCTGGATCGCCCACTACACCTTCACGCGCACGGGCCGACCCGTGGTCAATGAGGTCGAGGCCTCCTTCCGCTTCCACGACGGGCGCATCGCCGAGCACGACGACTCGTTCTCGTTCTGGAGGTGGGCGCGGCAGGCGCTCGGACCCGCGGGGCTCCTCCTCGGCCTGCCGCCGCTGAGCTCGATCGTCCAGCGCCGCGCCAGGGAGGACCTCGCGGAGTTCCGCAAGCGGGACTAGCCGCTCATTTGCCGCCGGCGGAGTCGGTGGCCGTTGAGCTGGGCAGGAAGAACCGCACGCCGAAGATGCATGCGATCAGCACTGCGCCGCCGATCCAGAGGATGGGGTCCTCGGCGGAGAATCCCTCGAGCCTGCTGCCGACGTAGGTGAAGTAGGCGGTGAGCGGCGCGTAGCCGATGGCGGTCGTCCAGGTGAACCTCCAGAGCGGGATGCGGGCGGCGCCGCAGACGTATCCCATCAGGCTGAACGGCATGATCGGGATCAGGCGAACTCCGAGCAGGAACGGGGCGCCGCCTCGGTGCAGCAGGCGCTCGAGCCGCACGAACCGCTCCTCACCGGTGATCCGGTAGAGCAGGGGGCGGGCGAAGTGCCTGCCGACGGCGTAGGACGCCAGCCCGGAGAGCACCCAACAACCGAGCACCAGGGGAAATCCGACGCCGAAGCCGAAGACGTAGCCGGCCGCAGCATCCAGGATCTCGGCCGGGTACCAGACGATCACGTGCACCATCGCCAGCCAGACGACGAGCAGAACTCCCCCGAGGTTCCCGTTCAGGTCGTTGCGGACCGAGGCGGTGTCCCCGTGGATCGCGTCGCTCACCGCCCCGCGCAAAGAGGGGATCGCCAGCGCCACCGCGACCCCGATCAGCACGCCGGCGAACGTCACGGCGACGCCGGTCCATGTCCCTCCGCCGGGCGGCCCGCGGTGCACGACCGTTAGATTAGAAGTAGCCACCGTCACCGAGACCCGAGGAGGCCAGATGGCGTTCGAGGTCCCCGACCTTCCCTACGAATACAGCGCGCTCGAGCCGCATATCGACGAGCAGACGATGCGCGTCCATCACGACAAGCACCACCAGGCTTATGTGGACAAGGCGAACGCGGCCCTCGAAGGCACCGAGTGGGCCGACAAGGACGTCAACGAGGTCCTGCAGAACCTCTCGAGCCTGGGCGACAAGGAGACAGCCGTCCGCAACAACGCCGGCGGGCACTCCAACCACTCCTTCTTCTGGGAGATCATGAGCCCCGACGGAGGCGGCGAGCCGGACGGCGACCTCGCCTCCGCGATCAACGACGCGTTCGGGGACTTCGACTCCTTCAAGGAGGACTTCAAGAACGCGGGCGTCAACCAGTTCGGCTCGGGTTGGGTCTGGCTCGTCCACGACGGCTCCGGCCTCGCGGTCGTGTCCAGCGCGAACCAGGACTCGCCGATCTCAGACGGTCAGACGCCGATCATCGGCTGCGACGTCTGGGAGCACGCCTACTACCTGAAGTACCAGAACAAGCGCCCGGACTACCTGGATGCCTGGTGGAACGTGGTCAACTGGGCGAAGGCCGCCGACCACTTCTCGGCAGCTAACTAGTCACCGCTTCGGCCGGTCGCGCCGCCTCGGGGAGCCGGGGCGGCGCACCGCTGTCCTTTGGCTCGACCTGGGCCATCGCGTGCTCGGCGAGGGCGGTGATGGTGAGGCTCGGGTTGACGCCCGGGTTCGCCGGGATCGCCGCTCCGTCGCAGACCATCAGGTTCTCGTAGCCGAAGACCCGGTTGCGCCGGTCGACCACCCCACGGTCCGGGTCCGCGCCGATCGCCGCGCCACCCAGGATGTGCGCGGTCGTCGGGATGTTGAAGATCGCCTCGTTGATCCCGCTTTGAGGGATCCCGCCGGTTCGCTCCGCCATCCACCGCGCCACGTGATCGGCGGCCGGGATGAAGGTCGGGTTGGGCTTCTCAGGGTCCTGCTCCGTCTGCAACCTCACGCCGCGGCCCAGCAGCCGCCGCTTGGGGCGCAGCCGGATCGCGTTGTCGAGCGTCTGCATGACCAGCAGGATCACCGTCCGCCGCGACCAGCTGAACGGCCAGACCAGCCGCAGCGCCCGGAGCGGATGCCGGAGCATCTGTCCGAGCCAGAGGAGGGGCCGAGTCAGCTTGGTCCCCTTCCCGGTGAGGAGCGTGAACAGGTAGATCATTGAGTCGGCGCGGCGCCCATAGGTCACGACCTCGATGTGGGTGTCCGGGTCCGGGTAGATGCTCGAGCTGATCGCGACCGACTTGGCGAAGTCCCGCTCGTCGCTCGGCGCCGTCACCGCGTTGATCGACTCGCTGTTGGTGCGCACGAGCTCACCGATGCGGCCGGATACGTGCGGCAGCGAGCCGTGGTGACGGCAGTTGGCCAGGAGCTTGTTGGTCCCAAGCGCGCCGGCCGCAATCACCACGCCGCGCGCGGTCAGCGTCGACCGGCGCTTCCGCAGCCATGAGCCAGAGTGCTCGCTGGCCACCTCGTAACCGTCCGACCCGTCGGCGGCACCGCCCGAGATCGGCCGCACGTCCGTGACCTGGCGCTCGGGGAGGATCTCGACGCCGAGCTTCTCCGCGAACCAGAGGTAGTTCTTGACCAGGGTGTTCTTGGCGTTGTGCCGGCAGCCGACCATGCAGCTGCCGCAACCGATGCAGCCCGACCGGGGCGGCCCCTCCCCTCCGAAGTACGGGTCGGGCACCTCCTTGCCGGGCTCGCCGAAGAATGCGCCGACACGCGTCTGCTTGTAGGTGTCGGAAACCCCGATCTTCTCGCCGTACTCCTTCAGAAGGAGGTCGGCGGGGCCCTGCAGGGGATAGTCCGTCACACCGAGCATCCGCTCGGCGGTCTCGTAGTGCGGATCGAGGGCGGCCTCCCAGTCGCCCAGGGAGTCCCACTGCGGGTCCTGGAAGAAGGCCGGCCTCGCCCGGTAGAGGGTGTTGGCGTACCCGAGGCTGCCGCCACCGACACCGGAGCCGGAGACGATGAAGACGTCCTTGAAGACGGTCATCCGAAAGATGCCGCGGAGCCCGATCTTCGGCATCCAGTAGTAGCGGCGCAGGTTCCAGGTCGACTCCGCGAAATCCTCGTCGCGGTAGCGCCGGCCGCACTCAAGGATCGCCACCCGGTACCCCTTCTCGGCGAGCCGGAGAGCGGACACCGACCCGCCGAACCCGGAGCCGATGACGATCCAGTCGAAGTCATGGGTCCGTGCCACGGAGGGAGACATTAAAGCTCCGGGTAGATCCGGCGGCGGTGTTTGTGGCCGCCGTTTATGGCGAAGCCGTCTCCCGAATAGGATCGGCATGACATGGCGTATTTCAAGAACGCCCAGGAGGTCTACGACACGATCGGCAAGCTCTTCGTCGAGCTCGCCGCCGACGAGGAGCTCGGGCCGAGGTTCCGCAAGGCGAACACCATCGTCCAGTACGCGCATCGCGACCCGGACTCGCCGATCACGGTCCGGCTGATGGAGGACGAGCCGGCCGACGTCGATTTCGGCGAGACCGAGATGGATCCCGAGGTGGTGATGAGCATGGAGGCGGACACCGCCCACCTCTTCTGGCTCGGCAGGGTGAACGTGCCGGTCGCGCTCGCTCGCGGGCAGATCAAGGCGAGCGGCCCTGTGGCGAAGATCTTGAAGCTGGTGCCGCTGACCAAGCCGGTCTACCCACGCTACAAGGCGCAGCTCGAGGCCGACGGGCGCGAGGACCTGGTCGACGTCGATTGAGCGCGAAGGCTGACGCGGAGCAGTGGGCGGAGATCGTCCAGGGCCTGGCCGCCGAGCGCGGGCTCACATACGAGCAGATCGGCGGGATCAACCCGAAGGACGGCCCGGTCGCGCTCTGCCCAGGGGGGACGAACAAGCTGACGGGCGAGCTCACCCACGGGTTCTTCGGCGCCTCGTGTGACGCCGACGAGCACGAGGAGGGAGCCTTCGGGCGCAAGGCGATCCTGCCGGCTGCGTTGCTGGTCAAGGCGCACATGCCGGACCTCGCCACCGTCGTCCCCGTCTTTGACATCGAGTCGATCGAGCGCACCGCCGGTGACGAGCTCGACAAGCACTCTCGCCGCCGGGTCGAGTTCGAGAGCGTCGACTTCAACAAGCGCTTCATCGCGACCGTCCCGCACGACCACGACCCGGTGGCCCTGCGCGAGCTGTTCAGCCCGGCCTTCATCGACTGGATCACGCGGATCCCGGCGGAGGTCGACTTCGGCATCACCGAGCAGCAGCTCTTCTTCCACTGGCGGCTGCGCGAGCGCTCCAAGCAGGAGCTGAAGGAGGCGCTGCACTCGGCGGGCGGCATCTTCGACCGCCTCCACCGCGAGATGGAGGAGAACAACCTCGACATCTACAAGCCCGGTCCCTGGAACGCCGGCCTGGAGCCCTTCCCCCCGAAGATCGGCTCCTGAGCGAGTCAGCTCGTCGGCCGCGGACTCAGCGCTCGCGCAGGCGGCGGCGATAGGTCCGGTAGAAGCCGGGTCCCTTCCTGATGAAGTCCTGGAACCGGGTCAGGCGGCCCTCGGGCAGCTCGAAGCCGCCGACGATCCTGCGGGGCACCAACCTCCAGGCTCCCTCCGATCGCGTCAGGTCGCCCCGGACCTGCATGTTGCGCTGCCAGGTGAAGTCGGGCGCGTGGCGATGCACGGTCAGGCACGCTCGCCCCTCCAGCAGCGGCAGGGCCGCCGGCTCGCCCTCGATGGCGATCTCCCGGCGCGCGGCGTCGGCCCTGAACGGGGTGCGGACCGCGATCGGGAATCCGTCCGGACCCATCCAGCTGAGCACGCCAGTCTCGTGTTCGGCCAGGAAGTCCATGCGGCTGTTCCATGCGGGCGACCCTCCGAACGGCGCTCCGTGGTCCTGTGCCGGCTCCTCGACGTGACCGGAGCGCACCTCTTCCAGGTGCGCGTCGTGCACGATCGGCTCCACCGCGAGGTCGCCCTCCGGCCAGACGAAGACGCGCTCGGGCCGGACCTTGATGTAGATCCGGGCGTAGTACCAGTTGAACATCGGGCGGATCGGCTTCGGCGGGTTCATCCTCTTGGTGGCAGGCAGCTTCTCGCCGGACTCGCTGATGTAGCGGTCCGCGTTGGCCTTCAGGTCCTCGTCGTCGACCGTCGCCGTGCCCTGTACGAGCACCCTCGGGCCTCTCTCGATGCCCGAGCCGGTCGGATCGGAGAAGAGGAGGGAGATGCTCGGATGGCGTCGGGCGTCGTCCGCCTTCTTCGGATAGCCCAGGCCGGTGGTGACGTCGATCGTCGCGGCGCCCTGCCGGTAGTAGGGAGTCACCGGCCAGGTGATCGGCTGTTTCCGGGCATCGACGGTGGTGAGCTCGCAGGTGATGTACCGCTCGAACGCGTTGCGCACCTCTGCAGGCAGCGTGCTGGTCATGACCTGATTCTTGCGCGCCGGGCCTCCTCGGGGTCGGTCAGGGAAGCTCGTCCGGCAGGACGATCCGCTGCCGGTCCCCCTCGCCCTCGACCCGGGGCTCCACCGGCTTCACCTCACGCTGCCGCGCCGCCTCCAGCGCCTCGGTGGCGTTGGCGAAGTCGACGAGCGACTCCAGGTGCTTGATCGTGGGGAAGACCAGGGGCAGCTCTCCAGCGTGATGCTTCGCCAGCGCGTCCTGCGGGTTGAACCAGCCCGCGTCCACCGTCTCCGAGCCGTCCGCGTGGGGTGGAGAATGGGCCGGCGCGAGGGACAGGTAGAACCGCGTGTCGAAGCGGATCGGCACCACCTTGGGCGTGATCCAGCGCGAGTAGGCCACCAGGTCCGTGGCCGGCACCTCGATCCCCGCCTCCTCGGCCAGCTCCCTGACGGCCGCCGCGCGATGTGCCTCCTCGCCCTCGCCATCACCCGGATCTACTGCGCCGCCTGGAAAGACCCAGACGCCGGGCATGAAGCGGGCTTCGGGATTGCGCTGCACGAGCAGTACCTCGAGGCCGCGCCCAGCATGCTTGCCGCCTCTGCGGAGCAGGATCACCGTCGCGGCGGGCCGAGGGACAGCGGGTTCCACTTCCCGCGAGCGTAATGGTTACTCTGGCGCCCCATGGCCGCGGAGACAACGACCAAGCAGCTCTACATCTGCACCTCCTGCGGGTTCATCTACGACCCGGACGAGGGGGATCCCGACGGCGGGGTACCGCCGGGAACGGCGTTCGATGACATCCCGGACGACTGGTTCTGCCCTGTCTGTGGGGCTCGCAAGTCGGACTTCGAGCCCTACGACGAGTAGTCAGGCGGCTTCGAGCAGCGCGGAGTCGAGGCGGCCCTTGGCGCCCGAATCGAGCTCCGCGACCGGATAGGCTGCCCGGATCGATTGTGCGACGACCTGCACCAGGCGTCGCAGGTCCTGCTTGCTGATCGAGAGCGGCGGCATCAGCACGATCACGTCGCCGAGCGGCCGCACGATCACACCGCGCCGTCGCGCCTCCAGCACCACGCGGTGGCCGAGGCGGAGCTCCGGATCGTGCTCGCCGAGGTCGATTCCGACCATCAGGCCGCGCTGGCGCACCTCCTGCACCTCGCGCATTCGCTCCACCTGACCGAGCCACTCCGAGAGCAGCCTGATCTTGGGCTGCAGCCTGACGAGCGTCCGCTCCCGCTCGAATACCTCAAGCGAGGCGATCGCGGCGGCGCAGGCCAGCGGGTTGCCCGTGTAGGTGTGGCCGTGAAAGAAGGTCCGTTGCTCGGAGTGGGAGCCGAGGAAGGCCTCGTAGATCCGCTCGGTGGCCAGCGTCGCGGCCAGCGGCAGGTAGCCCCCGGTGAGCCCCTTGGCCACGCAGAGCAGGTCGGGCGAGACGCCTTCCTGCTCGCAGGCGAACATCGTCCCGGTCCGCCCGAATCCGGTCGCGACCTCGTCGCAGATCAGCAGCGCGCCGTGGCGGTCGCAGAGCCGCCGGACAGCGCGCAGGTACCCAGGCGGATGAGTGAGCATTCCCGCCGCCCCCTGGATGAGCGGTTCGAGGACCACCGCCGCGACCTCCTCCTCATGCATGGCGAGCAGCCGGCCGATGTCGTCGACGCCACCCGGCTTTGCCCGATGGGCGTCGAAGAGCAGCGGCCCGAACGTTGAGTGGAAGAGCGCCATCCCACCGACCGAGACCGAGCCGATCGTGTCTCCGTGGTAGGCCTCGTCGAGGCAGATGAACGAGGTCTTCCGGACGTGCTGGCCGCCGCGGTGCTGCCAGTACTGGAACGCCATCTTGAGCGCGACCTCGACCGCCGTCGACCCGGAGTCCGAATAGAAGACCCGGCTCAGCCCCGCCGGGGCGATCTCGACGAGGCGCGCCGCCAGTTCGGCGGCGCCCGGGTGCGAGAGGCCCAGCATCGTGGAGTGGGCGACGCGGTCGAGCTGGCCGCGCACAGCCTCGTCGATCGCAGGATGACGATGGCCGTGCACGTTGCACCAGAGGGAGGAGACGCCGTCGAGGTAACGACGCCCGTCGGAATCGATCAGCTCGGCGCCCTCGGCCGACTCGATCATCAACGGATCCTCCGCCACCCAATCGCGCTGCTGCGTAAACGGGTGCCAGAGGTGATCGTGATCGAGCCGGGTAGCGTTCTGCATTCGCCGCTGGCCAACATAAGATCGACGCCGGATGGACTCTCGCGGTCTGATCACCGAGGCCAACCGGAAGTGGTGGACCCTCGGGGCGATGTGCCTGTCGATGTTCATGATCATGCTCGACAGCACGGTGGTGAACGTCGCGCTGCCGTCGATCCAGAAGGACCTGAAGACCAGCGTCGACCAGCTCTAGTGGGTGGTGAACGGCTACACCCTGAGCTTCGCGGCGCTGCTCGTCACCGGTGGACGCCTCGGCGACATCTTCGGACGGCGGCTGATCTTCATGATCGGCGTGATCGTCTTCGCGGTCTCCTCCGCGACCGCCGGCCTGGCCCAGGACCCGACGATGTTGGTCGTCTCCCGGATTGCCGAGGGTGTCGGCGGAGCGCTGATGATGCCGGCCACGCTCTCGATCATCACCGACGCCTTCGCGGTGGAGGAGCGCGGCAAGGCCATCGGGACCTGGGCCGGGATCTCGGGTCTCGCCCTCTCCTTCGGCCCGCTGGCCGGCGGATTCCTGACTGAGGACGTGAGCTGGCGAGCGATCTTCTACATCAACCTGCCGATTGCGGTGCTTGCACTGCTTGCCTCACTGTTCGCAGTGCGGGAGTCCCGTGATGAGAAGGCCGAGCGGACCGTCGACTACCTCGGCATCGTCCTGCTCACGGTCGCGCTGACGGCCTTCGTTCTGGCGCTGATCGAGGGAAACGACTGGGGCTGGGGCTCCGGACAAATCATCGGGCTGCTCGCCATCGGAGTCGTCACCACCCCGATCTTCCTGTTCGTCGAGTCACGCGTCTCGGCGCCGATCGTCGACTTCACCTTCTTCCGCTCCCGCAACTTCGTCGGCGCCAACACGGTGGCGACGATCATCAGCTTCGCGATGCTGGGCAGTTTCTTCTTCCTGGCCATCTATCTCCAGGATCTCCTCCAGTTCTCACCGCTCGAGACGGCGTCCGTTTCCTGCCCACCACCATCGTGATCGTGATCGCGGCCCCGCTCGCCGGCCGGGTTGCGGACAAGATCGGTTCCAGATGGCCGATGGTCCTCGGCTTGGCGATCACCTCGCTCTCGCTCTACCTCTTCTCGCGGATGACGGCGACGACTACGTACGACGACCTGTTGCCCGCGTTCATCCTGCTCGGAATCGGGATCGGCATCACGATGTCACCGATGTCGACTGCAGCGATGAACGCGGTCGACATGGAGAAGGCCGGGGTCGCCTCGGGGACGCTCCAGATGTTCCGGATGATGGGAGGGACCATCGGGGTCGCCGCCACCGGGGCGATCTTCCAGGCCAAGCTCGGGAACTTCAACCCCGCCCTGCTGGCGAGCGGCGGGGCCGCCGAGGCGACCAAGTTCACGGACGCGCTCGGCGCCGCGATGGCGCTGGGGGCGGCGGTGACCGTCCTGGGCGCGGTGATCGCCGCGGTCGTGATCCGCGGCAAGCCGAAGCACGAGCTCTCGGCTCACGGAGGGCCGGAGCTCCCCCGCGCCGCGGCTGTGTGACCCACCTCACAGACCGTTGCAGTTCAGAAAAGGTTGCAAACCTGTAACCTTTTCCGTAATGGAAGCAGCGACGGAAGAACGCAAGACCACCCGACCCCTGCGCGACGACCTGGCGATCAAGCTGAGCGCCATCGTCGTGCGCTGCATGGGGCCGCGCGGGAACCAGGTCTTCCGGGTCATCGACGAGAGCGGCCTCACCTTCGCCCAGATGAAGGTGCTGGTCGAGCTCCAGGCGCCCGACGAGGATGCCCGCACCGTCACAGCGATCTCCGAGGAGCTCGGAATCTCCGTCGCCTCCGCCAGTCGCGCCACCGACGGGCTCGTCCGGAAGAAGCTCGCCACTCGAGTCGAGGATGAGAACGACCGCCGCGTCCGCCGGCTCGCACTCACCTCCAAGGGTCGCGGCCTCGCCGACCGGATCATCTCCGCTCGCCTCGCGACCCTCGAGGAGTTCACCGGCTCGCTCGAGCCCGACGAGCGACACAAGCTTGAGTCGGCACTCGATGCGCTCCTCGAGCGCCCCGAGATCGCCGCGATCTACGCCAATCACGAGAGGAAGGTCAGCCGATGACCCGCTACCGGCACCTGATCACCGACGACAACCGCAAGTGGTGGACGCTCGGCGCGATGTGCTTCGCGCTCTTCATGGTGATGCTCGACAACACCGTCGTGAACGTGGCGCTGCCGTCGATCCAGCGCGATCTCCACGCGCAGATTTCCGCCCTCGAATGGGTCATCAACGGCTACACGCTCACCTTCGCCGTCCTGATCGCGACCGGCGGCCGGCTCGGCGACATCTTCGGCCGCAGGCTGATGTTCCTCGCCGGAGTGATCATCTTCGCAATCACGTCTGCGACGGCGGGCATCGCGCAGGACCCGGCGATGCTGATCGGCAGCCGCGCGATTCAGGGGATCGGCGCCGCGCTGATGATGCCGGCGACGCTCTCGATCATCACCAACGCCTTCCCGGCCGCAGAGCGAGGCAAGGCCATCGGCACCTGGGCAGGCGTCTCGGCCCTCGCACTCTCGATCGGGCCGGTGGTTGGCGGCTTCTTGACCGAGTACGTGAGCTGGCGCGCCATCTTCTTCATCAACCTTCCGGTCGCCGTCGGCGCCGTGGCCGCGACGGTGTTCGCGGTGCGCGAGTCCCGTGACGAGACGGTCGACCGCCGCGTCGACTATCCCGGGGTGGTCGCGCTGACGGCGAGCCTGACGGCGATCGTCCTCGGTCTGATCGAGGGCAACAGCTGGGGCTGGGGATCGCCGACGATCCTGGTTCTCTTGGGCGGCGGTTTGATCGGCCTGGCGGCGTTCGTCGCGATCGAGCTGCGAGCCGGGGCCCCGATGGTCGAGTTCGGGCTCTTCAAGACTCGGCAGTTCATCGGCTCGAACCTGGTCGCCTTCATCGTCACCTTCGCGATGATGGGCACGTTCTTCTTCATGGCGATCTACATGCAGGACATCCTCGGCTACGGAGCCCTCGAGGCCGGGGTCAGGTTCCTGCCGACGACGATGGTGATCGCCGTCGTCGCGCCGATCTCCGGCCGGCTCGCCGACCGGCTCGGTCCCGCGACGCCGATGAGCGCCGGATTGGCGGTACTGGCGGTTTCGATGTTCATGTTCGCCGGCATCAATACCTCGACCACCTACAGCGGACTGCTCATCCCCTTCATCCTGATGGGCTTCGGCATCGCCCTGGTGATGTCGCCCATGTCGACAGCCGCGATGAACGCGGTCAGCGTCCAGAAGTCAGGGGTGGCGTCCGGCGTCCTGCAGATGTCGCGCATGATCGGCGCCTCCGTCGGCGTGGCCGCGACCGGCGCGATCTTCCAGTCGCAGCTCGGCAGCGGGTTCGATCCCGCCAAGCTCGCGAGCGCCCCCGAGCAGGCGCGCGCGGTCTTCGTCGACGCGCTCGGCAGCGCGATGCTGCTGGCGGCCTTCGTGGTCGTCGCTGGCCTGGCCGTCTCACTGGCGCTCGTGCGAGGCGCCCGCACCAAGCGGGTCGAGACGCATGAGGCGGCCGAGGAGGCCGTGGCGGCCATCCCGGTTGAGGCCGCGGCGGAGGAAGCCGTCCCGGCCGGAGCCCGCTGAGGCTCTAAGCGGCGCGGAGGCTGCTGGTCGCGCGCGGGGAGCCGACCCCCATACGGAGTGCCGGCCAGGAACCTGGATTCGTGAGATCGAGGCGCGGAAGCGTCTCGACGGGCACGACCCCGAGTTGCTCGATCGTCTCGCGATTGGATCGCTCCATCGGCGAAGGACGTTCGGGCCAGGGCGTGATCACCACGGCGGAGATCTCGAGCTCTGCCGAACGAATCGCCTGGAGCGTCATCAGGGTGTGGTTGATCGTCCCGAGACCGGGTGACGCCACGACGACGACCGGCAGCGCCAGGTCCCGAGCGAGGTCGCGGACCAGGTAGTCCGGGGTGAGCGGCACGAGGAAGCCGCCCACGCCCTCGCAGACGAGCAGGTTTGCGCCCTCCGTCGCGGCCAGCGCGGCGCCACGCAACAGGTCCGGGTCGATCGGGTTGCCCTCCAGCTCGGCCGCGAGGTGGGGAGACACCCCCGGCCCGTAGCGGTACGGAGCGACCTCGTCGTCGCCCTGCTGGGAGCCCGCGGCGAGTCGAAGCATGGCGTGGTCCGGCAGCTCGGCCGCGCTCGGCCAGACCTCGGGGAGGAGCGGATGGTCGTCCAGTCCGCTGACCGCCGGCTTGAATACGGCGACACGAGCTCCGGCCGCTCGCGCCGTGTGCGCCAGGGCGGACGCGACAACCGTCTTGCCGACCTCCGTCCCGGTGCCGGTGACGAACAGGCCTCGCATGGATCAGGCCGCCTCACGCAGCTCGGCAGTCCGCGCCCGTGGCTCCGGCGCCAGGCCCAGCTGGCGCGCGGCGGCGCCGATCGACCTCGCCGCTCGCCGCAGATCGCCGATCGCATGGGTGGCCATCACCGTCAGACGCAGGCGGCAGGTTCCGGTTGGGACGGTGGGCGGCCTGATCGCCTGCCCGAACAGGCCGTCCTCGAGCAGCCGCTCGCAGAGGGCCATCGCATCGCGGGCCTCGCCGACCACCAGCGGGACGATCTGGGTGTCCGAGCCGGCGGGTTCCAGTCCCTGCTCCCGCAGCCCCGAGCGCAGTGCGGCGGCATTTGCCCGGAGTTTCTCGACGCGCTTCGGCCGCTCCTCCAGGAGCTCGAGTGCGGCCGAGGCGGCGGCCACGGCCGGGGGAGGCGGCGCGGTCGAGAAGATGAAGGGACGCGCGGAGTTGACCAGGAAGTCGACCAGTTCCGCCGATCCGCAGACGTAGGCGCCGTAGCCGCCCAGGGCCTTGCCGAGCGTCCCGACGATCACGTCCACCTCGCCGGTCAGCCCCTGGGCGGCGACTGAGCCGCGCCCGCCGGGGCCGAGGCACCCGGTGGCGTGGGCCTCGTCGACCATCAGCCGGCACCGATGCCGGCGCGACAGGCCCCACAGCTCCGCGAGCGGGGCGACGTCGCCATCCATGGAGAAGACGCCGTCGGTGACGATCAGGGATGCCCGGCCGGCGGCCCGGCGAAGGCCCCACTCGAGGTGCTCGGGGTCCGCGTGCCGGTAGACGAAGGTCTCCGCCCCGGCCAGCCGGCAGCCGTCGATGATGCTGGCGTGATTGAGCTCGTCCGAGCAGACGACCTCGCCCCGGCGGGCCAGCGCCGCGATCGTGCCCGTATTGGCGAGATAGCCCGAGCCGAAGAGCAGGGCGGCCTCGGTGCCCTTGAACGCGGCTAGGCGCTCTTCGAGGTCCGCGTGGATCGACATCGACCCTGAGATCAGCCGCGACGCTCCGGCGCTCGTGCCCAGGCTGAGCGCGGCGTCGGCGGCGGCCCGGCGAAGGCGCGGGTGGTCTGCCAGCCCCAGATAGTTGTTCGAGCAGAGCAGCAGGACCGGCTGTCCGTCGAGGAGGACGCTCGGGCCCTGGGGGCCGTCAACCAGGCGCAGTCGCCGCCGCAGCCCGCTCGATTCGAGCTGATCGAGCCGCTGAGCGAGGTCGATCAATCGCCCCAGCCGGCAGGGGCGGCGTCGCGATCCTCGGATGCTCGTGACGGATAGTCCGGCACCCTGCCCTTCTTCTTCACCACCCGGAGCTGGGTCGAGGGATCCCAGAAGTTCGCCTCAGCCTGGCGGTCGATCAGCTCGTCCACCGGGGTGGCCGGCGTCTCGCCCTCGAGCCATCCCGAGCGGTTGTCCGGCCGAGGGTTCGCGCCGTTGTCCGGCTGGCGAGCGACGTTGAGCCCGAGCTCCTCGAACATCGCGCGGTCCTCGGCGGGCTCGACGCCGAGCGTGGTGAGGAAGTTGCCCATCATCACCCCGTTGAGGCCGGCCTTGACCGCTAGCGGAGCCAGATCCTGCAGGTTCTCGACTCGGCCGCCGCAGAGCCGGAAGAGCGCGTCGGGGAGGATCAGCCGGAAGATCGCCACCCATTTGACGACATCCCAAGCGTCCATCAGCTCGCGGTTGCCGAACTTCGTGCCCGTCCGGGGATTGAGGAGGTTGATCGGGACGGAGTCCGGCTCGAGCTCGGCGAGCTCGAAGGCCATCTCGACCCGTTGCCTGGGGGACTCGCCGAGATTGAGGATGCCGCCCACGCAGGTCTCGAGCCCGGCCTCCTTGACCGCGTCGATGGTGCGCAGCCTGCCCTCGTAGCGGACCGTGGTCGATACCTCCGGGTAGTAGGAGCGAGAGGACTCGACGTTGTGGTGGACGCGCTGGATGCCGGCGTCCTTGAGTCGCCGGGCGCGCTCGGGCGACATGTGGCCGATCGAGGCGCAGCGCTTCAGGTTGGTCTGCTCGGAAACGAGCCGCGCGCCCTCCAGGACCTTGGCGAAGTCGCGCTTGGAGAGGCCCTGGCCCTGGGTGACCATGCAGAAGCGATGGGCCCCCGCCGCCTCGGCCGCCTTGGCGTGCTCGAGGATCTGGTCCGGCTCCATCATCGCGTGCATCGGCGTGTCCGCCTCGGCGTAGCGGGATTGCGCGCAGAAGCCGCAGTCCTCGGCGCAGCCGCCTGATTTGGCGTTGACCAGCGAGCACATGTCGGTCGAGTCCCCGAAGCGGTCCTGGCGCACCTCCCAGGCGCGCTCGACCAGCCCACCGATCTCGTCGTGGCTGGTCAGGGCTCCGAGCTGGAGCGCCTCGTCGAAGCTGATCAATGGCGGCATCGGCCAAATTTATGTACGTGGCCGGACGACCCGGCCACGTGGCCGGACGATCCGGTTTCGCCATCAGGTCGCGGCCACAAGCGGCCGCCCCGCGTAAGTCGCTTCGGGCTTCGCCCTACGCTCCTGAGGAGAGCGGCCTGGTGGCCGCTAGTCCCAGCTGAAGTCCTCGACGATCTCGGCGTCGCCCTTGGCGCGAGGGCTGAAGGCGAGCAGCTCGAGACCCTCGTCGCCGGCCTCAAAGGCGCGGGTGACGGATGGCCCGACCCTGATCGCGTCGAACTCGACGACGTCCTTCACGTCGTCGTCGAGCTTCACGCGGCCGCTGCCGGAGACGACGAAGTAGATCTCCTCGGCCTCCTTGTGACGGTGAGCGAAGGCGTGGCGCTTGCCGGGCTTCACCCGCTGGAGCGAAACCCCGATCTGCTCGGCGTCGAGGTCACCGTGCGCGAAGCGGGCCTCCTGCACCTCGCCGAAGCCCTGCGAGGCGGCCATGTCCTCGACCTGCCTGAGGTTCTTGATCGTGTAGTCCACGCTGGGAGTTAGGCGGCTTCGCTCATCGCCTCGACCTCGCGCGCCTGCGCGAGGCGGCTGAGGCCGCGCTCCTCGAGCCTCTTGACCTCGCTCTGCTTCAGCTCCAGCCTGCGGGAGGTCTCGCGGAGCGGTGTCGGCTCGTCCCCGTTGATCCCGTAGCGCAGGCGAATCACCTGGCGCTCGTCGTCGGGGAGCTCGTCGACCGCCCGACGTAGCATCTGATCCCGAAGGCTCACCGCCACCTCCTCGGAGGGACCGCTGCGCTCGTCGGGGATGAACTCGCCGAGGGCGGACGCATCCTCGTCGCCGACGGGCCGGTCGAGGCTGGTGACGACCCTGGTGAGGTCGCGGATCTCCTCGACCTGGGCGGGGTCGAGTTCGGCCTCCCTCGCGATCTCCTCGGTGCTCGGATCGCGGGCGAGCTTGGCCGCGAGCTCGCGCTCGATGCGCATCACCTTGCGCTCGCGCTGGGCGACCTGGTTTGGGACCCGAATGGTGCGCTCCTTGGACTCCAGCGCGCGCTGAATCGCCTGTCGGATCCAGAAGGTCGCATACGTCGAGAACTTGTAGCCCTTGCGCCAATCGAACTTCTCGGCGGCGCGGATCAGGCCGAGGATCCCCTCCTGGATCAGGTCGAGCAGGTTGAGGTCCTGGCGCATGTAGCGGCGGGCATTCGAGACGACCAGCCGCAGGTTCGAGTTGATCAGCCTCTCCTTCGCCTCCAGGTCGCCGCGCTCGATGCGCTGGGCGAGCTCGATCTCCTCCTCCTTGGTGAGCAGGGGGTAGCGGCGCATCTCGTTGAAGAAGAGCTGGAGCGCGTCCGTGGTCGTCTCTGCGAGGTCACCGTTGCGGTAGCGAGCCGGCTCGGCCGCCTCCTTGCCGCAATCGTCCTCCAGCGACAGCCCGGCGCCCTCGATGCGCTGCTGCACGGCCTCCGCCTCTTCATCGGAGAGGTTCATCTCCTGGATCAACGAATCGACCTCCGAAAGATCGACACAGTCGACGGGGCGGCCCGCCTCGATCAGGGCCGCGACACGCTCCTCGACCCCTGGGTCGAGCTCGACTGCTGTCGGGTTCATTTCTTCAGCCATGGTTGCCCTCTATACAGCGTCGCAAACGGGCCCGCTCGGCGCAGATCCGACCGGGAGATCTCGATACCCTGCCGCTCGTCCGGTTCAGGGGGAACACGGGCCGACGGGAAACAGGAAGCACGGTACATGGAGGTCCGTTGAGGAAGTTCGCATCGATAGTGGCCGGCCGCCGCAGCAAATGGGTGGTCCTCGTCGTCTGGCTGATCGCGATCTTCGCGGTCTTTCCGCTCGGCTCGAAGCTGTCCGATCAGACCACCGACTCGACCGAATCCTTCCTGCCCGCCAGCGCGGAGTCGACCGAGGTGGTCCGCAAGCTCGAGCACGACTTCCCGCAGGGGCAGACCGACACCGGGATCGTCGTCTACAAGAACTCGAGCGGGCTCACGGCGGCGAACAAGCAGAGGATCGCCGCCGACGCGCAGGCGATCCAGGCCGCCGGAAACGACAAGATCCACCTGGTCGAGCCGCCGGCGGTCCCATTTGCCCCCGGCTCGTCCCCGGCGCTCGTCTCCAAGAACGGCGAGGTCGCCACGATGGTGCTGACCACCCCCACCAACTTCGACAAGGAGGGTGACTGGGGGAAGGCGGTCCGCGACATCACGGACAAGGACACCGGCGACATGCAGGTGTATGTCACCGGCAACCTCGGGTTCAGCGCGGACGCGAACGAGGTCTTCAACAACATCGACACGAAGCTGCTGCTCGCCACGGTCGTGCTCGTGCTCGTCCTGCTCGGGGCGATCTATCGATCGGTACTGGTGGCGATCACCCCGCTGATCGTCGTCTTCTTCGCCTACACGGTCGCCCAGGCGCTCATCTACGCGTACGCGAAATCCGGGGCGACGGTCTCGACGAACAGCACCTCGATCCTGATCGTGCTCATGTTCGGCGTCGGCACCGACTACTGCCTCTTATTGGTCTCGCGCTACCGCGAGGAGCTGCGGCGCATCGAGGACAAGCACGAGGCGATGGCTCGCGCCGTGAGGCGCGCCGGTCCGGCGATCCTGGCCAGTGGCCTGACCGTCGCGCTAGCGATGCTGGTCCTCGCCCTGGCGGACAACAAGGGCACCAGCTCGCTCGGGCCCGTGTTCGCGATCGGGGTTGCCTGTTCGCTCACCGCGGGTCTCACCCTGCTTCCGACCCTGCTCACGATTTTTGGCCGCAGGGGCTTCTGGCCGCGGAAGAGTGTCGTCGCTTTCGACCCGGAGCACCCGTCGATGGGCCGCCAGGGCGCGTGGCGGCGATTCGGGGACTGGGTCTTGCAGCGGCCGGGAGTCGCCCTGCTCGTCACCGGCGTCTTCTTCTGCGCCGGCGCACTCGGTCTGCTCGCGTACAAGGTCGACTACTCGACCACGAGCTTCTTCAAGCATTCGGTCGAGAGCGTTCGCGGCTTCGACGTGCTGCGCCAGGCGTTCCCGGCCGGCACGCTCGCTCCCACGACCATCCTGGTCGAGAGCGATCAGTGCCCGGTGAGCCAGGCCGACATAGCGGCGGTGGAGCAGAAGCTGCGGGCGGTGCACGGGGTGGCGGGGGTCACGGCGAACGGCCAGACCTCCCGGAACGGCTGCATAGCAGCACTGGACCTGATCCTGCACGGAGATCCCCTCAACAAGTCCTCCCTTGACGTCGTTCCGAGGATGCGCGACGCCGTCGCCGACCTCCCGTCCGGCGTCACCGCGCTTGTCGGCGGGAGCAGCGCGATCAACTACGACATCGACAACGCGAACCAGCACGATCTCGAGTTGATCGCGCCGCTCGCTCTACTGGTGATGGCGATCATCCTGGCGATCCTCCTGCAGGCCCTGGTAGCCCCACTCCTGTTGCTGGCCAGCGTCGTCCTCTCGTTCGCCTGCACGCTCGGCATCTCGATCCTGTTCATCAGGTTCGTCATCGGCGATGCGGGATTCGACTCCTCGATCCCGATCTTCGCCTTCATCTTCCTGGTCGCCCTCGGGATCGACTACACGATCTTCCTGATGGCGCGAGTGCGCGAGGAGGCGCGGAGGCACGGCACCCGGGAGGGGATGCTGCGAGCGCTGGCGGCGACCGGGCCGGTGATCACCAGCGCCGGGATCATTCTCGCGGGCACCTTCTCGGTGCTGATGACCCTTCCTGTGAGCTTCACCTTCGACCTCGGCTTCATGGTCGCCCTGGGCATCCTGCTCGACACCTTCATCGTGCGGACGATCATGGTCCCGGCGGCGGTGGAGCTGCTCGGCGACCGGGTCTGGTGGCCCTCCACGGCTCGCGCCGGCGGACGCCTCCGGGAGGAGACCGGCGAGCATCCCCTGCCCGAGCCGTCCGAGGCGGGCTAGCGCCCCTTCCATTCCGGCTTGCGCTTCTCGGCGAAGGCCGCGATCCCCTCGCGGAAGTCCTCCGAGCCGAAGCAGGACTCGCGCAGCTCGATCAGCTCGCGCTCCTGTTCCGGAGTGAGGCGCGCATAGGAGTTGAGAGTGTCGATCGCGTGCTTGTTGCCGCGCATGGAGAGAGGCGCGTTGGCGGCGACCTCGGCCGCCAGTTCCACCGCCGCGCTCTCGAGCCCGGCGTCGTCCACCACCTCGTTGACCAGGCCGATCTCCTCCGCCCGCTCGGCGGGGTAGTTGCGGCCGGTGAGGAAGAGCTCCTTGGTGCGGGGGACGCCGATGGCATCGATGAAGCGCTGCAGCCCGGTGTGCCCGTAGATCAGGCCGAGCTTGGCCGGCGGCATGCCGAGCTTCGCCCCGCGCGCGCAGATCCGCAGGTCGCAGGTCAGCGTCAGCTCCAGGCCGCCGCCCAGCGCATGGCCGTTGATTGCAGCGATCACCGGCCATGGGTGAGTCGCGATCGCTTCGAGTGCGGCGTGGAACGGATGGGCGACCAGCGCCTCGGCCTCTCGCTCGAAGCTCTCGGAGGGGATGGCCGCGATGTCGTAGCCGGCCGAGAACGCCTTGCCGGCCCCGGTGATCAGCACGCAGCGCAGCTCGATGCCGCGATCAAGGGTCGGCATCGCGGCGGCAAGCCCGTCGAGCAGCTCGTGATCGAGGGCGTTGCGCGAGTCCGGGCGGTTCAGGGTAAGGCGCGCCACCGCCTCGGCGGGATCGTCCAACAGCAGCTTCCCGCCGGCCAGGCTCGTCATACGGCTGAGGCTATTCGAGGACGACGAGCACGTCGCCCTCGGACACCGACTGGCCCTCCTCGACGCGAATCTCGGCGACCTTGCCGGGGTCCTCGGCCTCGACAGGCATCTCCATCTTCATCGACTCGAGGATGACCACCGTGTCCCCCTCGTCGACCTGATCGCCGACCTTGACCTCGATCTTCCAGACTGTGCCGGTGATGTGGGCTTCTACGTCGGCCACGCGCGGGGACATTAGTCACCGGTGACGCCGGAACGGGCACGCGTCGTGATCGTGGCGGCGCAGAACGAGGGCGATCGGATCGGCGCCACGCTGGACGCTCTCGCCGAGGCCCTGCCGGGGGCACGGCTGATGGTTGCCGACGACGCCTCCACGGACGGGACTCAGGCGATCGCCATGCGGCACGGCGCCTGGCTGGTGGGCAGGCGGCGGCCGCACGGCAAGGGCGGGAACGTCACGGCCGCAGCGGAGGCCGCGGTCGGGGAGTTCGACGATGCCGACACCGCGCTGCTCTGCGACGCTGACCTGGGAAAGAGCGCTGCCGAGCTGGTTGCGCTGGTTGAGGAGGTCGAGTCCGGGGAGTTCGACCTGGCAATCGGACGGTTCGCCCAGCCCGAGGGGGGTGGCCTCGGCCTCACCCTCGGCTATGCGCGCCGGGCGGTCGAGAGGCGGAGCGGCGCGAGGATCGAGGCACCGCTCTCGGGACAGCGTGCCATGAGGATCTGGACGCTACGGCGGCTACTCCCCTTCGCCGCCGGCTGGGGGCTGGAGGTTGGCATGACGATCGACGCAGTTCGCTCCAGTCTTCGGGTGCAGGAGCTCGCCCTGCCGCTCCGCCATCGAGCCACGGGACGAACTCCTGCGGGGTTCCTGCACCGCGCTCGGCAGCTCCGCGACATCCGGCGGGCGGTGCACGCCCGATAGCTTCTCGGCAATGATCCTGGCGATCGACCAGGGAACCACGGGGAGCACCTGCATCGTCTTCGACGAGCAGGGCCGCCCGCGCGGTCGCTCCTACAGCGAGTTCCACCAGCACTTCCCCAAACCGGGCTGGGTCGAGCACGACGCCTCCGAGATCTGGGAGGTGACGCGCCGGGTGGCGGTCGGCGCGCTGGCGGACGCCGCGGTGCAAGCGGCGGATCTGAAGGGAATCGGGATCACCAACCAGCGCGAGACGGTCGTGGCCTGGGACCCGGCCACCGGCGAACCCGTTCACAGGGCCCTCGTCTGGCAGGACCGCCGCACGGCGGCCCGGTGCGACGAGCTCCGCGAGCAGGGCCACGAAACCCTGATCCGCGAGCGGACCGGGTTGGTGATCGACCCGTACTTCTCCGGCACGAAGATCGAGTGGCTGATCCAGAACGCCGACCTTCCCGATGGCGTCGCATTCGGGACGATCGACTCCTGGCTCGTCTTCAAGCTCACGGGGCGCCACCTGATCGATTACTCGAATGCCTCGCGGACGATGCTATTCGACATCCGCCAGCTCGCCTGGGACGAGGAGCTCTGCGGGCTGCTGGGAGTTGATCCGAGGTCCCTGCCTGAGCCCGTGCCCTCCTCGGAGGTGTACGGCACCACCTCCGTCTTCGGCGGTGAGGTGCCGGTTGCCGGCATCGCCGGCGACCAGCAGGCCGCGCTCTTCGGCCAGGCCTGTCAGCGGCCGGGGGAGACCAAGAACACCTATGGAACCGGCAGCTTCGTCCTGCTCAACACGGGCACGGAGGCGCCCGAGCCGGGCGAGGGCCTCCTCACCACCGTGGCCTGGGGACTCGAAGGGGAGGTCGACTACGCATTGGAGGCCGCGGTCTTCGTCACCGGCGCGGCGGTGCAGTGGCTCCGTGACGGCCTAGGGGTGATCAAGGAGGCCGCCGAGACCGAGGCCCTGGCGGCCTCCCTGGAGTCGAACGACGACGTCTATTTCGTCCCGGCCCTCACCGGGCTTGGATCGCCCCATTGGGATCCCTATGCGCGGGGGACGATCGTCGGCCTCACCCGCGGCTCGAGCCGCGCGCACCTGGCCCGCGCGGCGCTCGAGGCGATCGCGTACCAGACGGTCGACGCCGTGCGCGCCCAGGAGGTCGCAGCCGGAGAGCGCGTCCCTGCGCTGAAGGCCGACGGAGGCGCCGTGGCCAACGCCTGGCTCATGCAGTTCCAGGCCGACGTCCTCGGCGTTCCCGTGATCGTGCCCGAGGTGGCGGAGACGACCGCTCTCGGCGCCGCCTACCTGGCGGGGATCGCAACGGGACTGTGGACCGCGAAGCAGGTCAGGGAGATGTGGCGGGAAGCGGCCACCTATGAGCCCGCCATGCCCGAGGCCGAGCGCGCCGCGTTGGTCGGGCGCTGGCGGGAGGCCGTTGGGCGTGCTCGCGGGTGGGCGCGGGATGGGTAGGGTTGATCCGACGCGTAACCCGAGCGTAATCCCCGGGTAGGAATCAGCACGTACCGCCGTCTTCGACGGCGTTTTTTGTGAGGAAGCGAGAGATGCCCAAGGTGAATCCGAAGGACATGAAGCCGCAGGTCTACAAGGACCCGCGCCCAGCGGAGACCTTCACGCAGTACCACCGCTCTGCGCGCAAGGGCGTGGGCTGGATCTACGACTTCGTCCGCGTGATCCTGACTATCCCGACGGTCCTCTTCTACCGGGCGCGGGCGATCGGAGTGGAGAACGTCCCCGCCACAGGGCCCGTGATCCTGACGCCCAACCACTTCAGTCAGTGGGATCACTTCTTCGCCGCTGTCTACATCCCTCGGAAGGTCCAGTTCATGGCGAAGTCCCAGCTCTTCAAGAACCCCGCGATCAAGTACATCTTCAAGCACGGCGGAGTCTTCCCCGTGAGGCGAGGGCACCATGACGAGGAGGCGTTCATCACCGCGAACACCATTCTCGACCGCGGCGGCACGATGCTGATGTATGCAGAGGGCGGCCGGTCTCGCACCGGCGACCTGGGGGAGCCCAAGCGGGGCGTCGGCAAGATCGCGCTGGAGTCGGGAGTGCCCGTGGTGCCGGTCGCGATCCACGGCTCGGCCCATGTCCGTGGCTGGAAGCGGCTGCAGTTCCCGAAGGTTACGATCCAGTACGGCGAGCCGATCACCTTCCCGGTCAACGCCGAGCCGGATCGCGAGCAGCAGCAGCAGGCGGCCAATCAGGTCTTCGATCGCGTTCGCGCGATGTACGTCGATCTCGACGAGAACGGCCGCCGCGACGTGCTCAAGCGGCTGCGCGAGGGACTGCCGGGGGCGTCGCCGGAGCCCAAGACCGCGCGGCGCTACTCCTCGTAACGGGGCTCGAGCTTCTCCCAGAAATCCGGGTCGTGCCCCGGAACCATGAGCGCGTACGGGTAGGTGCGCCGGTAGGCCTGCAGCTCTCGCAATGAGCGGCGCCAGTTGTGCTCGTCGGACATCATGAACGGCTCCGCCTCGCCGCCGAGCTGCTTCCAGTCATAGGCGGCGTCGCCGACGACGACGAAATCCCGGCGCGGCAGCTTCAGGATCACCGAGGTGTGGCCGGCGCTGTGACCGGGCGTGTAGGCAAGATGCACGGAGCCGTCCCCGAACAGGTCGAAGCTGCGGCCGAACGGCCCGTAGGACTCGATGAAGTCTGCGTCGAAGTCGATCGTCGCGTAGTCGAAGGCGAAGTCGTAGTGGGAGGGGTGGTAGCCGCGCAGCAGGGGCAGCCGCCCGGTGGTCGCCGCCTCCCACTCGGTCGCGCTGAGCACGAAGTGCGCATCCGGAAACAGCTCGATCGCCGAGGCGTGATCCTCATGCAGGTGAGTCAGGATTACGACGGCGATGTCCGCCGCCTCGAGTCCCCGCCGGCGCAGCTGAGAGGCCACGTCCTCGCCCTCCTCGACCTTGTAGTGGCGCCCGGAGAAGCGCCCCAGGTTGTCGCGCGCGTCCCGGACGATCGAGGGATGGAGACCGGCGTCGATCAGGATGCTGCCCGCGGTCGGGTGGCGTACCAGGTACGCCGGCACCGGTCGTGACTCCCAGGTCTCCGGCTTCGAGCCGACGCCGAGGGCGCGCAGGCGGGCGATCGGACCGCGTCCGGTGCTGTTGAAGAACGACGCGGGCCAGAGGGCGTCGCCCGTATGCAGGGGCTCCACGATCACGGCGGCGCCCTCGCTGCCGCCCGGCAGCGCCTCCTGCAGCGGGATCGCCTCCGCGCTCACGTTCACGGCAGCCAGCGTAATCCGGTGAGATCGGGGCGGTGGGCGGTTTCATCCCGCTGCCGCTGACCGTATGCTCAGCGCGCCATGGCCGAGGCGACGAGCTCCCGAATCTTCGCGCCCGGGTTGCTGGACGGGCAGGTCTGCGTCGTTTCTGGGGCGGGCACCGGCCTGGGCAAGGCGACTGCGCTCGAGCTGTCGGGGCTGGGGGCCACCGTGATCGGCTGCGGGCGGCGGAGCGAGCCCCTGCAGGGCATGGTCGACGAGATCTCGGGCCGGGGCGGGAAGGCGGAGTTCGAGGCGCTCGACATCCGCGATGACGACGCCGTCGACGGCTTCATGGATCGAGTCGTCGAACGTCACGGCCGCATCGACCTGCTGGTCAACAACGCCGGAGGTCAGTTCCTGAGCCCCGCGGAGGCGATCAGCCCCAAGGGGTTCAAGACCGTGATCGAGCTCAACGTCCAGGGCACCTGGCAGATGACCCACGCTGCCGCGACCAAGGCGTTCATCCCGCAGGAGTCGGGGAAAGTGGTGAGCATCACCGTGTCCCCTCACATGGGCTTCCCGGGGATGGTCCACACCGGAGCGGCCCGCGCGGCGGTGGAGAACATGATGAGGACGCTCTCCGTGGAGTGGTCCCGGTTCGGGATTCGGCTGGTGGCCGTTGCGATCGGCCAGTTCGACACCGAGACGCTCCGGACCAAGTACCCGAAGGCGATCGTCGACAACGTCGGCGCGACGGTGCCGCTCGGCAGGCTCGGAACCGAGGACGAGATGGCGTGGCTGATCGCCTATCTGGCGTCGCCCGCTGGAGACTTCTTCTCGGGCTGCGTGATCACCGTCGACGGGGCACGCGACAACTGGTTCGGCTCGTGGCCGCCGGGTGGCGCGTCCGGCGAGGGAGGAGAGCCGCTAGCCGAGGAGCGCCGCAAGGACTAGGCGTCACGGCGCCGGCCGCTGACGATCACGTACAGATGCTCGATCGTCAGGCCGTCGCCCGCGCGGCGGACCGAGAGCCCAGTCGGAGCGCCGCCGTCGGCCTCCGCCTCGAGCGCCGCGAGTACCTCCGTCCCCTCTGCCTCTCCGGGTTGCCCCTGCTCGAGCCAGCGGTGCGCGTCGAGCAGCTGACGGCGCTCCGCCGCCTGCTCTGCTTCCACGCCGGCGTCTCTGAGGATGCCGACGAGCTCCGCGGCCTCCAGTGCCCGGGCGTGGCTCGGGTCTCGCAGGCGCTCGATCTCGGTGTGCCGTGCCCCGATCTCCCCCGACTCTCCGACCATGTCGATCACCGCGAGGGTGCCGCCCGGCCGGCAGACGCGCGCCATCTCACGCGCAGCTGCGGCGGGTGAATCGAAGTGGTGAAAGGCGAACCGGCTGACGACCAGATCGAACTGCTCCGCGGCGAAGGGCAGCCGGGTGGCGTCCCCCTCGGCGAACACGACGTTCCTCATCCCCTCCTGTCGTGCAACGGCCGATCCGGCTTCGAGCATCTCGTGGGTGAGGTCGACAACGACCCCAAACGACGCCCGTTCGGCGAGATAGCGCCCCAGGCCACCCGTGCCGCCGGCGACGTCGAGCACGATGTCAGTCCCCGATACCGGAACGTGCTGGCCGATCCAGTCGAGGATCTCGCGGTCCCGGAAGACCGAGCCGGGGCGCTCGAACGATGCGGCCTGCTTCGAGAACTCACGCCGGGTCGTCTCGCGATGGGCCGAAGCATCGCTCATCGGCCGAGCCTAGTCACCGGGTGGCCGGAAGGCGAGCTCGCCAGGCGGCGCCACCGCGGCCGTGGCGAACCCGATCCTCAGGAGTACATCCCGGTGAACTGTCCGCCGGTGACGTTGATGACCTGGCCGTGGATGAAGTTGGCGTACTCCGAGCAGAGGAAGGCGATCGGCCCGGCCGCGTCGGACGGCTCCGCCGGGCGTCCGAGCGGGATCGTCAGGCGGGCCATCTGGCGCAGCTGCTCGGGGATCCCGAGGGAGACCTCCTCATCGCTCTCCCCGGCGGCCGTCATGGTCTCGCCCCTCTCCTTCGCCTGCGTGAGACGGGTCTCGACGAACCCGAAGGCCACGGCGTTGCAGTTGATCTTGAACTGTCCCCACTCCTTGGCGACGGTCTTGGTCAGACCGGTGAGCCCGGCCTTGGCGGACGAGTAGTTCGCCTGGCCGGCGTTCCCCATGGTGCCCGAGATCGAGGTGATGTTGACGATCTTGCGGAAGACCTCGTCGCCGGCCTCGGCCTCCTTCTTGGCCGCCTCGCGCCAGGTGGGCGCCAGGGCGCGGATCACCCGGAAGGGGACGATCGTGTGGATGTCGAGCATCGCCTGGAACTGCTCGTCGGACATCCGGTGGACGACGCCGTCCCAGGTGTACCCGGCGTTGTTGACTACAGCGTCCACCTGGCCGAAGGCGTCGATCGCCGCCTTGACCAGCTCGTCCGGCGTGCCGGGCTTGGTCAGGTCGCCGGCGAAGACCGCCGTCTCGCCGTCGATCTCCTTGGCCGCTTCCTCCGCGACGTCCCCGTCGAGGTCGTTGATCAGCACCTTCGCGCCTTCGCTCACGAACAGCTCGGCCGTCGCCCGGCCGATTCCTCGCGCGGAGCCGGTGATGATCGCGCTCTTTCCGTTAAGCAGTCCCAAGTTCGTCGCCTCCTTTAGATGAGAGGGCGGGATTCTTACCCAAACCGGTAGATGGCGATGGCGTGGGCGACGATCGTGCCCTCGGGATCGGTGACGCTCACCTCGCAGAAGCTGAGGCGACCGCCGCGCTTGGCGACGCGCGCCTCGGCGCGCAGGTCGACCCCGTCGGCCGCCGAGGCGAAGTTGACCGACAGGGAGACAGTCGAGCCCGCCACGCTCTCCGGCATCTCGTCGCTCGCCCAGGCGGCCGCCATCGCCGCCGTGTCGATCAGGGCGCCGATCGCCCCCCCGTGGACGACCTCGCCGATCGTTGCCAGCTCCGGCTTGAAGGGGAGCTCGAGCACCGCCTCGTCGGTGCCGAGCGAAGCCACCCTGATCCCGAGCTGCGCCGCGTGCGGCGAGTTGGGGATGAACTGCTCGATGATCTCCCGTCGGGTCGGCACCTCGTTCACATGCAGACTGTATGCGAAGTGATGCCGGGTCAGAGCCCGAGCAGCCCCTGGATCACCGAAGAGGCCGAGCGCGGATTGACTCCGTGCTCCTCCTCGAAGCGGTGCTGGAGCCGGTCGTCGAAGAGCGCGAGCAGCAGCTCCTCCCTGCTCGAGCCGAAGCTGCACGCAGCCTGATCGAGCGCCGAGAGCGAGATGTCCTGGATCGAGCCGGTGATCCCACCCGTATCCGGCAGCTGGCGGTCCTTGCAGGGGTCGCGAATCGGGACGACCACCTGGTCCGTGGCGGCGAAGGCGATGCCGTAGCCGGCAGCCGCAGCCACCGCCGCGGCGGCCGCGGTCGCGATTGCGGGACGGGCGACCACCCCGCCGAGCGCGCCGGAGAGCAGGATCAGCGCGGCGAGCAGGGCCAGGACGGCAGTGACGATGAAGGCGGGGCGGAACGCTCGCCGGACGGCCGAGGTCACCACGTCGTCGAGGGTGTCGCCAAGCCGGTCGAACCCGGAGGCTTGGCTCGGATCGAGATCGGTGCGCGCCTTGGTGATCGACTTCTGCAGCTCGCCGCGCGGGTCGTCTGTGTTGAGGCCGCCGAACAGGTCGGGGGCGATGGCGATCTTGTCCTGCGGAGGCAGCCGCGCGTCCAGCACCGCCGCGGTGCCCTGCAATCGCGCCGAGTCGATGGTCGAGGAGAGGTTTGACGAGATCAGCGGCGCGAGCGCGGCCAGGGCGATCGCGATCCCCGCGTGGCGAATCGAGAGCAGGCGGGCGACGTCGTGACGGGTCCGCTCGGGCATCAGGTCCCCCGAGAGGGCCGGGAGCGCCATACCCATGCCGGCTCCGGCCAGGACCTGGGGAATCACCGTCCACCACGCCGAGGCGGCGGGCATAAGCGCCAGGCAGCCGACACCGCCTGCGACCAGCAGGCAGCCGGCGATTGCCCGGGTCTGTGGGTCTCCCGGGAGCCGCGAGGAGACCACTGCGGCGGCCGGCAGGACGCTGACGGCGAGCGCCGCGGCGAGCGGCTCGATGCTCCAGCCCGAGACCAGCAGCAGTACCACGAGGAAGATCACCGCGGTCAGCGAGGCCGAGAGCAGCGCGAGAGCCGCCGCGGCTCGGAACGGCAGGGGGCCGGTGGGGCGGTCGGGGTCGCGGCCGTCGGCGGGGGCTACCCGTTCGCGGCGCGCGGCGCCCAGCGCGACGAGCAGCCCCGGCAGCACGATCGGCGCCTGCGCCAGGAAGATCGCCCGCCAGGAGAAGGCCTGGGTCAGGGCCCCGCCGAGCGCCGGGCCGACGGCGATCCCGAAGACCGAAGCAGCCACCCACATCCGCCGCCCGGCGCCCGGTCGGCCGGCGTCGAGCAGCTCGAAGGCAGCCACCAGCCCGCCGGCCGCCCCGAGCGCCTGGACCCCGCGCAGCGCCAGCAGCAGGCCGAGCGCGTTGGAGGCGCCGCAGCCGATCGAGGCGGCGAAGAAGAGCGCCAGTCCGGCGGCTCCGACGTGCGCGTCGCCGTAGCGGCGGCAGAGCGAGGCGGCGGGCAGGAGCGCCAGGGCGAGGACCGCGGTGTAAACGCCAAGGACGAGCGCGACGCCCTCGACGGTCGCGTTCAGCTCGACCAGGATCGAGGGCAGGCCCAGCGTGACGATCGAAGCATCCGCCAGCGCGATGCCGGCGGCCAGCGCTATGAAGACGCGCCTCACGCGGCCAAAGTAGCGGGCGGGCCCGGCCGGAAAAGCCGGCCGGGCCCGCGGGTGATCGGGGATCGGCGGACGGAGAATCCCGCCGAGCTCAGCCCTCGGCCTCGCCGGTGGCGACCCTCCGGGGCAGGGAGGGTTCCACGCGGAGCAGGCGTGCGGGCCAAGTGGGCAGCCACCAGTTCCAGCGCCCCATCAGCGAGATCACCGCGGGCACGATCAGCGCGCGGATGATCGTCGCGTCGATCAGGATCCCGGCCGCCAGGCCCGTCGCGAACATCTTCACGCTGGTGTCGGGGCCGGAGGCCATCGAGGTGAAGGCCAGGAACAGGATCAGCGCCGCGCTCGTCACCAGGCGGCCGGTGCGCCCGATGCCCTGCACAACCGCCTCGCCCGTCGACCCTGTGCGGTCGTACTCCTCCCGCATGCGGGAGAGGATGAACACCTCGTAATCCATCGAGAGGCCGAACAGGAAGGCGAAGATGATCAGTGGCATCCAGGACTGGATCGAGCCGGTCGCCTGAATTCCCCAGATCGCCTCGGATCCGTGGCCTTCCTGCCAGACCAGGACGAGCACGCCCCAGGCCGCCGCCACGCTGAGGACGTTGAGGATGATCGCCTTCAGCGGCAGCAGCAGCGAGCGGAACGCCCGCGCCAGCAGGATGAACGTGGTGATCGCGATCAGGGCGATCATCAACGGGAAGCTCCCGTAGACGGCGTCGATGAAGTCCTGGTTGGCGGCCGGACCGCCGCCTACCCGGACGTCCGAACCCGCCGCATAGGCCGTGTCGCGGACCTCATTGAGTGTGTCGTGTCCCTGGCTGGTGCCGCTGTCCGGGACCGGGATCGCCTCGACGATGTGGGTTCCGTCGCGGTTCCACTCGGGACCGCTCGGCGCGACCGCGCCGTGGATGCCGTGGACCTTGTTCAGGTCGGCGGCGACCTTCGACGGATCCGTATTGCCGCCGACCAGGATCTCGTGCGGCAGGATCGAGCCCTCGCCGATTCCGGCGTTCTCCAGCGCCTTCAGCCCCTGCTCGGCAGGGCCCTGCTTGGCGATCGTGTTCGCGTCCGAGGCTCCGAGCTGCAGGTTCGTAGCCGCGAGCGCCAGGGCGAGGATGACCGCGATACCCGTGCCGGCCGCCACCCAGCGCCGCCGCGAGACGGCCTGCGCCCAGCGTGTCCACGCGCGGCTCGCCTTGTCGTCCGTGCGCCGGTGCGGCCAATCGAGCCGCTGACCGGCCTTGGCCAGGATGACGGGAAGCAGCGTGATCGCCACCAGCGTCGAGACCAGCGGGATCAGCATGCCGCCGTATCCCATCGAGCGCAGGAACGGCAGGGGAAGTGCGATCAGCGCCAGTAGGCCAATCGCCACGGTGATGCCGCTGAACACCACGGCCCGGCCGGCGGTCTCCATGGCTCGCTGTACCGCTTCATCGCCGGATCTGCCGTGCGCGCGCTCCTCACGCCAGCGTGAGACCACCAGGAGCGAGTAGTCGATCGCCACCCCGAGTCCGACCAGGGCGACCAGGAACTGCACGATCGGCGAGACGTCGGTGAACGTCGTCAGGCCGAGGAGCAGCAGGAACGTGGTCATGATCGACGCGACGGCCATCATGATCGGCACGACCGCCAGGAACGAGGCGAAGACGAAGGCCAGGACGATCAGAGCGCCCAATCCTCCGAGCAGAGCCTCCACGAGGACTCCAGGGCCGTCGCCGCCACCGGTCGATTGCTGAAGCGCATCGAACCCGGTCACGTGGACCGGGGCCCCACTCACGGTGGAGCCCGCCACCGCGGCCTTCACGTCCTTGGCGGCCTGAGGGTTGTCGCCGAAGCTCGAGTTCGGATCGGGTCGCGGATAGACGATCGCGAAAGTCGTTTGACCGTCCTTCGAGACGAAGGCCCGGTCGCCGGTGGACGCATAGGACGCCACGCGTGACCCCGGGAGCGTCTTCGTCAGGGTGTCGTCGAGCTTGGTCAGGTCGCTCTTCACCTGCGGCGAGTCGACCGACTCTCCGGCAGGAAGCGTCACCACGGGAAGGAGGGGAGAGGTGTCCCCACCCGTGCCGTTGTACTTGGCGGCGATCGCCTGGTTCGTCTCCCACCCCTCCTTGTTAGGGACGGAGAACTTCTGGTTGAGCGCGCGGCTTGCGGGGCCGGCGGCCATGATTCCTGCGATCGTCAGCAGGACCCAGCCGATGACGACGATTTTCTTGTGGGCCAGGACCCAGCGGGTGAGTGATGACACGAGGTTCCTCCTGTGGATGTTGTTCGTGCTTCAGAGACGTGCGAGAGGCCGGAGAATGGACACCTCGGCTCGGCTCTTCAATCCGGAATCCCCCTGAGTCTTCCCTGGGGTATCCCTCGGTTTTGTGACGCCAGCACACCCGGGTATGTGACATCGCAAGTCGAGTCCGCCGCGCCACTTTGCGACAGCACGATCGGTCGTTATCCCTACAAGCCGAGCTGCCTGCCGAGAATCTCCTTCATCACCTCGTCGGTGCCGCCCCCGATCGGGCCGAGCCGGGCGTCTCTGTAGGCGCGCTCGACTCCGTACTCCCGCATGTAGCCGTAGCCGCCGTGGATCTGGATCGCCTCGTCGGCGACCTCGCACATCGCCCGCTGGGTGAAGAGCTTGGCCTGTGTGACCTCGCGCGTGGCGTCCTCGCCGGCGGCGAACTTCCGCAGGCAGGCGTAGGTCATGGCCCGCGCGACCTCGATCTTCACCGACATCTCCGCGAACTTGTGGCGGATCGCCTGGAAGCGGCCGATCGGACGGCCGAACGCCTCGCGCTCCTTGGCGTAGTCGAGGGTGGTCTCGAAGACTCGCTGCATCCCGCCAACCGCTCCCAGCGCCATCGTCAGTCGCTCCCATTGGAAGTTGGCCATGATCAGCCTGAAGCCCTCGTTCTCCTCGCCGAGCAGGTTCTCGTCGGGCACCTCGACGTCGGTGAAGGAGAGCTCTCCGGTGTCGGAGGCGTGCCAGCCCATCTTCTCCAGCTTCGAGACGACCTCATAGCCGGGCATGTCGCGCTCGAGCACCAGGAACGAGATGCCGTGGTGGCCGCCCTCCTCGGTCGTCTTGCAGGCGCAGACCAGGAAGTCGGCGCGAACTCCGTTGGTGATGAACGTCTTGGAGCCGTTGACGACGAAGCCGCCGTCGACCTTGCGTGCGGTGGTGCGCAGCGAGGCGACGTCCGAGCCCGCACCGGGCTCGGTGATCCCGAGCGCGCCGATCTTCTCGCCCCTGATCCCGGGCACCAGCCAGCGCTGCTTCTGCTCCTCGCTGCCGAACTTCCAGATCGGGGGCGTCGCGATCTCCGCGTGAGCCCCGATTCCCGCAGCCACCCCACCGCTCCCTCCGGAGCACGAGAGCTCCTCCACCCAGACCGCGTCGTAGACGTAGTCGCCGCCCTGGCCGCCGTACTCGGTCTCGTACTTGAGACCCAGGAAGCCGAGCTCGCCGCAGCGGTTGTAGAGCTCTCGCGGGAACTCGCGCGCCTCCTCCCACTCGTCGACGTGAGGGGCGATCTCCTTGCTGACGAAGCGGCGAACGGACTCGCGCAGCTCCTCATGTTCCTCGCCGAAGGGGGGTATGGGCGCGCGGACGCCCTGGTCCTTGATCACGGTCACGGGTTCAGTCTCCCAGCTCGGCCGTAACAGACGAGGGGGGCCGTCTCCGGCCCCCCTCGGGTAGAGCTCGATGCTCGGTGCAGCTAGCCGTTCCAGGCGACCAGGTGCGCCGAGTCCTCGATCACCCCCGTCAGGGCCGCCGCCTCGCCGCAGCGCAACAGGACCGTGTACGTCCCGGCTGGCAGGCTGCCCGTGCCGCCGGTCAATGGATAGACCGGGCGCCGTGAGCCGGTCGTGTCCTGAACGGTGGCAACCCAGTGATCGATGTCGTCGCTGCCGACCCGCAGGAAGCACTCGACCTGGTTGACGCTCGCGCCGTTCGTGTCACGGAGCGAGATGTTCGCCGTCGCGAGGATCTTGCCGCCTGCGATCTTGACCTGGGTTGAGGCCAGGTCCCGGTAGGTCGGGCCCAAGTCAAGGCCGCCCGCGGCGCTGGCGACCCCCGAGCTGCCGGTCTTGACGAACTTGCCGTCCGAGACGCTCTTCACGTAGAAGAGCTTCTTCGCCTGCTTCTTGGTGAAGGCCTTGACCGCGAACGCGGTGCCGCCGGCGCAGAGCGCGGCCACCAGCGCCGCAGTGAGCACGACCGCGACGTTGCGCGGCAGGAACCCCAGAATCCTTCTCTTCATGACTCCCCTTTCGATGTCTTGCCCGCACTTCCGTGTCTCGCGGGCCCGGCGAAGCTAGCAGCCCCCATCGGACGCATTTTCAGCCCTCGCGCGGGACCGGCCGATCGCTCAGTGTCGTGTAGCCGCGGCCCGCATGGTCGAAGCCGAGCAGGTCGCCCTGGGGGTTCTTCCGGTCGCCGTGGTGGTAGGCCCGAACCTCGCAGATCTTGCCGTCGCGCATCAGAAACCACTCGGTGCCGCGGTTGATTCTCTGCTCCCCTGACTTCGGGTCACGCCACGTCATCGTCCACTCGATCACGACCTCGTCGCCGGACTCAATCCCATGCTCGAGCCACCACCGGCCGTCGACCTTCTCGACGCCCCACTTGGCGTTCTCGGCGATCTCCCGGCCGTGGTGCGGCCCCAGCCGCGTGTAGTAGTGCACCGCGTCGTCGGTGAAGTGCGAGTCGATCAGCTCGACGTCGCCGGTGTTGAGCGCCTGGTAGTAGGAGCGGATGTGGTCGAGGTTGCTCATCGGAGCGGTTTATAGCCCGCCTGTCGATCTCCCCCATTCCCATTCGTCGTGGAGTTGAATGCGGCGAAACGCGCCGCCCCACCCGAGGAGGAAGTCATGGAGTATCTGCTCGCTTTCGTCAGGGACCAGGACCAGATGTACGAGGGAACCGAGGAGGAGATGCGCCGGGCAATGGACGCCTGGAACGAATTCGATCGCGAGGCGATCGAGGCCGGTGTGTTGATCGCGAACGAGGCTCTCGAGCTGCCCAAAACGGCCAAGACGGTGCGGATCGCCGAGAGCGGTGAGCCCGGCGTCACCGACGGCCCGTTCGCCGAGACGAAGGAGCAGCTCGGCGGCTTCTGCCTGATCGACTGCGAGAGCCTCGACGAGGCGATCGGTTGGGCGAAGAAGGTCCCAATGCGGCCGGGCAGCGCGATCGAGGTGCGGGCGGTCATGGATCTATCGCCCTACGGCTACCAGGGCGCCACACCGGGTCCGCTCCAGACGAAGGCCTAGAGCCCGTAGCTGCGGCCGATCACCTCGAGCATGACCTCGTCGGTGCCGGCGCCGATGCGGTTGAGCCGGGCGTCGCGATAGGCGCGCTCGACCTCGTACTCCTTCATGTAGCCGTAGCCGCCGTGGATCTGGATCGCGTCGTCGCAGACCTCCTCGATCACCCGTGAGGCATAGAGCTTCGCCTGGGTGATCTCCCGGACGGGGTACTCGCCATTGGCGAAGCGCCAGGCCGTGGCGTAGACCATCTGCTTGGCGGCCTCGATCTTCACCGACATCTCGGCGAACTTGTGGCGGATCGCCTGGAAGCGGCCGATCGGGCGGCCGAAGGCCTCGCGCTCCTTGGCGTATTCGAGGGTCCGGTCGAAGACGCGCTCCGCTCCCGACACGCAGCCGATCGCGGCGACCAGCCGCTCCCCCTGGAGCTCCCAGGAGATGTGGTAGAAGCCCTTGCCCTCCTGGCCCAGCAGGTTCTCCGCGGGGACGCGGACGTCCTGGAAGGAGAGCTCTCCCGTGTCGGAGGCATGCATCCCCATCTTCTCGAGCTTGCGGGAGACGCTGAAGCCCTCGACCTCTTTCCCATCGGAGTCTCGGATGTCGACGATGAAGAGGCTGATCCCGTCGTGGCCGGCGTCCGGATCGGTCTTCGCCACCAGCACGATGTAGTTGGCCCGCAGGCCGTTGGTGATGAACGTCTTCGATCCGTTGATCACCCACTCGTCGCCGTCACGCTTGGCCGTGGTGCGGATTCCGGCCACGTCGGAGCCGGCGCCCGGCTCGGTGATCCCCAGGGAGCTGATCAGCTCGCCCTTGATGGAGGGAACGAGGTAGCGCTGCTTCTGCTCCTCGGTGCCGAGCAGGTGGATCGGCGGCGTCGCCATGTCAGTGTGGACCGCCATCCCCATGTTGAGCCCCCCGCAGCCCGAGTAGCTCATCGCGTCGGCGCGGACCAGCGAGTAGAAGTAGTCGCCGCCCTGGCCTCCGTACTCCTCCGGGTAGCAGAGGCCGATGAAGCCGAGCTCGCCGGCGCGATGAAGAACCGAGTCGGGCCAGAGGTTCTCCTCCCACTCGAACCTGTGGGGGGTGAGCTCCTTCAGCACCCAGGAGCGCATCGACTCGCGCAGCTCCTCGTGCTCGTCGGTGAAGATGAAGTGCCTGCGGTTGGCGCCGTGGTCGGGCTTGATGACGCTCGAAGTAGCGGTGGCCACTGCTCGTTCTCCTTGTCCTCAGGGTGGGCGGGTGGCTGAAAAGTGAATAGTAGGACTTCCTACTTCCTACTTCAAGCGCAAGTTCCTTTGCGGAGACAAATTGCCGATTTCTACTGATGTGCGGGCTAAATGCCCCCTCTAGTCTGCTCATCGGGGTGTCACGAGCGACTGAGACAGCGTTGGGGCGAATGGGAGCCGGAGGGGGCGTGGTCCCTACTCCTGCGCCGAGCATGCCTCCCGGTCCGCGCACGCCGGGCGTCGTCCAGACGCTCGAGTGGATGTACCGGCCCGTTTCGTTCATCGAAGCCTGCCGGCGCCGATACGGCGACATCTTCTCGCTGCGGCTGGGCCCGGGCCGCAATACGGTGGTCGTCGCCGAGCCGGCCGCGGCGCGCCAGGTGATGAGAGGCGACCCCGGCGTCTTCCGAGCCGGGGATGCGAATGGGATCCTGAGGCCCGTCGTCGGTCCTGCCTCGCTCCTGGTCCTCGATGGGGAGGAGCACATGCGACACCGCCGGATCCTGCTACCGGCCTTCGGTGCGCAACACGCCCCCGCTTTCGCCGAGGCGGTCGAGGATGCGACGCGCAACAGAGTCGCCTCCTGGAGCGGCGGCGAGACTCTCGAGTTGCAGCAGGAGATGGAGGCCATCTCGCTCGATGCGATCTTGAGACTCGCGCTGGGCTCCGGACCCGACGACCGGATCGCGCAGTTTCGCGCCCTGGTTCCCGAGATGATGAGACGCTGCGCATCTCCCTTCACCCTGCTGCCCTACTTCCGCCACGAACTGGGCGGGATCACCCCGTACGCTCGGCTGCAGGAGGTACTCGACGAGCTGGACGGTCTCTTTCTCGACGCGATCGTCGAACGGCAGGCGTCGTCGATCGAAGATGCTGGTGACTGCCTGTCGCTCCTCTGCGCCGCGACGGATGAGAACGGCACCCCGCTGTCTAACCGCGAGATTCGCGACGAGCTCCTGACGATGATCATGGCCGGCTACGAGACAACGAGTAGTGCATTGGCCTGGGCTTTCGAGCGCCTGCTGCGGTCGCCCGAGGTCATGGGCCGCCTGCAGGACGACCTCGCCCAGGGGAGCGACGAATATCTGGATGCCGTCGTCAAGGAAGTCCTTCGGCTGCGCCCGGTCGTTCCCGTCGTCGCTCGGAAGGTGCGCGAGGAGGTCGCGCTGAGCGGCCACAGGATCCCCGCAGGCTCGGTCCTGATGGTCTCGCTCTTCCTGCTCCACCGCGATTCGGCCCTCCACTCGGAGCCCGACGAGTTCAGGCCCGATCGGTTCCTCGACGGTGGGGATGGTGAGCCCTGGCAGCCGTTCGGCGGTGGCGTCAGGAGGTGCCTGGGCGCGAGCTTCGCCCAGCTGGAGATGAAGGTCGTCATTCGCGCGGTTCTTGCTGCGGCAACCCTCCGGGCGCCTGACCTTGGCGATGAGCCAGTCGCAAGGAAACGTTTCACTTTCGCGCCGGCATATGGCGCGCGCGCGACAGTCGCAGGGGTCCCAAACTTGCATTAAGCAGGCTTTTCAGCCCGCAACCCGAACGACCTCGGGCGAAGGGGTGGTTCTCTCGAAGGTGGGTCCAATCGCGGTTTTAACCGATTCCTCACATATGCGTCCAGGCTCAAGTTTCCGCGCTATTTCCGCCGATCATGCCCGTAGTGACGGGGAGAAGAACGGGAAAAATGCCCGCCGACGAGGCGGGAGGGCTTGACATGCTCGCTTTGTCCAGAAGCGAAGCTGAGCCTGCCGGTCCGCGCGAGCTGATCTCGGGCAGGGCCGCGGCGGGACCGCTCGCCCAGGTTCAGGGCCTGCTGGCGCTCGGGGCTGCGGTGAACGGGGCGATTGCCACCCTCCTGCCGCATCCCCACTACTACAACGTCCCGGGTCTGCTGATGGTCCAGATCAGCGCGCTCGTCTACGGGATCGTGGTGCTCATGCTGGGCGACCGGATCTGGTTCGGCACGCTGAAGGTCGGCAACCTCCTCGCGGCGGTTCTCACCACACTCGCGGTGTACTTCAGCCACGACAGCTCGAGCGGCTTCGCGATCTTCTACCTGTGGATCGGGTTCTACATCTTCTACTACCCCGTATCGCGGTGGGAGGCCGCCGGCTATCTCGCGTTCGCAGCCCTCTCCTACGCGGTCGCCATTGTCATCACGCCCGCGCCGCCGCCTGGTGCGGGGCACACCGACGTCGCCTTCTTCTCGATCGTGGCTGGGACGCTCGCCACCGCCGGGCTCCTTCTCACCTACCTCCGCCAGCGAGTCGAGCGGTTGATGTCGCGGCTCGTCGAGGCCTCCAGAACGGACCCTCTGACCGCGCTCCCCAACCGCATGGGCCTGCAGCAGGCACTCGAGAAGGAGGTCGAGCGCGCCCGATTCGACGAACGCCCGGTCAGCCTGCTGCTGATCGACATAGACCACTTCAAGTCGCTCAACGAGCGGCTCGGCATCAGCGGTGCAGACAACATCCTCCAGGAGCTGGCGGTCATGCTCAAGGACTCGACGCGGCTGATCGACACCGTTGCGCGCTCCGGAGGTCAGGAGTTCGGGGTGCTGTTGCCACAGATCGATGGCAACGGCGCATTCCTGCTGGCGGAGAAGATCCTCTCCCGGATGCGTGGGTCGATGCTCGGCTCTCCCCAGGGCATCACGGCATCCACAGGGGTGGCGGAATTTCCGGGTCATGCGTCGGATCCGGCAGAGCTCGTCGCGGTCACCGATCGAGCGCTGCAGGCGGCAAAGGCACTCGGTCGGGACAGAGCCGTCATCTACAGCCCGGAGGTGACCAGCACGGTCGGGGCAGTTGCCGGGAAGCGAAGCGTGGAGAGCCAGGCGCAGCTGGCGACGGTCCTCAGCCTCGCCGAGGCCCTCGACCAGCGAGACTCCTATACCGCGAAGCACAGCCAGACCGTGGGTCTGCTGTGCGAGATGATGGCGCGGGAGCTCGGCCTCGACGAGGCCCGGGTCCAGCGAGTCCGCCTCGCGGGGATCCTGCACGACATCGGCAAGATCGGTGTGCCGGATTCGATTCTGGGCAAGCCAGGAAAGCTCACCGACGAGGAGATGGACCAGATGCGCCGCCACCCGGAGATGGGCGCCAGAATCCTCGCGAGCGATGAGCTGGGCGACGTTCGCGGGTGGATCCTCACTCACCACGAGCGGCCGGATGGAAGCGGCTATCCGAAGGGACTGAGCTCGGAGGAGATCCCGCTCGAGGCCGCGATTCTCGCGGTCGGGGACGCCTATGAGGCGATGACCAGTGATCGCGTGTATCGGCGCTCGATCGGGCACAAGGCGGCTCGCAACGAGCTTCGCAGGGGGGCGGGGACCCAGTTCGACGAACGTGTCGTTGACGCCCTCCTGCACGCGCTGAGGCGCGCCCAGACAGAAATCACGGTCTAGTCCCAGCCTGGCGAGCGAGGGGGCGTGGTGACCACCACGCCGCCTCTCCACTGAGCTGCATCAAGGCCGGCATCAGGAAGGCCCTGACGAGAGTCGCGTCGATCAGCACGGCCAGGGCGGTTCCGACCGCGACCTCCTTGATGAAGATCATCTGGGAGAAGACGAACGAGCCCATCGCCACCGCGAACAGGATCGCGGCCGCCGTGATGATCCTGCCGGTCTGCTCCATCGCGAGGGCAATCGCTCGAGGACCCGGCTCCGTTCGTCGTATTTCCGTGACGCGGCTGAGCAGAAATACGCCGTAGTCAGTGGATAGCCCGAAGATCACGGCGAAGAGCAGGATGGGGACCGAGATGTCGAGTGCGCCCACCCCGCTGTAGACGAGAAGGGACTCGAATCTGCCGTCCTGGAAGACCAGCACGAGGACCCCCATGGCAACGCCGATGGTGAGCATGTTGACGAGGAAGGTGAACAGGGCGAGGACAGCGGAGCCGGTCATCAGCAGGATTGCGGTCAGCGTGCTCGCGACCACGATCGTCACCGCCAGCGGCAGATGTGCTCGGAGGCTCGCGCGCTGATCGACCAGCTCCGCGCTGGGCCCCGTGACCAGCGTCGCCGCTCCTAATCCACTGTTGCGAATCGACTTGACCACCCCTGTGGCACGGTCGGAGTTCGGGTCGACGTTCGTATGGATTTCGACCACCGTGACTCCGCCGGGGAGGCGTCGCGGACGATCGATCCGCGTCACGGGGGGCACCTTCTTGATCATCCAGCGCCGAAAGGTGGATGGAACCCGTTGAACCAGAATGATCGAATCCGAAGGGTCGTCTCGGAAGTCCGCGCGCACAGCGCTGTCCACCAGACGCGCGCTGTTGTCAGGTGGGAGAACCCGCGCGTCCGCTCGAGTGAGCTGGATCCGCAGCAGAGGCAGCGCCGCGATCAGCATCACGGCCGTAACCAGCGCTGCGACGACCCCCGGCCGAGCTTGGACGATCGCAGCGACCCGTCGCCACAGCGGCGAGCCGTGGACGGGTGTGGGATCGGAGATGCTCAGAGCGTTGATCCGGGTTCCGAGCAGCCCCAGTATCGCGGGCAGCACCAGGATCACCACGAGCGCCGACAGGACCGCCACCAGCGCGCAGCCGACGCCGGTGGAGTAGAGGAACGGCTGCGGGAAGACGCAGAGCGACGCGACCGCGGCAGCAACGGTCCCGGCGCTGAAGGAGACCATCCTCCCGATCGGCCCAACGGTGTTGCACATGGTCCTCAGGCCAGGTCCGGACCGCGCCAGCTCGTCGCGGTACCTGGACACCATGAAGAGGCTGTAGTCGATCGCGAGGCCGAGGCCGAGGACGGTGACGACGTTCAGCGCGAAGACGTCGACCGTCATCACCTCGGAGAGCAGGCGGAGCGCCGCGAGCGTGAACGCGATCGACAGTCCGCCCACGACGAGCGGCAGCACGGCCGCGACGAGACTCCTGAAGACGAGCAGCGAGATCAGCAGGAGGAAGGGCGCGGCGTAGAGCTCGATTCGGCGGAGATCATTCTCCGTGGTGTCGTTGAGCTGAACCGAGGCGACCGCCGTGCCCCCGACCTGTATGGACCCGTCCCCGGCGAATGCGGCGTCCACTCGCTCTCCGACCTTGGAGAGGTTGTCGACCGAGCGACTGACGAACCCCTCCACCAAGACCTGGGAGCCACTGTCCGAGATGAGCGATCGATCCTGCGCCGGTGTGACCACGCGGACGATCCCCTCGATGCCCGCCAGGGTCCGCGCCGCTCTGCCGACTACCACCATGCTTTCCGGGCTGCTGACCGCGCCGCCCGGGGTCAGCAGCAAGAGAACGGCCGGCACCGCCTTCGCTCCCGTCGCCTGTTCGATCTCGTCGTATGCGCGCGAGCTTTCGGAATCCGGATCGCTGAACCCGAAGGGCTGAGCCCGGTCGAAGACCGAGGATCCGAGGATTGCCGCTCCGATCGCCGCGACGAGGGCGATCAGAACGATTGGACGCCGATGGAGGTAGGAGAAGCCCCCGAGGACCCTCACTTGCTCAATATATGGCGCGGCCCGGGCTGATCCTCGGCACGCCTAGCTGGTTACGCCCGCTGATGCTCCCGCGCCGTGGGCTCGCTCGCGCTCTCCGCCAACAGCTCGTCCAGCGGATGGCGCTCGCGACGCTCCGCACCTGCCGGGCCCTCGACGCGGACACGCACGCCACCGGCTGGGACGATGATCGCTCCCTCCGCGCGGGTGCGCTCGACGGTCTTGCTCAGCGGAGTCAGCTTCAGGCGTGAGAGCACGGTCTGCAGGACGATCCGCATCTCGAGCAGGGCAAACGGCGCTCCGAGGCACCGCCGTACGCCTCCCCCGAAGGGAATCCACATGTAGGCGGGCGGCTTGCCATCGATGAATCGCTCGGGCCGGAACTCGTTGGGATTCTCATAGGCCGCGGGATCCCGCTGGATCAGGCTCATGGGCGTCCAGATCCGGACGCCTTCGGGGATCCGCCAGGGACCAAGATCGACCGTCTTGGCGGTCACGCGCCCCGCCGCGATGACCGGAGGACGAAGGCGCAGGGCCTCCTTGATGGCGGCATCGGTGTACTCCGACTCACCGACCGCGGCCTCCGCGACGATTCGCTGCCTGGTGCCCGGTCGGTGCAGGATCAGATCGAAGGCCCAGGCAAGAGCCGTAGCAGTCGTCTCACTGCCCGCGACTATCAGGGCGACCAGGTCATCTCGAATCTCCTCGTCCGTGAGCCCCGAGCCGTCCTCCGTCCGGGCTTCGATCAGCATCGTCAGGACGTCGTCCCCGGCCGTTCCCTCCGCCACGGCCCTGCGGTGCGAGGCGATCTCACCATAGAGGAGCTTGTCCAGACGCCTGCGGCGGCGCAGGAAGTAGAACCACGGCGAGAGCGGCCCGAGGTCGTGACGGACCCAATCGCCGACCGCGCAAAGGCTCATCATCGCCATCAGCCCCTCGGAGGCGTTGGTCAGCTCGTCCACGTAGTCACGATCCGTGGCCCCGATCAGCGTCTCGAACAGGTAGTCCATGGTCAGCCGATACATCTCCGGATGGAGCTCGAACTCGGAGCCCGGCTCCCAGCGCTCGATGAGGCGCTCGGAGGCACGGTGGAAACCGGCCTCGAAAGCACCCATGCGCTCACCGTGGAAGCGGGGGAGCAGCAGCTTGCGTCGCTGGAGGTGCGGATGGCCGTCGAGACCGGTCACCGAGCGGGTGCCGAAGATCGGCTTGACGAGGTTGCCGGCCGGGCTGAGCGGCATCTCGTCGTCTCGGGCAAAGACCTCGTGGATCAGATCCGGGCTGGTGACCCAGACCGTCCGACCGAAGCCCAGGATGTTGATCGTGACCGCGCCGTCGACGGCGTAGCGCTCCTGGCAGCGCTCGAGGAAAGTGAATGGATCCCTGACGTACCTCAGCGTCTGCGCGAGCACCGGCTGACGCGGGCCGGGGGGCAAGTGAACAGGACGATCGGGAGCCCTCGTCGACGTTCTGTGGACGTCTGTCGGGGCTTCGGTGGCCGTCTTGGCCTCTCGGGTGGCCGTCTTGGCCTCCACCACGATGAGCGTACTGGGTGGACCCCCTATATGTGTCCAAATCTCCTGACCTTGGCCGAACCGCTGCAGAATTACGGACGACTTCTGCATGTGGACAGTAGGACGTAGCACTTCCCAGAGGGGCTAGCTCCACTAGGCTGGTTCGCCGATGGCCGACGAGCTGCTCTATGAGGCGAAGGAGGGGGTCGCGACGGTGACCCTGAACCGGCCCGACCAGCGGAACGCCCTGAACGGCGAGCTGTTAGCCGCGCTGGTCGACGCCATGAAGATCGCCCGGGACGACGATGAGGTCCGCGCGGTTGTCCTCACCGGCGCCGGGGAGAAAGTGTTCTGCGCCGGTGCGGATCTGGGCGGGTTCGCGGCCGATGCTCCGCTGGTCGACAAGCACTTCGCCTCCGATCTCTTCCTCGAGTTCTTCCGGCTGATGCCTCGGCTCGGCAAGCCCTCCCTCTGCGCCGCCAACGGCCACGTACTGGCGGGCGGCATGGGCTTGGCACTGTCTTGCGATCTGGTGATCGCCAAGCAGGGCGCGCGCTTCGGAACCCCGGAGATCAACGTCGGCGCCTTCCCCTACATGATCATGTCGATCATCTACCGGAACGTCCCGCGGAAGAAGGTCAACGAGATGATGCTGCTCGGCGAGCAGTTCTCCGCGGAGCAGGCGGTCGAGTTTGGGCTCGCCAACAAGGTCGTGCCCGCCGGCGAGTTCGACACCGCGGTGGAAGATTGGGCCCGGAAGCTCGCCTCCAAGAGCCCCGTGCTGATGCGGCTCGGCCACGACGCGATGTACCGCCAGCAGGACATGGCGATTGACGACGCGCTCGAGTACCTGCGCTCGCAGCTCTCGCTCACCTTCTCGACGGAGGACATCCAGGAGGGCGTCAAGGCGTTCTTCGAGAAGCGCGAGCCCGAATGGAAGGGGCGCTGATGGCGGCCAAGGACGAGACCAAGAACGAGGCGCCAGCCGAGGCCCCGGAGGCGCCCGAGAATGTCGAGGGCGGCGAGGAGACCGGGATGAAGGCGCTCACCGAGGACGTTCACCAGCGACGGGATCAGGCCAAGCTCGGCGGGGGTGAGGAGAAGATCGCGCTCCAGCACGAGCGCGGCAAGCTGACCGCGCGCGAGCGCATCGACCTGCTCTGCGACCCGGGCACCTTCGTCGAGCTCGGCATCCACGGCCGTCCCCACTTCTCCCAGCGGCGGATGGAGGGCAAGGACGCGCCGGCCGACGGCGTGATCACCGGCTGGGCCGACGTCGACGGCCGACGCTGCTGCATCGCCGCGTATGACTTCACCGTGATGGCCGGCTCGATGGGCATGACCGGCGAGCTCAAGGTCGCCCGACTGCGCGAGATGGCCCTGAGCAAGCGGATGCCGTTCATCTGGCTGCTCGACTCGGCGGGCGCCCGCATCCAGGAGGCCACCGGGTCCCTGTTCGCCGGCTCAGGCCATCTCTTCCAGGAGGAGGTCGTGATGTCGGGGGTGATCCCGATGGTCGCCGCAATGCTCGGTCCCTGCGCGGCGGGGACGGCATACATCCCCGCCCTCTCGGACTTCGTCCCCATGGTCGTCGGCCAGGGTGCGATGGCGCTCGCCGGGCCGCATCTGACCAAGGCGGTGACCGGCGAGGACATCTCGATGGAGGAGCTCGGCGGAGCGAAGGTCCATTGCCGCAAGTCCGGCGTGGGCGACCTCGAGGTGAAGGACGACCAGGAGTGCATCCAGGTCGTCAAGGACTACCTCTCCTACTTCCCGGCCAACTGCGAGGAGCGTCCCGCCTGAGCGCGAGACCGACGATCCAGAGGACCGGATGTCCGAGAAGCTCCTCGACATCGTTCCGGAGTCGGCGCGGCATCCCTACGACATGTACGACGTGATCCGCGAGATCACCGACGACGGCGAGTTCTTCGACATCAAGCCGAAGTTCGCGAAGACGATCATCACCTGCCTCGCCCGGTTCGGGGGCCGGCCGGCCGGCATCGTCGCCAACCAGCCGAAGCAGCTCGGCGGGATCCTCGAGAACGACTCGGCCGACAAGGCGGCCCGCTTCATCAACCTCTGTGACGCCTTCAACATCCCCCTCGTCTTCCTCCAGGACGTGCCCGGCTTCATGGTCGGCTCGAAGGTCGAGCACGCCGGGATCATCCGCCACGGCGCCAAGATGCTCTACGCCGTCTCGCGGGCGACCGTGCCGAAGGTGACCGTCGTCGTGCGCAAGGCTTACGGCGCCGGCTACTACGTGATGAACGGCAAGGCGTACGAGCCGGACCTGATCGTCGCCTGGCCCTCCGCGGAGATCTCCGTGATGGGCGCAGAGGGCGCGGTCAACATCATCGGCCGCTCGGCGATCGAGGCCTCGGAGAACCCGGAGGAGACCCGAGAGCAGATGCTGCAGGCCGTCCGCAAGCAGATCGACCCCTACATCGCGGCCGGCAACGCGATGATCGACGACATCATCGATCCGCGCGAGACGCGCCCGACGGTCATCCGCGGCCTGCAGATGGCGGCCGACAAGCGGGTCGAGCGGCCCTGGAAGAAGCACGGGGTGATGCCGGTATGAGCGACCTCCAGGACCCGGTGATCATCAGCAACTCGATCTCGGGGGCGATCGCGAACCGCGACCAGTGCCAGGCGATCCCGTACACGCCCGAGGAGTACGCGGCCGAGGCCCGGCGGGCGGTCGATGAGGGCGCCTCGCAGATCCACATCCACGCCCGCACTCCCGACGGGACCCCGTCCTATGAGATCGAGGACTTCAGGGCGATCACCGAGGCGATCAGGGCCGAGGTCGACGACGTGATCATCAACTACTCGACCGGCGCGATCGGGGTGCCGATCGAGAAGCGGCTGGAGTACCTGCGCGCTCTGCGGCCTGACGTCGCCGCTCTGAACATGAGCTCGATGAACTACGCGAAGTACTCGCGCAGGCGCAAGGCCTTCGTCTTTGCGGCCGTCTTCGAGAACAGCTTCGACACGATCACCGCGTTCCTCACCGAGATGAACGAGCTCGGGATCCAGCCCGAGCATGAGTGCTTCGACGCCGGCCACGTCGCCAACCTCGATCCGTTCCTCGACATGGGCCTGCTCGAGCCGCCCCTCCAGATCTCGCTGGTGATGGGCGTCAACGGCGGGATCAGGCCCAATGCCCGAAATGTTGCCTTCATGTCGGAGCAGATCCCCGGCGGTCCCGAGGGGCCCAACAACTGGCAGGTGATCGGCGTCTCGCGCGACCAGTGGAAGCTGCTCGCGGCCTCGCTCAACCTCGGCGGCAACGTCCGCGCCGGTCTCGAGGACAACCTCTACCTGCCCAACGGGGAAATGGCGAAGTCGAACGGCGAGCTGATCGCCAAGGCCCGTCAGATGGCGGAGGACGTCGGCCGGCGCCCCGCCACCGTCGCCGAGGCGCGCGAGATGCTCGGCGTCGCGAAGCGGGAGGAGGCGAAGACGTGAGCGACCTACCGCTCTCCGACGTGAAGATCCTCGACCTCACCCGTCTACTGCCCGGCGGCTTCTGCACGCTGCTGCTCGCGGACCTGGGCGCCGACGTGATCAAGGTCGAGGACACCGACCAGGGCGACTACGTCCGCTGGGCACCTCCCTACTACGGCTCAGAGGAGCAAACGCCGCTCGGGACACGCTCCGCCATCTACCTGGCGCTGAACCGCAACAAGCGCTCGATCCGCCTCGACCTGAAGCAGCAGAGCGGTCGTCAGGCGCTGCTCAAGCTGGCCGAGTCGGCCGACGTCCTGGTGGAGAGCTTCCGTCCCGGCGTCCTCGAGCGGCTCGGCGTCGGCTACGACGTGCTCAGCCAGGCGAACCCGGCCCTCGTCTACTGCCCGATCACCGGTTACGGCCAGGACGGGCCGAACCGGGACCGCGCCGGCCACGACATGAACTACCTGGGGCTGAACGGCGTCCTCGGCCTGACCGGCGAGGCCGGCGGCCCGCCGATCCAGTCGGGCGCCCAGATCGCCGACCTCGGGGGCGGGGGCCTGATGGCCGCCGTCGGGATCCTCGCCGCTCTCCAAGAAGCCCGGCGGAGCGGCCAGGGTCAGAGGGTCGACATCTCGATGACCGACGGCTCGCTGGCCTGGCTGGTGATGGAGGCCGCCCGATACTTCGGCTCTGGCGAGGTCCCCGAGCGCGGCAACATCATGCTCTCGGGAGGGATCATCTGCTACCGGCCGTACGAGGTCTCCGACGGTTGGATCACCTGCGGCGCGCTCGAGCCGAAGTTCTGGGGGCGCTTCTGCCAGGCGGTGGAGCGCCCCGACTTGGTCGAGCATCAATTCGAGCAGCCTGGTTCCGACGCCCACCAGCAGGTCGCCGAGATCTTCAAGACCAAGACGCGCGCAGAATGGAAGGCCTTCAACGACGAGCACGACGCGATGATCGAGCCCATCCTCGACCTCGATGAGGCGCTCGAGTCCGAGCTGGTCCGCGAGCGAGAGATGGTCGTCAGCTACGACCAGCCGGAGATGGGTGAGATCAAGCAGCTCGGTTTTCCGATCAAGCTCTCGAGGACACCCGCCAGCATCGAGCGCCCGGCGCCCGCGCTCGGAGAACACACGGCGGAGGTGCTCGGCGAGGCCGGCTATTCGGCTGAGGAGATCCAGGCACTGGAGGAGTCGGGCGCCGCGAAGGGGCCCGACGCGGCGCAGAAGCAGGAGTCGTTCCTGGCATGAGCGCGAAAGCGCGAACGCCAAGACCAAGGACGAGGAGATGCTCCGCATGGGCGAGCTGGCCCGGGCGTCCGGCGTCTCCGCGGCGACGATCAAGCACTACCTGCGCGAGGGGCTGCTTCCCGAGCCGGTCAAGACCTCGCGCAACATGGCCTACTACCCGGCCGAGTTCGTCGACCGGATCAAGATGATCAAGCAGCTCCAGGAGGAGCGCTATATGCCGCTCCGGGTGATCAAGGACCTGCTCGAGGAGGACCCGGACCGCGCCAAGGCGCTGATCGAGCTCGGCGACAAGCTGCTCGAGCACGCGCTCGCGAGCGAGAGCGAGCGGGTCAGCGCCACCGAGGTCCGGCACCGCTACGACATCCCCAAGGACGTGCTCGACCGGCTCGCCGAGCTGGAGGTGCTGACCCCCGACAAGAAGGGCTATTCGCCGACCGACGTCCGGATCGTCGAGGCGATCAGCCGCTTTCGCGCCGGCGGGTATGAGGAGCGCATCGGCTTCACCGTCTACGACACGCTGCGCTACAAGGACGCGATGGCCGCCCTGGTCAAGCAGGAGGTCGACGTGCTGATGGAGCGTCTCGCCGGCGAGATGGACGCCGACGAGGCGATGGCGCTGATCGAGGCCGGCACGCAGCCGCTCAACGACCTGCTCGCCGCGATGCACACCAAGTCGCTGGTCGCTGAGCTGGAGCGCAGGCGCGGCTCCGAGCCCGACTCGAACGGCAGGCTCTGACCGAGCAAGTAGACCGCGGTGGCGGAGCTCGCCACCTGGATGCTGGTCGTCTTCGGCGTCCTCACCCTGGTCGTGCGCGTCGCGATCCAGCTGCTCCGAACGGGCAAGACCGGGCTGATCGGACTGCGCGCGGCTGGTCCCGCCGGTTGGCTCAGCGCGATCCTCTTCATCGGCGGGATGGCGATGGGCGTCCGGTGTCGATTAAGCGCGTCCTCGACCACGCCCTCGACCCGATCGCGGCACTGGATTCGGCGCTGCACGTCATCGGCATCGCCATCGCGGCCGCGGGCGGCCTCACCGTCTTCCTTGCCCAGCTGGGCATGGGCGAGTCCTGGCGGGTCGGCGTCAACGAGGAGGAGCGGACCGACCTGGTCACGGCCGGCTGGTTCTCCGTCGTTCGCAACCCGATCTACTCGGCCATGATCGTGGGCTTGCTCGGCTTCGCCCTGATGGTCCCGACCTGGCTCGGCTTTGCCGCAGGTCGTCATCGCCCTCGGGTTGGAGCTTCAGGTGCGGTTGGTCGAGGAGCCCTACCTGATGCGCACCCACGGCGACGAGTTCCGGGATACGCCTCCCGGGTCGGCCGCTTCGTGCCCCGGGTCGGCCGACTCTTAGAGTGTTGGTGAGTTGCCGACCAACGGTCGGTACTCGGCAACTCAGCTCTTCTCGAGCAGTCCCATGGCGCTGAGGGTCCTGCGGACGCCCTCGTCCAGCGGGGTGGTCTGCCAGCCGAGCTCGCGCTGGGCCTTGGAGGAGTCCGGGCGCGCCTGCCAGAGGATGTAGGTGAGCTGGCCCTTGGGCAAGAGCGGCGGGCGCCGGATCACCCGCGAGATGCCGGCGCCGATGGTCGCCACTGCCCTAGCGACCGGGACCGGCATCACCGGTGGAACCCGGCCGCGGCCCGCGACCTCGCGGACCGTCTCGGCCATCTCCCGGAAGCTCGCGTAGCCGTCGGCGAGGATGTAGCGCTCGCCGTCGGCTCCCCGATCGGCAGCGAGCAGGTGTCCGGCGGCGACGCCCTCGACGTAGGCGTAGCCCGAGCCACCGGGGGGCACGGCGGGGAGGCGCTTGCGCACGACCGGCTCGAAGATTCCGTTCTCGAACGACGGTGTCGGCGATGGGGTGGGGCCGTAGACGCCGGCGGGGTTGAGGATCACCACCTCCATGCCGTCGCGTTCCGCCAGCACCAGTTCCTCGGCATGCTGCTTGGATCGCTCGTAGGCCGTGCCCTTCGGATAGTCCGCGACCATCGTCTCGTCGAAGCGCTCGCCGCGGTCGGCGTGGAAGACGTCGTGGGTCGACGTGTGGACGAAGCGGCGCACTCCCGCTCGCTTCGCCGCGATCGCCACCTGCTGGCTGCCGACGGCGTTCACCCGGTCGAAGATCGCCTCGTCCCGCACCCACTGCTCCGGCATCCCCATCGAGTTGAAGACGAGCTCGCAGCCCTCGACCGCCGCGGCAATGCTCTCCGCTCGGTGACGTCGCCGCGGATCGGCTCGATGCCGGCCGGGAGGATGCTCGCTGCGCGCTTCGGATCGCGGACCAGCGCCCGCACCGAGTCGCCCCTGTCGAGTAGAGCGGAGGCGATCGCGTGGCCGACTTTTCCGGTCGCCCCGGTGACCAGAGCCCTCATCGGCCCATCCTATGTCTGCGCGGCGCCCGCGTTGCCATCGCTGTGACGATGCCCATTCGAGCCTCCGGCGGACTCGTTCGCGCTGCGTCGGTGTGCCGGATACCCGCCACAGCAGGATCAGGGCGGAGCATCTGGCGTGGCTCCCGCGGATGCGCTGATCGGAAACGTGCGTGAGCACCCACAAGAAAATGCAACCGTGCGACCCAGCCGCTAGATTGACTGGTCAGTCAACCGAACCCGGACCGCTCCGCGGAAGCCGGGCCGCGCCCGGGGAAGACATGCGCGCCGCCGCAGTACAGCTCAACTCCACTGACGAATACGACCGCAACCTGGAGGTTGCCGAGCGCCTGGTTCGGGGCGCCGCAGCGGATGGCGCCGAGCTGGTCGTCCTGCCGGAGAAGTGGACTGTCCTCGGGCCAGCCGAGGCGATCCGTTCCTCCGCCGAGCCCCTCGACGGACCGGCCCTGACCGCCGCCTCGGGCTGGGCGCGCGAACTCGGGATCCACCTGGTGGCAGGCAGTGTCCCCGAGGTCGTCCCGGATTGGGAGCGGCTCGCGAACACATCCGTGATGTTCGGCCCCGACGGAGAGCAGCGCGCGGTCTACCGCAAGATCCACCTGTTCGACGTCGAGGTCGGCGACGTCTCCTACCGCGAGTCCGAGGTCGAGCAGGCCGGTGATGCGATCGCGCTCGGCGAGGCCGGCGGCGCGATGGTCGGCCTGACCATCTGTTACGACCTCCGTTTCCCCGAGCTCTACCGGATCCTCGCCCTGCGGGGCGCCCGCCTGATCACCGTTCCCGCCGCGTTCACCGAGCGCACCGGACGGGATCACTGGGAGGTCCTGATCCGCGCTCGGGCGATCGAGGACCAGGTCTTCATGGTCGCGGCGGGCCAGATCGGGTTCGCGCCCCCGCACTACCGCAGCTACGGGCGCTCGATGATCGTCGACCCCTGGGGGGTGGTCGTGGCGCAGGCCGCCGACACCGAGTGCTTCGTCTCCGCCGACCTCGACTTCACGATCCAGAACGAGATGCGCGACAGCCTGCCGTCACTGCGCCACAGGCGCCCCGAGGCCTACCGCTGGCCCGAGGACGGCCAGTCGAACGGCGTGCAGGCCTCGGCCTCGGAGCCCGCCGGCGCCAAGGGAGCGTCGTGATGGCCCAGACCCCGGCCCCCGACAAGCGCCGCGCGATCCTCGATGCCGCGATCACCGTCTTTGCCCGGCAGGGCTTCCACAGCGCCCGCGTCTCCGATGTGGCGGCCGAGGCCGGCGTCGCCTACGGGCTCGTCTACCACTACTTCGATTCCAAGGACCAGATGCTCAACGAGCTCTTCTCGGAGCGCTGGGCCCTGCTGGTCGATGCGAGCCGAGAGGTGCGGCAGGGCGATGCGCCGCCCCGCGACAAGCTCGCCGGCGTCGCCAACTTCATCATCGAGTCCTACCGCCACGAGCCGGAGCTGATGAAGGTGATCATCGTCGAGGTGACGCGGGCGGCCAACTCGTTCGGGCGCACGCACCTCCCGGAGATCCGGCAGGCGTACGACCTGGTCGCCGAGATCGTCTCTGACGCTCAGGAGGCGGGGGAGTTCCGCGACGACGTGGACCCGAACTTCGCAGCCCTGGTCTTCTACGGGGCGATCGAGCAGCTGCTCACCGGCTGGATCTTCGGCTCGCTGCCGGGCAGCGACGAGGACATGGAGCGGGCGAAGCGGCTGGTGATCGAGACCATCTGCGACGGTCTCGAGCCGCGCCCCGTCGGCGACGCGGTGGCCGGCTAGCCCACATGTGGGAGGGCCTCGCCAGGACCGAGCGCCAGGACCGCGTCCTCCACGGCGCGGCGAAGTTCGCCAACGTCCTCCTCGGCATCTTCCTGCTGCCCCTCTGGCTCTTCGGCCAGCTGATCGGCGGGCGGCTGCGGGACTTCCTGATGGCGCTCGAGCGCCGTGGCCGGCGGCCTCTGCCCGTCCCGCCGGAGCGCGAGCGGACGATGGACGCGCTGATGCGCGACCTCCAGGCGATCCCTGACCACCTCCACCATTCCGATTTCGCCGAGCTGCGCCGGGGCTTCGCCGACATCTCCAACTTCGTCGTCGCGCAGCAACGCGAGGGCGCCGTGCTCGGTTACCGGTACCCAGGCCAGTTCAAGGACCACATCGTCGAGGGGGCCGATGGCGAGCGGATCGCGGCGTCGATCGCGCTCCAGGAGGCCGCCCGGCCCTCGCTGATCGTCGTCCACGGGCTCTTCACCTCGAGCCGCTTCGACTACGTCCGCCAGATCGCGGTCCGCGCCTTCTACGAGTGGGGCTTCAACGTCGCGGCCCTCGATCTGCGCAGCTTCGGGATGACGGAGCTGACCAGCCCGGCGCCCTCCACCGCGGGCTGGAAGGAGGGCTTCGACATCCTTGCGCTCGCCCGCTATATGAAGGAGCTGGGAGGTACGAGCGTCGGCGCCCTCGGCATCTCGCTGGGTGGCAGCTCGGTGCTGAACGCGTGCGACGAAGAGGAGACGCCGACCGTGCTCGACGGCGGCATCCTCGCGGTCTCACCGCCCGCGGTGCCGAAGCTCGCCTGGGAGAGGCTCTCCGAGCCGGTCCCCAGGGGCCATCCCCGCTATCCGATCCACCGAGCCTTCGAGGCGGCCCTGATCTCCCGGGTCCGCTCCGGCCGCTGGCCGCCCGAGGCGGAGGACATGCAGCACGTGATGGAGCACGTCTCGGCGCCTTATTACGACGTCAGCGCCGACGAGATCTGGACGCAGGCGCGGGGCATCGATCACGTCGTCCGCGCCAAGGTCCCGCTGCTCGTCCTGCATCCCGAGGACGACCCCATCATCAAGGTCGAGCAGGCGCGGATGCTGGCTGAGGCGGCCAAGGACAACGACCTGGTCCGCGTCTGGATCCTGCGCGCCGGATCGCACGGCCTGCTCGAGGCTGCCGATCCGCACTGGACGCACCTCGTCTACCGGACCTTCTTCGAGCGCTGGGCGACCTACGCGGAGCGCACCGTCCCGCGGGCCAACGGGCAGGGCGCCGAGTTGGTTTACTCCTCGCAGGAGCCCGGGTAGCGCGATCCCGGGAGAGGAGGGCAAAGCGATGGACAGTGAAATCTTGAGGCGATTGATCTGGGCGGGCCTGCTCGCGGCCACCGGCGCGCTGGCGACGGTCGCAGCGCATCGGCTCTCCGAGGTGATCTGGCGCCGCGTCTTCAACGAGGAGCCGCCCGAGTGACCGACGGCGAGAGCACTCAGTCGCAGGAGGGCGCGCCGGCTCCGCCAAGCCAGGCCACGCCCGCGGGCAACGGCGCCAAGACCCCGGAGGACATGACGGTGGGCGAGCTCGTCTTCGAGGTCTCCGATCGCGCCTCGGTCCTGATCCGCGAGGAGATCGAGCTCGCCAAGACCGAGGTCACCGAGAAGTTCAACAGCCTGCTGCGCGGCTCGGTGGCCGGGCTCGCGGCCGGCGTCTTCGTGCTGCTCGCGCTCGCGATGCTCATGCACGGGTTCGCCTGGCTGCTCAACGACCTCGTGTTCAACAACTTCTGGGCCGGCTTCTTCGTCGAGGCGGGCCTCTTCCTGCTGATCGCGGCGGGAGCGGGGCTGTTCGCCTGGCGGGCGTTCAAGCGCTCGTCTCCGCCGACCCCTGACATGGCGATTGAGGAGGCCAAGGAGATCAAGGCGGCCTTCGACCAGAACGGACAGGAGGACGCCCATGATTAAACGGCTTGTGCTGTCGCACAGCCTCGCATCCACCGCTGGCCGGACTCTCCAAACGCAAGGCAACGGGCGCTGGACACCCCCGCCGCCGGGGAGTCGCTCGGCCGAGCAGATCCGCAACGACATCGTCCAACAGCGGCATGAGCTCTCGCGTTCCGTCGACGCACTGCGCAGCCGCTGGATCCAGGTCACTGATGTGAAGCGCCAGATTCGCGAGCACAGCACGGAGCTCGCCGTCGGCGCGGCCGTCGTGGGCTTTTTGATCGGCGGAGCGATCGCTCCGCCGCAGGCGCGGCTGAAACGAGGGCGCGCGTAAGCGCGAGCCGTTTTGTAATCAGAACTCGAGAGTCGAGGTCGGCACGCCGCCGACGCCGAGCAGACCGGGGCCGACGTGCGCCCCGATGACCGGGCCGACCTCGGAGACGAAGAGGGGATCGTGGCCGAAGATGGGTCGGCAGGCGTCTACCAGCCTCTGGGCGTTCTCGGGGTCCTGCACGTGCTGGACCACCCAGGCGTCAGCGCCGGCCTCCTGGCGCTGGCGCGCGTAGTCGACCATTCGCTCGAAGGCCCGGCCGCGGGTGCGCACCCGCTCGATCGGGGTGATCTCGTTTTCGAGGGTGAGGATCGGCTTGATCTTGAGGGTGGTGCCGATCCAGGCGCGCGCCGCGCCGATCCGGCCGCCCCGGCGCAGGTAGTCGAGAGTGTCGACGGCGAACCAGATCTTGAGCTCCTCCCGGACCTTCTCGGCACGTTCCTCGGCCTGGGCCGCGCTCTCGCCCTTCTCGGCGGCGTGTGCTGCCGCCAGGATCATCAGGCCCATCCCTCCGCAGCCGGTGCGTGAGTCGCAGACCACGATGCGCTCCCCGCCCTTGCCGCCGGCGGTGAGCCGCTCGCGCGCCTGCATCGCCGATTCGTAGGTGCCGGAGATGCCCGACGAGAGGTGGATCGAGACGATCTCCTTGCCCTCGTCCAGCAATGGCTCATAGACCGAGATGAAGTCGCCCACCGACGGCTGGGAGGTGGTGACCATCTGGTCCGAGGCGCGCAGGCGCTCGTAGAAGCCGTGCAGGTCCTCGATGTCCGACTCTCGCTCCTGCTCGCCCTCGACCCCGACGTAGAGGCTGACGAGCTGGATGTCGTGCTTCGCCAGCAGCTCAGGCGTCAGGTACGAGGTCGTGTCGGCGACCACCGCGGTCGAAGGCATTGCGGCGTTCTACCATGCCCGCCGTGTCCAAGACGCTCGTCACTGGCGGGACGGGCTTTGTCGGTCTCCATCTGGTCAAGGAGCTCGCGCGCCGGGGCGACGATCTGAGGCTGCTGGTCCGCAGGGAGAGCAACACCGAGCCGCTCGAGAGGATCGAGTGGGAGCGGGCCATCGGCGACGTCACCGACCGCAAGGCGGTCCGCAAGGCGATGAAGGGCGTCGAGCGGGTCTTCCACGTCGCGGGCACCACCTCGATGCGCAGCCGGGCCCGGGGCCGCGTCTTCGAGGTCAACGTCGAGGGGACCCGCAACGTCATGGAGGAGGCGCTGCGTGCCGGCGTCGTTCGCGCCGTGCTCACCTCGAGCTCGAGCGCGGTAGGGGCCGCGCGGCCGGGTGAGACCATCGACGAGGATCACCCGTTCACCGTGGGCCGTCTCGGGATCGCCTACATCAACTCCAAGCACGAAGCCGAGCTGGTTTCGATGCGCTCTGCCGCCAAGGGCCTGCCCGTGGTGATCGTGAACCCGTCGTTCGTCCTGGGCCCCGAGGACCCGAACCCGAGCGGAACCTCCAATGCCCTGGTGCGCCGTCTCCTGCTTCGCCGCATCCCGGGCTACCTGGACGGAGCGATCAACATCGTCGACGTGCGCGACGTCGCCAAGGGCCACGTCCTCGCCGACGAGCGCGGCGAGGAGGGAGAGCGGTATCTGCTCACCGGCAGGAACTTCACGCAGCAGCGTCTCTTCGCCGACCTGAGCCGGATCGCAGGGGTGCCGCCCCCTCCGGTCCGGATCCAGAGACGACTGGCGGTGGCGGGCGTCGAGGCGATGGAGTTGGTCGGATTGCGTCTGCCGACCTCCGCGGACGAGGTGCGCTCCGGGAGCCAGTGGTTCACCTACCGCAACGACAAGGCGCGGGAGAAGCTCGGTTGGGAGCCCCGGCCGCATGAGGAGACCCTCGAGGACACGGTCAACTGGCAGCTCGAGGAGCTCGGCAAGCGGGCCGAGGGCCACCGGCTCACGGACCTGGCGCTGCGCAGCACGGGCGGCGTCCTGCGACACATCCCCTTCATCTGATGACCGAGCCGCGGCGCGTCCTCTATCGCTGCCCCAACCGGACCAATGTCCTCTGCCCCTGTGGCGCGGTCGCGCGGAAGCTCAACAAGCTGGGACTCGAGTACCGAACCGAGCGCGTCCCCTACAAAAGAGCGAACCGCGCCGAGATCGTCGAGCTCACCGGCATGAGGTATGTCCCGGTGCTGGTCGACGGGAACGAGGTCGTCAACGACTCGCACCGGATCCGCCAGTACCTGGACTGGAAGTACGGCGAGGAGGAGCAGCAGCCTGGCGCCGATTCGTCGGCGACTAGCTGACGCCCGCGTCCTCCAGCGCTTCCGCTGGATCCCAGTAGGCCCGTTGGTAAGCGAGCTGTCCCTCGCGCATCCGGCAGACGTACGCCCAGAGGTGCTCGAATGGAACGTCCCCACCCTTCGAGATGCCGCTGAGGCGCACGAGCGCCACCACCTCGTCACCGGCGTCGCGAAGCCCCTCGACCTTCATCTCGACCGATCCGAAGACCTCCAAATAGCCGTGCCATGCCCGGATCACCGCCTCGCGGCCGCCGTAGGTCGTCGATCCGGGCCACTTCGGGTCCTCGACGTACTCGATCTCCGGATGCCACCAGCGCTCGGCGGCCGCGTCATCCATCTCCACGGGGGTCGAGCTGAGCATCTCCGCCCACATTCGGCGGAGGATTTCGAGGTCTCCGGCGCCCACGGCGGCCAGTATCCAGGATCAGCGGATGGGGTCTCTACAATCTGTGGCGATGAGTGAGAGTCCTCAGCCGATAACGCTGACCGACAAGGCAGCGGGCAAGATCAAGGAGCTGCTTGGCGAGGAGACCGGTTCCGAGCAGGCTCTCCGCGTCGCGGTTCGCGGCGGCGGCTGCTCCGGGTTCCAGTACGCCCTGGCCTTCGACGCGCCCAAGGAGGGCGATCATCGCTTTGAAACGGATGGCGTCGCGGTTGTCGTCGACAAGACGAGCATGCAGTTCGTCTTCGGCTCCGAGGTCGACTGGGTCGACGGTCTGCAGGGCGCCGGCTTCTCGGTCAACAACCCGAACGTCGAAGCGGCCTGCGGCTGCGGCTCTTCCTTCCAGGTGAAGGAAGAAACGGCCGAACAGGCCGCCACGGTCTAGCCAGACTCCGAGTCGGCTTGCACCGGGCGAGTGCCGACGGGCTGCTGTGGTCCGTCCGGTAGGAGGTTCCGGCCATGAGGCAAGCTGACTATTCGAAAAGCAGCCAGCAGCGATTCGCGTGCGTCTGCGGTGCATCCGTAGTTGTTGATCAATGGGACCTGGTCGACTCTCGACATCGAGTGGACCTTGTTGACCGGGCCGTTAATGGCAGTCTCCTCAGGCACCAGTGCTCTTCTTGTCACCGCGAGCTTGAGAGGCAGGGACCGCTCGGGATCCTGCATCCACTGGGAGACGAGCACGTCCTTCTGATGTTTTACGCGGATTCTGGTGGGCCACCCCCATCAAGCGTCGACTTTCTCGTCGACGAGACGGACATCCCAGCCCTTGCGTTTCCATTCGAGGCCCTTCCCGTGATCGTTCCACGAGACCTCGACGAGGATCTTGCGAATCCTGAGGGTGCGATAAGCGAGGCCGAAGCGCAACACGGCACCGCCATAGGCGAGCGATACGCAAATGCTCTCGGATCGTTCGCTGCTCTCGTTGAGGGAATGCGCCTGGGTCCGCTCATCAACAAGATGGCGGAGTTCGAGTCTGCCGCTGAGTTTGCTGAGTTCGTGCAGGCCGAGCCTGCTGCTCTCAGCGACGAAATGCAGGATCACCTCTCTCGCGTGGGCGGGATAGAGCCCTTTCGGGCGTCAATGCAGGCCATCGCGGATCTCCTGAAAGACGCGCGCGACGATCCGACGGCGGCGTGGGACAAGCACATGGCGCTCTGGGCTTCGGGCCCAGACGAGAGCCAGACCCGGGCACGGATGAACGAGATTGAGGCCTGCCATGAGCAACATCGTTGGGCAGATGCGATCCCGCTCTCAAAGAGATTGTTGGGAGAGGCCGAAGAACACGGAGCGGGGGATCTGGCTGGATTCGCACATGCCCACCTCGGTGTGGAGTACCTGCACGCCGGTGATGGCTCGAGGGCGGAGAACCTCGACAAGGCCGTGGATCACCTGGAGCAGGCTGCTCGCTTGACCATCACCGTCGAATCGCGTGTGGGAACGTTGAACGATCTCGGTGCCGCATACCTGAGGCGCATCAACGGCGACCGACGTGACAACTTCAATCAGGCGCTCGACTGCCTAAAGCGTGCGCTTACCGTCCTTAAGCAAGAGGACCTCCCGCGGCAGCTGTCGACCGTCCAGACGAACCTTGCCCACATTCTCCAACAGCGTGAGTACGGTGATCGGGCCGGAGACTTGCGCGAATCTCGTGAGTATGCGCTGGCGGCGCTGACTCACAGGTCCCCCGAGCTCGACGTTGAGGACTGGGCCTACACAATGCTCAACCTTGGCGGCACACTCGAACTACTTTCAGATCTCGGCGTTGCGGATCGGTCAGATGCCGTGCATGCGTATGAGGATGTGTTGAACGAGGCCGCCCGGCTCGTAGACCGAACCTTGGTGGGTCAGGCAAACCTCGGTCTTGGCCGAGCGTTGCTTGCAAGTGCCCGCGACGCTGAGTCCGAGGGGGATCACCGGCGAGCAACTGAGTTGCGGAGCCGTGGACAAGACAGCCTCGAAGCGGCGGTGCCGAACTTGGAGGGCCGGGATGAGTTGCGCCACGCACAAACTCTGGCCGAGCTGGCTGATGTTCTTCGATCGCAGGGGGAAATGACCGCGGCCATTGCCGTCGCCGAGAATGCGCTGAAGGCTTCATCGGCCGATTTCGACCCACGCGAGCATTCGCGGATTTCGTGGCTCCTCGGAGATTTGCATGCTGACCTCGAGGATTGGCCGGCCGCGGCAGACGCATTCCGTTCGGCCGTCGACGCGGCAGAGGTGGCCTTTCTCGCCCGCCTGGATTCACAGGGTCGCGCGGTGGAGCTACAGGGTCGACGCAACCTCGAGCGGTGGGCGGCATTTGCCGTCGCCCGAGCCGGTGACGCCCGCGGTGCCGCATTGATCCTTGAAGGGGGGCGAGCGCGGGAGCTGCGCCGACGCATCGAGCCTGGGGACGCGGAGTGGGAGCGTCTCGTGGGACTCCCTTTGCCATTGCAGGATGCCTACCGGGAGGCGACTACGGCTTTGGCACGGTCGGCATACGGGGATGATGCGACTGGGGCGTCCCGCAAGCTGCACGCGGCCGTCGCCTCAATTCGGGCGGTCGCGGGATTCGAGGACTTCGGTGTCTCCGTGCAATGGGAAGAAATTGCGGGTGCGACCGAGCCTCAGCACCCCCTGGTGTATGTCAACCCCACGCCTTACGGAACGCTGCTTCTACTCGTCTCGGATGGCCAGGATCGCCCTGACGCCATTTTGTTGGATGGGCCCTCAAGTGAGGAAGTCTTGGACGCATTGAGGTTTGAGGCAATCGACAGCTTCGGAGATCCCGACTCCTATCTCGGAACTGCGTCTGGGATGACACCTTCAGGCTCGATTGACAAGGGCCTCAGATTCGTGCTGCCGTGGCTCGGTGAACGACTCGCACATCCGCTCGCAGATGAGCTTGCCAAGCTAGGTGCTAGCGGCGTGACGTTGGTGTTGTGTGGACCGCTTGGCTTGTCACCCCTGCATGCTGCGACTTGGTCGGAGGGCGGCGGCGATGTTTGTCTTCTTGATCACTTCGACGTGCGTTACGCCCCGTCGGCTGCTTTGCAGTCTCTGGCGTCGCAACGGTCCAACCAGCGCGCCGATGTCACCCCCAGGCTGGTTGCGGTTGGCAACCCGGCCGGTGCAGGGCTCCAGTCGAGCGAGGGGGAGGTGCTCGAGATCGGTGAGAATTTTGATCCCGACCAGACCCTGATTGCCGTGGAGGCGGAAGCCACGAAGGCTTTTCTCCTTGGAAATGCGAGCGATGCCACCCACCTTCATCTGGCTTGTCATGGTCGGGGTGACCTGTGGGACCCAGAGGAAACCGCTTTGGTTCTGGCCGATGGTGAGCTCAAGGCCACGGAGCTTGCGGGAATCCAACCACTCGCAGCCCGGCTCGCCGTTGCTTCGGCGTGTCAAACCGCAATTGCGGAGTTGAACAATCTCCCGGACGAGGTTTTTTCGGTAGCGACCGTCCTAATTGCGGCGGGTGCCGCGTGTGCGATCGCCAGTCTCTGGTCGGTCAACGACTACACAACAGCCTTGCTTATGACCAAGCTCTATCAGGAACTCTTTTCCGATGACCACCCTCGTCCGCATGTTGCGTTGAAGCGTGCGCAGCTCTGGTTACGTGATCTAGACGCCGGTGATGAGGGGGCGTTTCTCGACGAACATCCGCATCTTCGCGACGAGTTCGCACGCTTGAGTCGGGGTGGCACCCCTCCCGGGGAAAGAGGCAATCGCGGCTCCAGCACACCCAGCATCTTTGAATCGCCGAAGTATTGGGCGCCTTTTATTGCCGTAGGCGCCTAGAACCGGGTTGGCCCGCCCGATGTGTCCCGCTCCGGGTCGACTAGCGCTCGATCTGGATCGGCGGGCTCTGCTGCGGGTCGTCCGCCTCGAGCTCCTGCTTGGCCGACATCGCCGGCCGCTCAGGCTGCTCGACTCCGAGTAGCCCGGCGAGCTCGCCGGACTCGTCCATCTCCTCGACGATGTCGGCGCCGCCTACCAGCTCGCCGTTGACGTAGAGCTGGGGGAAGGTCTGCCAGTCGGAGATCTCGGCGGTCACCTCCCGCAGCGGCTGGAGTGCCGGCAGCACGTCGACCGCGCCGTACTCGACGCCGTAGTTCTCGAGCACCTGGACGACCCGCATGGAGAACCCGCACTGCGGCTGCTCCGGGGTGCCCTTCATGAAGAGCAGAACCGGGTTCTCCCGGATCAGCTCCTCGACCTTGTCCTTGAGGGTTGGCTCCATAAGTGAACAGGTTGCTCCTCGGTTTCGCCTACGGAGCACACTATACGCAGGCGCTATTCCGGCACTGACGTCTTGATCGAGAGCGCGTGGATCGAGCCGTCATCGAAGCGAGTCTGCACGGCCTGCTTGACCAACTTGTGCTGTTCGATCCGAGAGAGGCCCTCGAACTGCGGCGCCGCCACCGTGGCCCGCAGGTGATCCTGGGTACC
>CAWJDA010000001.1:0-73868 GCA_963841525.1 uncultured Solirubrobacterales bacterium | reverse complement strand
TACGGTGCGGGCCAGCGCCCTTCACCGGTCAGATCGAAGGTGTCGATCCGGGTGAGCTTGGCGAAGACCGCATAGCGCTGGGCGGCGCTGTAGGGCGGGTGGCAGGCCGTCAGGACGAGCTGCGGGTAGCCGACGGGCTTGATGATCCCGACGTCCGTGGGATCGACGATCTGGTGCCTCTGGACGGTGTAGGTGAAGGCCGCATACGGCATCTCGATGCGGATCTCGTCGCCGTTCTCGATCTGGTCGATGTGGCGGAAGGGGGCCAGGTAGGTGGTGCGGTGACCGGCGATCGCGACCGTCCCGGGCTGGCCCGGGAGCGGGGTGTTCCTGTAGTGGCCGGGGCCCTTCTCGAGCGAGGACGTGTCCGTGCCCTGGATGACCACGATGTCGAGGCCGATCCGGTCGATCTTGATGCGCCCGATCGCGTGACCCTCCTGGAGGTGCGGTTCGAATCGGTCGGCGAGGATCCGTGCCTTCTTGGCGTTGCCGGGGACGCCGGCGATCGCCTGCAGATCCGCGGCGGTCGGATACTGGGACTCGAGCTCGTTGAGCTGATCAGCGGCCTGGCTCTGCTTGATCGCGCCGTAGGCGGCGGAGAATGGCTCCTGCCAGACCAGGGTGAGCCCGGCGTCGGTGAGGACGACGAGCCCGGCGGTGATCAGCATGATCGAGACGATGCGGACGGCGCGGTGCACGGTGGTGATTCTGGCAGCGGCGCCTAAACAAACCCGCCACACTTCCCCGCTCAATGGGCGAAGGTAATGCGAGGGTGCTCCGAGGCGAAGCCGAGGAGCAACCCGTTTCACCAAGAACCGCGTCGTATCAGGCCGACCCAGCCGCGGTCGGTCGCGTCCTGCTGCTCTATTCGGGCGGCCTCGACACCAGTGTGATGCTGAAGTGGATCCAGGAGCGCTACGACGCGGAGATCGTGACGCTGACCGTCAACCTCGGTCAACCGGGCGAGGACTGGGACGTCGTCACCGGGAAGGCGAAGCAGCTCGGAGCCGTCGAGACGGTCCTCGTCGACGCCCGGCAAGGAGTTCGCGAACGACTACGTGTTGCCGGCGATCAAGGCGAACGCCCTCTACGGAGGCGGCTATCCGCTCTTCACGGCCCTGGGGCGCCCGCTGATCGGGAAGCTGGCGGTGGAGGCTGCCCGCGAGCACGACTGCGACACGATCGCCCACGGCTGCACGGGCAAGGGCAACGACCAGGTCCGGATCGAGGCGACCATCGCGACCCTCGACCCGGAGCTGCGCATCCTCGCCCCGGTGCGCGAGTGGCAGATGGGCCGCGAGGAGGAGATCGCGTACGCGCGCGAGCAGGGCATCCCGGTGAAGGGCGGGACCGAGGTCTCGCCCTACTCGATCGACGACAACCTCTGGGGCCGCTCCTCGGAGGGACGCGGGATCGAGGACCTCGAGGAGCCCCCTCCCGACGACGTCTTCCAGCTGGTCACTCGGCCGGAGGAGGCGCCGGACGAACCGCAGATCGTCACGGTCGGATTCGAGCGCGGGCGTCCGGTCTCGCTCGACGGCGAGCAGCTCGGCCTGGTGGAGCTGCTCGAGCGGGCTGCCGAGATCGGCCAGCGCCACGGGGTCGGGATCGTCGACCACATCGAGGACCGGGTGGTGGGGCTCAAGGTCCGCGACCTCTACGAGGTGCCGGCCGCGGCGATCGTCCTCGCCGCGCATCGGGAGCTGGAGAAGCTCGTCTGCACGATCCACCAGAACAACTTCAAGGGCGCCCTCGAGAGCCACTGGGCCTACCTCTGCTACGCGGGGCTCTGGCTCGAGCCCCTGCGGCGCGACCTGGACGCGTACATGGACTCGGTCAACGAGTTCGTCACCGGGGAGGTGTCGCTGAAGCTCTACCGCGGCTCGGTGACCCCGGTGCGGCGGAGCTCCCGGTTCGCGCTTTATGACCGCTCGCTTGCATCTTTCGGCGAGTCCGGGGGAGACTTCTCCCAGCACGCGAGCCCTGGGTTCATCGAGCTCTTCACGATGCAGAGCCGGTTGGCCCACCGGATCAGAAAGGAGAACGAATGATCTACGAGCTGATCGGCCGGATGGTGGTTGGATTTATCCGCTGGCGATACGGGCGTGAGATCAGGATCGCGGCCGGCGCCGGTCTGGCCCTGACGGTCCTCGGCGTCGGGGCGTATCTCGCCTCGCGTGGAGGCGAAGAGGAGGAGTAGGCGAGGGCGCTCCTTCGGAGCGGCCCGAGATCAGAAGGCCCTCGGGGGGAGCAGCTGGGTGTGCTCCGACCCGGGAATGGAATTCGGCAGGGAGCGGTTCGCCCTCATCGCCTGGGTCCGGACGGCGTTCGCCCTGCGTCGCGCTCGGAGGTGCTCGCGGAGGAGCGCCAGACGGCTCCGGCGCGGCCTCGTCGTCGTTCCGGTCGGGACCCTGATCGCTCCCGTATGCGCCTCCATCTCAGCTCCTCTCGTTTGCGGATTCATCGTTGGAACGACTCCCATGGTCCGCCCTGTCGGCTATCAGCGCAACATGGATTGCTTCTCGGAGTGATAAGTTTCTCTTATGCTCGACGTGCGCCGGATGAGGGTGTTGCAAGAGGTCGTCCTGCGCGGCTCGTTCTCCGCGGCAGCGGGCTCGCTCCACCTCTCGCAGTCCGCGGTGAGCCAGCAGGTCGCGGCGCTCGAGCGCGAGGCCGGGATCCCGCTGCTCGAGCGAACCACCGTCGGGCCCAAGCTGACCGCCGCCGGAGAGGCACTGATGGCCCACGGGGACGCGGTGATGTGCCGCCTCGAGGAGGCCGAGCGCGAGCTGGCCCAGATCGCCGGGCTTGAAGGAGGGCGACTGCGCCTGGCGAGCTTCCCGACGGCAAGCGCGACCCTGATGACCAGCGCGCTATCCCTCTTCAGGGAGCGCTTCCCGAAGGTCGAGCTCCAGTTCACCGAGGACGAGCCGGAGGACTCGTTCCCGTCGCTGAAGCGCGGGGACTTCGATCTCGCGGTCGTCTTCGACTACCCCGCCTTCCCGCTCGATTTCGCGCGCGACGTCGAGGCCGAGCTGATCTATGAGGAGTCGATGAAGGTCGCCCTGCCGCCGGGCCATCCGCTCGCCTCGGCCAAGTCGGTTCGAATCGCCGATCTGGCCGACGAGGACTGGCTCTGCGGCGAGCTGCCGAGCTCCTGCCGCGAGCAGGTGCTCGAGCTCTGCCGCGACGCCGGATTCGAGCCCAGGATCAGCTTCCAGAGCGAGGAGTACGAGGTGATCAAGGGCTTCGTCGCCGGCGGCCTGGGCGTCACGATCCTGCCCGAGCTCGCGGGCGGGCACCCCGGTATCGAGCTGAGGCCGGTCCGCGGGCAGAAGCCGGTCCGCCGGGTGTGGGCGGTGACCCGGGAGAGCGAGGTGCGCTCCCCGGCGGCCGAGGAGATGCTGGGCATCCTGCGCGAGGTGTGCAGGGCCCATCGCGAGGGGCGCGACCTGCGCCTGGCCGCCTGAGCCTGCACGATTCGTTGCAATAGGGGCGGGCTCCGAGCCGTGCCCGACCCGTGCGGCGGGCCTGTGAGAGCGTTCGCTACCGTTCCTGGCTCGAGAGAGCCGAGTCCCTCTTATTCCGAGGGAGCGGGGAACCCAGAGTCTCATTGGGGCGAATCGCCGGCCACAGCTCCGGCGTAACGCGACTCCTTTCCGCGTGAGCCCGTCAGCTAACCCCGCAGGCACAGCAGGAGATGACGGCAGCGCAGACACACGCAACCAGTTCACGCGTCCGGCCACGCCGGGCTTACCGACGACGCCGCATGGCACTCGGGCTGGCCTGCGCTGGGGCGCTCACGGTCGCGCTCGGCGTGGGTCTTGCCGGCGCCAAGGACCCATCACTGACGGACAAGATCGACGCGGCCCGCTCGGACGCCGGCCGGCTCTCCAGCAGGGTCAGTGCGCAGACCGCCCAGATCGCGTCCCTGACCGCGCAGGCGCACGCCGCCGGCGCACGGGCGATGGTGCTGAACGCCCAGGTCGAGAGCGCGCAGGCGCGGTCTGACCAGCTCGCCAAGCAGCTCGACGCCGCCCAGCAACGCCTCGAGCAGCTCCGGAGTGAGTACGCCGACGCGGTCAAGCAGCTCGACCGGCGACTGGTCGCGATCTATGAGAGCAACGCGCCCGACTACGTCACGGTGCTCCTCAATTCGAGCGGTTTCGACGACCTCTCGACGCGCGCCGACTATCTGAACGCGCTCCACGACGCGGACCTGCGGATCGCCAACCGCGTGGCCTCGCTTCGCGACCAGATGGCCCAGCACACCCACCGAGTGGGCGACCTGAAGCAGCAGTCCGATGCGCAGGCCCAGCAGCTCAGCGCCGACAAGGCGAGCCTCGAGGCAAGCGAGCGGGCGGCGGACCAGAGCGCCGCGGCTGTGGCGGCGGCGCGGTCGGGAACGCAGGCCGCCCTCTCCGACGCCCAGGGGCAGGTCGTGTCGCTCGAGCAACAGAAGGCGGCGCAAGCGGCCGCGGTCGGCACTGGTGCGGGAGCACCGGCCTACCTCGGCGGCCCTTACGCGATCCCCACCTACATCGTCATGTGCGAGTCGGGCGGCAACTACAACGCGCTCAACCCCTCCAGCGGGGCCGGCGGCGCGTACCAGATCCTGCCCTCGACCTGGCGCGCCTACGGGGGCCAGGGGTCGCCGCAGGACGCCCCCAAGGCCGAACAGGACCGGATCGCCGGCGAGATCTGGCGCGACTCCGGGCCGAGCGCCTGGTCCTGCGCCTAGGCCAGGAACTCCTCGAGCACGGGAGCGACCGCCTCGGGGGATGCGGCGTGGTCTTGCCCGTCGATGGTCCGGTAGCAAACGTCCGGGAGGAGCTGGACGAGAGCACGGCAGGTGTTGTGGAGCCATTCCGGGCTGTTTCTGCCGTCCATCACCAGGGTCGGGACGGTTACCGAGTCGCGCCATTCGATCGGCAGCGGTTGCCCGTACATGCTTCCGCCGAGCATCACTCGTCCGTCATAGGAGACGGTGTGGGCGAGCCGCTCCATCGACGCGACCATGGGCGAGTCGAGCATCGGCTCCACCATCCCGGCGGGCATGTTGGTCGCGGCTGTCATGAAGTAGCCGACGACCTCTTCGCGCTTCCCGGCGGCGACCAGCTCCTCGAGGTGCTCGACGTAGTCCGCGGGGAGCGGCGGGCGGGTGTCGTCGACGATGTAGGGAGGCTCGTACATCGCGAGCCTGGAGACGGATATCCCGCGGGCGGCGGTCTCGAGCGCGAGGGCAGCGCCGGAGGAGTGCCCGAACAGGGCGGCGGACCCGCCGGTCGCCTCGATCACGGCCTCCAGGTCCTCGATTTCGCGCTCGACCGCGTAGGGCTCGGTGAAACCGCTGTCGCCGCGGCCACGGCGATCGTAGGTGTGGACGGTGAAGCTCTGGGCGAGCCGCTCGGCGATTGGCGCCGCGCTGCGGCGGTCGTTGAAGGCACCGCCGACGATGACCAGCGGTGGGCCATCGCCCTGGCGGTCGAACGCGATCGGCGTCCCATCGGGTGACGCGGTCATCTCGGCAACGGTCATCTGGATCCTCCGGTTCGAAAACACTCGATACCAACGACCGCGCAAACCCCCGGAACTCATCGCGGAGCCGCTCTGCCACCTTGGCGATCCTGCCAAGGTGTTCCCACGCAACACCAGTCCAGGAGAGCTTCCCTGGAATGCTGGCCGGTCAGTCTGACGCGATCGCCTTCAGGTCCTTCGGGCGCAGCAGGACATGGAGGATGTGGTCGTCGAGGGCGGCCATGCCGCCCTTCTTCATCTTCACCCGCGAGCCGGTGACCAAGGCGACCGCCCCGGAGAAGTCGGGCTCGTGGCCGACCAGCATCACCTCGCCGCGGCCAGCGGCCACATCGAGCGGGTCGAAGTCACCGCCGGCGAGCCGGTCGTCCTCCTCGATCGGGCAGCCGAGCGCATCGCAGGCGAGCTCCGCGGTCCGCCTGGCGCGCACCTTCGGACTGGTCAGGCAGACGTCGAGCTCGGCGCCCAGCGCCTTCAGAGCCCTGCCCGCATCGCGTGACTGGCGCTCGCCCTTCTCGGTCAGGTCGCGCTCGGCGTCGGGCTTGCCCTCGCCGTCCTCCGCGTCTCCATGCCTGAGCAGCCAGATCACTGGCCTAATCCTTGCCTAACTTCGAGCCCGGTGACTTCCCACACCATTTTGAGTAGTCTGATCTTTACGCGGGACACAGGCGACGAGTCACGGATGAGGAGGGCGACTGTGTTCAGAGGGAAGCTGGGGTTGGCGGTCGCAGTCGCCGCGACGGCTCTGGTCGCGCTTGCCCCGTCGGCTTCGGCGGAGAGGTACGTCGCGGGGTCAGCCGGCGTCCGGCGATCCGTTTTTCCCGCAGGCGGGGAACGGCGGCTATGACGTGCGCCACTACTCGCTCGCGATCGACTACGACCAGCCGGCCAACCTCCTCAGCGGCAGCGCCGTGATCCGCGCGACCGCGACCCAGAACCTCCGCAGCTTCAACCTCGATCTACGCGACTTCTACACGGTGTCGAGAGTCAGGGTCAACGGCAAGCCCGCAACCTTCACTCAACATGACGAACAGGAGCTGACGATCAGCCCGAGGCCGAAGCTCAAGGCCCGCAAGCGGTTCAGGGTGAAGGTGGTCTACTCCGGCCAGCCTCGAGCCGATCACGGATCCGGACGAGTCGATCGAGGGCTGGGTCCCCACCGATGACGGCGCCTTCGTCGTCAACGAGCCGCAGGGCTCCCCGGGCTGGTACCCGGTGAACGACACCCCGCGCGACAAGGCGACCTACGACTTCAAGGTCAGCGTGCCCGCCGGCAGGGAGGTCATCGCCAACGGTGAGCTCGTGGGAAACCCGGTCACCGCGGGCGGCAAGACCGTCTGGCGCTGGGCGGAGGGCGAGCCGATGGCGCCCTATCTCGCAACCGTCACCAACGGCGATTTCCTGACCAAGTTCCACCGTGCCGACGGCCTGCCCTTCTACGACGCTGTGGATCCGAACACGCGGCGACTGGACACCGATCCGCCGAACCCGACGCTCGCCTTCCAGCGGCTGGATCCGGAGCCGGAGATCGTCTCCTTCTTCTCGAGTCTCTACGGTCGGTACCCGTTCCGCAGCGCGGGCGGCATCGTCGACTGGGCGCCCGACGTCGGCTACTCCCTCGAGTCGCAGATGCGGCCGAACTACGACAGCATCCCGTCAGCGACGACCGTCGTCCACGAGATCTCGCACCAGTGGTTCGGGGACGCGGTGACGCCCGCCTACTGGCCGGACATCTGGCTGAATGAGGGATTCGCAACCTGGTCGGAGTGGATCTACGACGAGATGCACGGCGGGCCGCCCGCGGAGAAGAGGTTCGACGAGCTCTACGCGATCCCTGAGGACGATCCGGCCTTCGAGGACCTGTGGTTCCCGGCGCCGGCCGCACTCGAGGATCCGAGCCAGCTCTTCCACACGCCGGTCTACGACCGAGGGGCGATGACCCTGCAGGCGCTACGGGAGAAGGTGGGTGACGCGACCTTCTTCCCGCTCCTGCGCGCCTGGTTCGCGAGGAACAAGTACGGCAACGTCACCACGTCCGATTTCATCGCGCTCGCCGAGCGAAGGAGCGGACGGAACCTGGACGGGTTCTTCCGGGCCTGGCTGTTCAAGGAGGGCAGGCCCGAGTCCTGGTGAGGTCCGTGGGCTTGGCGACTTATCCGGCCCCCGTAGGCCGGCAAGTCGCCACGGGCGGAAGATTTCGTCCGGCGCGTGCGGACTTCGCATGATCCCGTTTGTCGCTATATTCGTAGTGTCGTCTTTTGTCCGTCCGCGCCCGTGCATGATCGACTCGTGAGCGCGGGAGCGGTCCATCTGCACGTCCACAGCGAGTACTCGCTGCTCGACGGGGCCTGCAAGATCGACAAGCTCGCCGAGCGCGCGGCTGAGCTCGACATGCCGGCCCTCGGGCTCACCGACCACGGCGTGATGAACGGGTCGGTCGAGCACTACAAGGCCTGCAAGGACGCCGGGGTCAAGCCGATCATCGGCCTCGAGGCCTACCTGGTCGACGACCGCAACGCGACGCCGCAGGCGACCCGCTACGAGCGCAACCACCTCACCCTGCTCGCCTCGACGAGGCCGGGCTTCCGGAACCTCGTCAAGCTGAGCTCCGCGGGCTTCCTGGAGGGCTTCTCCCGCGGCAAGGCGAACGTCGACATGGAGCTGCTCTCGGCCCACTCCGAGGGCGTGATCGCGCTGACCGGCTGCCTGCAGTCGCGCTTCTGCCGCCGCCTGGTGGAGGACCGCCCGGACGACGCGCGGGCCCACATCGACGACCTCGTCAACGCCTTCGGCCCCGAGCAGGTCTACTTCGAGGTCCAGCGCAACGGCGTCGCCGAGCAGGACAAGGCCAACGAGGGCATCGTCCGGGTCGCGAAGGAGCTCGGACGGCCGCTGGTGGCGACCGCCGACGTCCACTACCTCCGCCGTGAGGACTACGACAGCCATGCCGCGCTGCTCTGCGTCCAGACGAAGTCGACGATCGAGCAGCCGAAGCTCCGCTTCGACACCAACGAGTTCTATTTGAAGAGCTCGGCCGAGATGGCGGAGTCATTCGCGGACATGCCTGAGGCGATCGCCAGCACCCTCGAGATCGCCGAGCGCTGCGATGTCGAGATGAAGCTCGGCGAGCTGCTCCTGCCGCGCTTCCCGACGCCCGAGGGGGTCGATCCGGGAGAGATGCTCCGGGAGCTCGCCCTGGAGGGATTGCGGCAGCGCTACGGGGACCCGATCCCGGCCGAGGCGATGAAGCGCCTCGAGTTCGAGCTCGGCGTGATCGACGAAGATGGGCTTCCAGTCCTACTTCCTGATCGTCTGGGACTTCGTCAAGTACGCGAAGGAGAACGGGATCGCGGTCGGGCCCGGCCGCGGCTCGGCCGCCGGTTCGATCGTCGCCTACGCCTTGGAGATCACCGACATCGACCCGCTCGCCAACGGCCTGCTCTTCGAGCGCTTCCTCAACCCCGGCCGCAAGTCCATGCCGGACATCGACATCGACTTCTCGGTCCGCGGGCGCGAGCGCGTGATCCGCTATGTCGCCGACAAGTACGGTCGCGAGTGCGTCGCCCAGATCATCACCTTCGGCAAGATGGCGCCCCGCGCCGCCATCCGGGACGCGGCGCGAGTCCTCGGCTATGACTACGCGACCGGCGACCGTCTGGCCAAGCAGATCCCCGAGCCGATCTTCGGCCGGAGCCCGAGCTTCGAGGAGTGCCTGAAGCCCGGCGAGGAGCTCAAGCGCACCTACGACTCTGACCCGGACGCCGCAGAAGATCCTCGACACCGCCCAGGGCCTGGAGGGCATCGTCCGGAACAACTCGATCCACGCTGCCGCGGTCGTGATCGCCGACCGCCCGCTACAGGAGATCGTGCCGCTGCAGCTCGCCGAGGACCGCGGAGCCGCCAATGGCAACGGAGACGGGAACGGCAAGCCCGAGCGCGCGTACAAGACCGTCACCCAGTACTCGATGGGCCCGATCGAGGACGATCGGCCTGCTCAAGATGGACTTCCTCGGCCTGCGCAACCTCGACGTGATCGAGGACGCAGTGGCGATCATCGAGCGCTCCCGCGGCGAGAGAATCGACATCAAGGACATCCCGCTCGACGATCCCAAGACCTACGAGATGCTCCGTAGAGGAGAGTCGATCGGCGTCTTCCAGTTCGAGTCCGAGGGGATGCAGGACGCGCTCAAGACCGTGAGGCCGACCGAGTTCCAGGACCTGGTCGCGCTGAACGCCCTCTATCGCCCCGGGCGCGATGCGCTACATCCCCGACTACGCCAAGGGCAAGCGCAATCCGGATGCGATCCGCTACCCGGATCCCCGCCTGCGCCCGATCAGCGAGACGACCTACGGCTGCGTGATCTACCAGGAGCAGCTCATGGAGATCGCCAAGCAGATGGCTGGCTTCAGCCCAGCCCGCGCGGATGATCTCCGCAAGGCGGTCGGCAAGAAGAAGCGCGACCTGATGGCCACCATCAAGGAGAAGTTCCTGGAGGGCATGGCAGCCTCGAACACGGACCGCCGCGTCGCCAAGGACCTCTGGTCGCTGATGGAGGCGGCGGCCGACTACTCGTTCAACCGCTCACACGCGGCCTGCTACGCGCTGATCTCCTACCGGACCGCCTGGCTGCGGGCCAACTATCCGGCTGAGTACATGGCTGCCCTGATCTCGACGGTGATGTCGACGAAGGACAAGGTCCCGTTCTTCGTCAACCGCTGCGACGAGATGGGGATCGAGGTCCTGCCGCCGGATGTCAACACCTCCGACCACGGTTTCGTGGTCTCCGGCAACAGCATCCGCTTCGGTCTCGACGCGGTGAAGAACGTCGGCCACATCGCGGTCCAGGCGATCCTCGACGCACGCGAGGAGGGCGGCGAGTTCACGTCGCTGTGGGATTTTTGCGAGCGGGTCGACACCCGCGCCGTCAACAAGCGCGCCATCGAGTGCCTGGTCAAGTGCGGCGCGCTCGATTCGACCGGCGCCTCCCGGAAGGGAATGCTCGAGGCTCTTCCGGCGGCGACCGCGTTCGGCCAGAAGGCCCAGGAGGACTCTCGTCTGGGCCAGTCCTCGATCTTCGACCTCGGGGCCGGCGCGGAGGAGTCCGGCCCGTCGCGGCAGCACCATGCGCCAATCCGGGCCGAGGAGTTCGACCAGCGCGAGCTGCTCCGGCTCGAGAAGGAGACGCTCGGCACCTTCCTCTCCTCGCACCCGCTCGCCGAGGTCAAGGAGGCCCTGCGCGCCCGCGTCGACTGCTCGCTCTCCAGCCTCGCCGAGCGGCCCGACGGCTCCTGGGTGACGGTCGGGGGGATCGTGACGGAGTTCAAACGCCACAAGTCGAAGAACGGCTCGCTGATGTCCTTCGCGACGCTCGACGACGTCGAGGGCCAGGTCGAGATGCTCGTCATGGGCAAGGCCTACGAGGCCTCACACGAGTTTCTCGCGGCGGACGTGATCGTCATCGTGCGGGGCAGGCTCGATCACAAGGGCCGCGGCGATACGAAGCTGGTCGCGCAGGAAGTCGAGCTGTTCCAGCCGACCGAGGACGAGGTCGCCAAGGCGCGTGCCGCGAGGGACACGGGACCGCTCCGCCTTCACATCGACGCGGCGGCGTTCGGCGTCACGCTGATCGAGGAGCTCAAGGCGATCCTCGCGAACTTCCCCGGCGACTCCGAGGTGCTGCTGGTGATGAAGACGCGCGAGGGCACCCGAGAGCTTCGGTTCGGGCGGGAGTACCACGTCCGCCGCTCCGCCGGTCTCGACGCCGAGCTCGACACGCTGCTCGGCGCCGGATCCCGGGCCGCCGCCTGACCCGCGAATCGGTCCGCGCGCTAGCAGATTCGACCCCCCCAGCGCAAGGGCCGCGCTCGATTCGGCATCCGCATCCGTCCGCCGACGCGTCCTAGACTGAACGCGTGCCCAGGCAGACCCAGACCCAGCGGAGCAGCGCCGGCGAGTGCCGCCAATGCGGGACCTTCTGCGACAAGCTCGTCGACCCGGCGGGCTGCCTGGAGATGGGGTGCAAGTACCTCTACACCTACGAGGACGCTCGCACCGGCGGTCGCTTCATCGGCTGCATGAACAAGGTCTTCAGCGCTGAGATCGACTTCGACATGTTCCTGCTGGCGGAGCGCACCCGCGAGGGGTTCGGCGGGATCAAGATGACCGGTGAACCGCTGCCCCACTGCCAGTTCAGCGTCGAGCGGGCCTATGAGGGCGACGGCCCGCCCATGAGTGCGTCAACCGCCGCTTCTTCGACGCCCCAGACGACCACCCCGAGTCGATCCGGGCGTTCGACCTGCGCAACAGCCTCACCTAGATCCGCGCTGTCAGCCGAGCAGCTCCTCGAGCCGCTCGAAACAGTCGGTCCATCCTCGCCTCGTGCAGTTCACGCCGCTCCTCGGTGGAGAACTCGCCCTGGATCAGGCGCAACTCGGTCTCGTCGCGGCGCTCCTCCAGCGACAGCGTGGCCACCGTCTCCCGGTCATCCGGCGTCCGGCGGCTCCCACCGAAACGTGTAGGCGAGCCGGGCGGGAGGTTCGACCTCCCGGAACTCCCCACTAGATGGAAGAGCTCGCCCTCCGGGGGCTGCATGGCGATCCGGTAGCTGCCCCCGACGTTGGATCGAACTCGACGCTCGGAACCGTGAACCCTCGCGGGCCCCACCATTTGGCGAGCTCCTGCGGATCGCTCATCGCCCCATACACCTCGCCCGTGGGGCTGGCAGAACCCGGGTCATGCGCAATAGAAGCCGTCGCTTGGGGTCATCTCACACCTCCGCAGGACCGACCCCACACATCGTAGGCTCGAACCAGGTATCAGTCCAACGGATGGACAGAGGCCTCCGCCGGCTGCTCAGCGCGGTCGTCGCCGTGGCGATCGCGGGCCTTGGCCTGGTTGGCTGCGGTGGCGCGTCTGCGTCCTCGCCCCAGCGCGTGGCTGACCAGCTCGCCCAAACCGACGCAGCCCTGCGGTCTGCAATCGACGGCTGGCGGGCCGGGGGAGACCCGCCCCGGGTTACGCCGCCGCAGGAGGTGCTGGACCAGGCGGGGGCGGTCCAGGACGACGCGCTCTACCTGGCCAGGCATTCCAACCTGACCGCGCAGGTTCTCCCGCTCCTCTCCCCGCCCCTCGCCGGCCAGGTCAGACGGCTCGTGACCGCCCAGAAGGACCTCCTGCGCCTCTCCCGCGGCGCCCGCCACCGCCACCTCAAGGTCGGCGCGCCGCCGCCGCTGTCTGATCTGGTCGGCTTTTACCGGGAGGCGAATCAGCGCTACGGGGTCGGCTGGAGCTACCTGGCGGCAATCCACCTGGTCGAAACCAAGTTCGGCCGGGTGAAGAGCAACAGCGTTGCCGGCGCGAAGGGTCCGATGCAGTTCATTCCGACGACCTGGCGGATCTATGGCAACGGCGGGAACATCCAGGATCCGCACGACGCGATCCTCGCCGCCGCCAACCTGCTCCACCACAACGGCGCCCCGCCGCAGTACGCGCGCGCGCTGCGTGCCTACAACGATTCCGGGCTCTACGTCGACGCGGTCACCCGCTACGCCCGGGAGATCGCCGCCAATCCCTACGGGATCTATTACCTCTACTGCTGGCGGCCGTAGCGGCCGGCCCATTCGGCTGGCTCAGATCCGCAGGGCGATGCCGAGTGCCGCGAGCCAGAGGGAACAGGGCGGGCTAGCGCTTCTGGGTCGCCTCGCGCCAGAGGCGGCGGATGAGCTGCACGTCCTTGCGAGCGACGTCGTGCCCGTCGATCCCTGGTCCCTCCAGCACGGCGGGCACGCCCTGCAGCCGGGGCTCCCCCAGGAAGGCGCGGAACCCCTTGCGGCCGATCTCGCCCTTGCCGATCGGCGCGTGTCGGTCCCGGTTCGAGCCGCGATCGTCGCGGGAGTCGTTCACATGCAACAGCTTGAGCTGCTTCAGGCCGACCTTCTGATCGATCTCGTCGACGAGCTCCTTCATCCCGTCGCTGGTGCGGACCTCGTAGCCGGTCGCGTAGAGGTGGCAGGAGTCGATGCAGAGGCCGAGCCGCTTCGGGCCGCCCGTCTTCTCGATCAGCTCGGCCGTCTCGTCGAAATCGCGGCCGAGAAGCTGAGGCGAGCCGGCGGTGTTCTCGTAGATGACCGGACAGCTCTCCGAGCGTGCCAGCGCCTCCTTGATCAGGTTGATCGCGCGCTTGCGGGCGTTCGTCCGGGTGTCGTCCTTGAGGGCGCCGGGGTGCACCACCACGCCGAGGGCACCGATCGCGTCGCCTACCCGAAGGGCATGGGTCAGGGAGTCGAGGGACTTCCGGCGCATCTCTGCGATCTCTGGCCGCCGGGTTGATCAGGTAGATCATGTGGATCGCGACGACCTCGACCCGCGAGCGCTTCATCGCCTCGCGGAACTCTGCGAAGTCCTTCTCCGAGTAGCGCGTCGGGCGCCACATCCGCGGGCTCTGGTTGAAGATCTGAATCGCGTCGCACCTCCGCTCATCCGCCCGCTCGATCGCCCGGACGAGGCCACCCCCTGTGGAAACATGGGCGCCGATCAGCACGATGAGCTCAAGAGAGTCAGATCCATCCGTACCCGTTCGAGTCCGCTTCGCCCCGTCACCGACGGGCGCCCTCCACATCGGGGGAGCGAGGACGGCACTGTACAACTGGCTCTACGCGAGGGGCCGGGGGGGAGAGATGATGCTGCGGATCGAGGACACCGACCGCGAGCGCTCCACGCCGGAGAACGTCGAGCAGATCCTCGACGCGCTGCGCTGGCTGGAGCTCGACTGGGACGAGGGGCCGATCAGCCAGGCTGATCGGGCCGACCGCCATCGGGAGGCGCTGGATCGGCTGCTCGAGGCAGGCGCTGCCTACCGCGACCCGGCGACCGGCGAGGACGTCACGGCGTGGAAGAAGGAACACGGCAACCGCGGCTACCGCGGGACCCCGTCCGATGACACGAAAGCGGCCGTCCGGCTGCGCGTCCCCGAGTCAGGGGACACCCTGGTCGCCGACGAGATCCGCGGCGAGGTGCGGTTCCCCAACGAGGCGGCGGACGACTTCGTGATCGCCAGGGGCGATGGATCCGTCCTCTACAACTTCGCGGTCGCGGTGGACGACGCCGAGATGGGGATCACCCACGTGATCCGCGGCGACGACCACCTCTCCAACACTCCGAAGCAGCTGCAGGTGATGGAGGCTCTCGGGGTCGCTCCGCCCCGTTACGCCCATCTGCCCCTGCTCCATGGGCCCGACGGCAAGAAGCTCTCCAAGCGCCACGGCGCCGCCAGCGTGCAGGAGCTCCGTGACGCGGGCTACCTGCCGGCCGCGGTCCGCAACTACCTCGCACTGCTCGGTTGGGGGACCCAGGACGACACGACGATCATGAGCACCGAGGAGCTGATCGAGCGCTTCGACATCGCCGGGGTCGGGCGGTCGAGCGCGATCTTCGACGAGCAGAAGCTGCGCTGGCTGAACGGCCGCTTCATGCGCGAGATGGACCTCGACTCCTACACCGAGGCCGTCGCCCGGCACCTCGGGCGGGAGCCGGACGAGCGGTTGCGCGCCGCCTGCGCCATCGCCCAGGAGAAGGCGCAGACGCTGGAGGAGGTCTGGCCGCTGATCGGCTTCCTGTTCGAGGAGCCCGAGACCGACGAGAAGGCCTGGAGGAAGGTGATGAAGGACGGCGCCCTCCCGCTGCTCAGCGAGGCGCTCGAGGCCCTGCGCGAGGCGGAGCCATTCGAGCCCGCCGAGCTGGAGGGCTCCCTCGGGCGGATCCTCGCCGAACACGACGTGAAGCCGGGCAAGCTCTACCAGCCGATCCGGGTGGCGATCACCGGCACCTCGGTGTCGCCCGGGATCTTCGAGTCCCTCGCCGTGCTGGGCAAGGACCGTTCCCTGGAGCGGATCGAACGCGCCGTGGAGCGTCTCTCAGCGGAATCAGGCTCAACAGATGGGCTAAACAATCGATAGGTCGGTGCCGATGAGTACCCCATGGCTACTACGGCCACGACCACACGCGCCGCCACGAGCGGCACTCGGGGCGAAGGCCGCGGACGCGTGCTCGCGGCGGCCTTCGACGAGGCCGAGCGCCAGCCCGCCCTCCAGGAGGGCCGCGAGCAGGCCCTCGAGCTGGTAGCGCGCGGCGCCCCTCCGCATGAGGTGGCGGCCGTGGTCGAGGCCGACGTCGGTCTCACCTGCGCGATCGTCCGCGCCGCCGGCCAGATCCAGGGCGGCGGGCGGCTCGGCAGCGTGACCGTCGGCGTCGAGCGGCTCGGGCCAGGTGCGGTGGAGGCGGTCCTTCGCTCCTCACCTTCGTACGACATCTTCAACGGCGACGGGCGACTGGCGCTCGCGCCCGACCGCTTCCGGCTGCACGCGCTGGTCGTGCAGCGCGCCGCCGACCGGATCGCCGAGATGAGCGGGATCGGCGAGCGCGACGAGCTCGCGCTGGCAGCGATCCTCCACGACATCGGCCGCCCGGTCCTGGCCCGCCTGCATCCCGGCTACGCCGAGCGCTTTGACCGGCGGGGCGCGACGCCCGATGACCGAATCGCCGAGGAGCGCCGTGAGCTCGGCATCGACCACGCCCTCGTCGGCGGCGTCCTCACCCGGCGCTGGGGCGTCCACGCTCGCGTCGCGGAGGCGATCGAGCGCCATCACACCCGCCAGGCGGAGGGCATGGGGGCCGTGATCCGCGTAGCCGACATGGTCGCCGCCCACATCGAGGACTCTCCGGTCAGCACACATGACCTGGTCGAGGCCGCCGAGCACTGCGGCCTGGACGAGCTGGCCGTGCGCCAGGTCCTCTACGAACTTCCCCAGGGCAAGGGGTCACGTCGCCGGGCCACCGGCCCGTGTCCGCTCTCCTCCAGAGAGCTGGACGTCCTCCGGCGTCTCGCCGAGGGCAAGGTCTACAAGCAGATCGCCGCGGAGCTGGATCTCTCCGCGAGCACCGTTCGCAGCCACCTGCACAACGTGTACGGCAAGCTCGGGGCGCTGGACCGCGCACAGGCGGTCCTCATGGCCACCGAGCAGGGCTGGATCTAGTCAACCCCAGCCGTTAGGTTGGGGGTATGCCAGGGCAAGAAGCCCTGGATATCCGCGGGGTCGTCGTCCGTGGGAAGGGGAAGGATGCCTCAGGTTCGTCTTTGCGTATTCCCAGCGCTCGCCGGCGTGGCGACGTGTTGCGTCGTGGCGGCGCTGGCCACCGTGCACGCGACGCAGGCTGAGGCTGCACCGCCCTCCAACGACAACTTCGCCAGCGCGCAGGTGGTGGGCCCGGCGGTCCCGGTCGCGGTCGCCGCCACGACTGTCGAGGCGACGACCGAGCCGGGCGAGCTGCCGCATTTCTCGACGAATCCGTCGATGCACACGATCTGGTACTCGTGGACCCCGGCGGTGAGCATGCAGGCCGTGGTCGACGTCTGCGACAAGGACCCCGCGGTCCACTTCACCACCGAGGCCGTCTACACCGGCAACGCGCTCAACGCGCTCACTCCGGTTGCCTCGACCGCCGGGGAGTGCATCCTCCGCTTCAACGCGACCGGCGGGCAGAACTACAAGATCGTCATCGACAACAACGACGAGGTCGGGGCGTTCATCTTCAGGCTCCGCCAGCCGACACCGCCGGCGAACGACGCGTTCGCCAACGCGGAGACCATCGGTCCGTCCCTGCCGATCACGATCAGCCGCTCGAACGTGGACGCCACCAGCGAACCGAACGAACCCGCCGTGAACGGCGGCGGCGGCTCGGTCTGGTTCAAGTGGACGGCGCCAGCCAGCCAAAGCGTCCGCCTGGACATCTGTGACTTCCAGACGCGAACCGGCGCGGCCAACAAGGCAGTGTCCGTATACACCGGGACCACGCTGACCGCGCTGACCACCGTTTACTCGAGTGGCTTCCAGTGCCGGGCGACCTTCGACGCCGTCTCGGGAACGACATACATCATCTCCTTCAGCGGCAACTTCGGGGGCGAGGGGACGTTCACCCTCAAGCTGCTCCAGGCGATCCCGCCGACCAACGACAACTTCAATTCGGCGATCGCCGTGGGCCCGAACCTCCCGGTCGCGCTGGCCGACGACACCATGTTCGCCACCGTCGAGACGGGCGAGCCCAACCACGGCGAGTACCCCGGGAACGCCACATACCCGCCACACGACTCGGTCTGGTACACGTGGACGGCGCCCGCCAACGTGCAAGCGCGCATCCAGGTCTGCGACTCGGACTTCGCGGCCCGGCTCGGCGTCTACACGGGCAACGCCGTCAACGCGCTGACCAAGGTCACGCCGGCGGCCCCGATCAACTCCCAGCCGTTCTGCTCGATTCGCATCAACGCCGTCATGGGCACCACCTATCGGATCGCAATCGGGAGCGGGCCCGAGGACGACACGGAGGGCAACTTCCTGCTGGACATCCACGTCTTTACGCCCCCGCCGAACGACGACTTCGCCAACGCCCAGCAGCTGTCGTCGGCTCTGCCGATCAGCGTCAGCGGGAGCACGATCGACGCCGGGACGGAGACGGAGGAGCCGAACCATGGCGAGGAATTCGGGGCTCTGACGTCTGTCTGGTATCGCTGGACACCCAGCGCCGGGGGACCGGTGAGCATCGACGCGTGCACGACGAGCGACTTCAACACGCTGATCGGTGTCCACACCGGGACGGCGCTGAACACCCTCGCCCGCGTCGGCACCTCGGAGAGCGGCCCCGGCTGCGCCGGCCGCCCCTTGGGCGGCACGCTGACCATGAACGTGACCGCCGGAACCACCTACTTCATCGCCGTCGACGGCGGGGAGGGCCACTTCACGCTTGCGCTCAGGAGCCTCACGAAACCATCCCCAGTCCCGACGACTCCCGGGTTCAACCTGGCGGCCGCTCTGAAGCGCTGCCACAAGGTGAAGAACCGGGCCAAGCGGCACAAGTGCGTCAAGAAGGCGAAGAAGCGGGCGAAGCTCGAGAGCCAGAGCCGCTGATCCGTTTCACGGCCGGCCTGGTCAGCACATAGGCCGCCATCGCCATCCCGATCGCGTCGATCCCGACATCCCGGGGCGTCCCCTCGCGTCCGCGCACGAAGGTCTGATGGAACTCGTCGGTGCAGGCGTAGGCGAGCGAGATGCCGATCGCCCAGAGGAGCGGCCGATCGACGACACCGCGGAGCGCCCAGCACCAGGCAGTGGTGAGCAGGGCGTAACCGGCGACATGGCCGATCTTCCGCAGCACGATCACCCACCAGGCGTGGTGCCCTCCCGCGGGCTGGGCGGAGAGGACGAAGATGACGGCCATCAGCGCGATCGGCGCGAGGGTGCGCATCAGAACGGCGCGGTGGCGCGGATTCATCGCGATGCGGCTCCGACCGCTAAAAGTGAAGTCGTGATCTCGGTCACCTCCAAGTCACGTTACGCGGTGGTGGCGCTGGCTGAGCTGGCCCGAGCCGGCGACAGCCCGATGCCGATCGGGCAGGTCGCCAAGCGCCGCGGGATCCCGGTGCAGTTCCTCGAGCAGCTCTTCTCGACGCTGCGCCGCGCCCGCATCCTCGTCAGCCATCGTGGCGCCAAGGGCGGCTACACGCTGGCTCGCCCGGCCGACCAGATCAACGTCCTCGAGGTCGTCCAGGCTCTTGACGGGGTCGTTGGGCAGGAGGGCAAGGAGGCCGGCGGCATCTGGGAGGAGGGGGTGGAGTCGCTGCGCGCGACCTTCCGCTCAACCACCATCGCCGACATCGCTCGCCGTGAGGCCCAGGAGGCCGGCGCGGGCATCTACCACATCTGACGTGAGCCTCGGACCCGCTGTGGTCAGGCTGGTTGGGGCGATGGCCGTGGTCGCCGGCGTGGCGATCGCGGGCTGCGGGGGCGGTGGCTCAGAGACAACCGCGAGCTCGCCGGGAAAGGACGAATACATCGCGCGGGCGGATCGGATCTGCGAAACGGCGCAGGCGAAGCGAGAGCGCCTCGAGGGACGGGCGGCCGACCTGGCTCCGATCACACCCGATGAGACCCACGAGGTGGCCCAGCTCCTCCGCCGGGCAGGCGACGTGCTGAGAGTGGAGATCAGAAGGCTTCGTGCGCTCGGACCTCCGGCCAGTGACGCCGAGAGCCCGAGCTCGTTGCTCTCGATCCTCGACGACGAGGTCGCCCATCTCGACGGCTGGGCCGGCGCCTACGAGAGGCGGAGCGCCACGGAGATCCGCGGCTTCCAGGCGCGGATCGCGGACGACTCGGCCAAGGCCGGCGCGATCGCCCAGCACTACGGCTTCAAGGTCTGCGGCAGCCCGGGTGACGGAAACACCGGAAACCTGACCCGGTTCCGCTAGTTTGTCCCGGTGGCCGGGTCCAACGGGACGACGACGACGCTGCGCGTGGGCGCCGAGAGCTCCGCGGTGGTGGGCAACACGCCCCTGGTGGCGCTGCCGCGGCTGGGCGCGGACCTGCCCGGCGAGGTGGTCGCCAAGCTCGAGTTCTTCAATCCGGGCGGCTCGGTGAAGGACCGGATCGGCGTCGCGATGATCGACGCAGCCGAGCGCGACGGGCTGATCGAACGCGGCCGCTCGGTGATCGTCGAGCCGACCAGCGGCAACACCGGCATCGCGCTCGCGCTGGTGGCCGCCGCGCGCGACTACCGGCTGATCCTGACGCTGCCGGAGGGAATGAGCCGCGAGCGCACCGCGCTGCTGCGCACCTTCGGCGCCGAGGTGCACGAGACGCCGTCTTTGGGCGGTATGAACGAGGCCATCGAGCTCGCCGACCGCCTGGCCAAGGAGCACGATGGCTTCATCCCGCAGCAGTTCTCGAATCCTGCCAACCCGGAGATTCACCGCCGGACGACAGCCGAGGAGATTTGGCGCGACCTCGACGGACAGGTCGATGCGTTCGTCGCGGGCGTCGGCACCGGCGGCACGATCACCGGCGTGGGAGAGGTCTTCAAGGAGCGGCGTCCCGACATCAAGATCGTCGGGGTGGAGCCGGCGGCCTCGCCGGTCCTCTCGGGAGGTCTTCCCGGCGCGCACAAGATCCAGGGGATAGGCGCGGGCTTCGTGCCGGACGTCCTCGACCGCGACGTGATCGACGAGATCGTCGGCATCACCGATGAAAACGCCCTCGACACCGCCCGCGCCTCGGCGCAGCGGGAGGGCCTGCTCGTAGGGATATCCGCGGGAGCCGCGATCCGGGCAGCTCTCGACCTGGCGGCACAGCAGGAGATGGCCGGCAAGCGGATCGTTGTGATCGTGCCGGACTCGGGCGAGCGATACATGTCGCTGCCGTTTTTCGCCCCATCCTGAGCTTCCTCGCCGCCTAAGCTTCGGTCCGTGCTTGGACTTGGCACACTGCGGCGGGTCCTCAAGGAGGTCTCCTCGGATGTCGCCTCCGCGCGCGAGCGCGATCCCGCGGCGCGCGGGATCGGCACGCTCGAGATCCTCACGGGATGGGCGGGTGTGCAGGCGCTGCTGGCGCATCGGGTGGCCCACGCCCTCTGGGAGGGCGACGTACCGCTTGCGCCCCGCGTGATCGCGTACACGAGCCGCTCCGTCACCGGCGTCGAGATCCACCCAGCCGCGAGGATCGGCTCCGATTTCTTCATCGACCACGGATCCGGGGTGGTGATCGGGGAGACCGCCGAGATCGGCGACCGGGTGACGCTCTATCAGGGCGTGACCCTGGGTGGCACGGGTTTCGCGCGCGGCAAGCGCCACCCGACCCTCGACGACGACGTCACCGTCGGCTCCGGCGCCAAGCTGCTCGGGCCGGTGACGGTCGGTCGGAACGCCAAGGTTGGGGCCAACACCGTGGTGATCGAGGACGTGCCGCCGCAGACCACCGTCGTCGGCAACCCTGGGCATCCGGTCCGGGTCGAGGGGCGGCCCGTGGAAGGCCCCGACACCGACTGGATCCACCTGCCGGACCCGATCGCCGAGGCGATGCAGGAGCTCTCCGCCCGGATCTCGGCCCTCGAGGTGAGGCTGGCCGAGGCCACCGGTGAGGACTCCGAGCCCGCCGACGTGACCGAGCTGCGACCGAAGAAGGGGCCGAGCTCAGCCGGCGGGTAGCAGCGGAGGCCACGCCTATCCTTGGTTCGTGGCCACCGGCAGAGAGGAATTGAAGGTCGTCCCCGAGCAGGTGCCCGAACAGGCATCGGGCGCGCCGGTTGAGGCTGGGGCGGATCAAGAAGAGCGCCTGCTCGCCGACCTGAACGGGCCGCAGCGCGAGGCGGTCACCTTCGGCGAGGGGCCTCTGCTGATTCTCGCCGGCGCGGGATCCGGCAAGACCCGTGCACTGACGCACCGAATCGCCTGGCTGCTCGCGACCGGACGTGCGCACCCCAACCAGATCCTCGCGATCACCTTCACCAACAAGGCGGCCGACGAGATGCGCGACCGTGTCGCCTCGCTGGTCGGCGGGGTATCGCGGCGGATGTGGGTGATGACCTTCCACGCCGCCTGCGCACGGCTGCTCCGGATCGAGGCGGAGCACCTCGGTTACACCAGCAAGTTCACGATCTACGACGAGGCCGACTCCCTGCGGATGCTGAAGCGCTGCCTGGAGGAGCTCGAGGTCGACACCAAGCGCTACCCGCCGCGTGCAGTGCGCGCCCGCATCTCCGACGCCAAGAACCAGCTGATCGACGCCGAGACCTACCAGGAGACCGCGGGTGGCCCGTTCGAGGAGATGGTCGGCCAGGCCTACCGCCTCTACGAGCGGCGAATGCTCGACTCGAACGCGATGGACTTCGACGACTTGCTGATGCGGACCGTCAACGTGCTGGAGCTCTTCGAGGAGGTCCGCCGCCGCTACCGCGAGCGATTCCGCTGGGTCCTGGTCGACGAGTACCAGGACACCAACCACGCCCAGTACCGGCTCTTGCAGCTGCTCTGCGGGGAGGACGGGAACCTGACCGTCGTCGGCGACGACAGCCAGTCGATCTACTCCTTCAGATCTGCCGACGTCCGCAACATCCTCGAGTTCGCGAAGGACTTCCCCGAAGCCGCCGAGATCAAGCTCGAACAGAACTATCGATCCACCCAGACAATCCTCGACGCTGCCAACGCCGTCATCGCACACAACGAGAGCGGGCTTCCGAAGCGTCTTTGGACGGACGCGGACGAGGGCGAGAAGATTCACGTCGCCGAACTCGAGGACGAGCATGCCGAGGCGCGCTTCGTCGCGGGCGAGATCGAGGAGCTGATCGACCAGCACGGGCTGGGCCGCGACGAGATCGCGGTCTTCTACCGGACCAATGCTCACAGTCGGGTGCTGGAGGACATCCTGGTCCGCTACGAGCTGCCGTACCAGGTGATCGGCGGGACCAAATTCTACGAGCGCGCCGAGATCAAGGACGCCGTGGCCTACCTGCAGCTGCTGGTGAATCCGGCCGACGAGGTGAGCTTTTCCCGGGTCGTCAATTCTCCGAGGCGCGGGATCGGCGACACCAGCCAGGGCAGGCTACGAGCGCACGCCAACACGACCGGCCGGACGATCTGGGAGATCGCGCTGGAGCCGGAGGCCGTCCCGGGCCTGGGTGCGGCCGCGATCAAGTCGATCTCCCGCTTCACGGAGCTGATCGAGGAGCTCCGCGCCGAGTTCGAGGGCAGACCGGTCGCCGACCTGCTGCGGGCGCTGCTGGAGCGCTCCGGCTACCTCGACGCCCTCAGGGCCGAGCGGACGATCGAGGCCGAGGGCCGGACCGAGAACCTCGAGGAGCTGGTCGGGGTAGCAGCTGAGTTCGACGCCAACCGTGAGGTCGAGGGACCCTCCGAGATCCCGCCGCTCGAGGAGTTCCTCCAGGCGATCTCCCTCTACACGGACCAGGACGACCTGAAGCGGGACGAGTCCAAGGTAACGCTGATGACTCTCCACAACGCGAAGGGCCTCGAGTACGACGCCGTCTTCATCATCGGCTGCGAGGAGGGCGTCTTCCCGCACTCGCGCTCGCTGGAGGAGGGCAACGAGGAGGAGGAACGGCGGCTCGCCTACGTGGGGATCACCCGGGCCCGCAAGCGCCTCTGGATGACGCACGCGCGCAGCCGCCGCCTGTTCGCCGGCCGGGATACGGGCTTCCCGTCGCGCTTTCTCTCCGAGCTCCCCGACGAGCTGGTCGAGCGCGAGGGCACCGAGGCGCAAGCGATCACTGGGTGGGCGCTCGGTGGCTCTCAGCCCGGGCCCGCTCCAAAGGCGGACCCCTCTCTCTCCTTCGCCACCGGCGACGACATCGTCCACGCCAGCTTCGGCGACGGGGTCGTCACCGCGGTCGAGCCGGGCGGGGTGATAGTGGTGCGCTTCGCAAGTGACGGGACCGAGCGCAAGTTGATGGCGGACTACGCGCCCCTGAGGAGGGCGAGCTGATGGCCGCGACCGTGATCGACGGCAAGGCCGTGGCCGAGACGGTGCGCGAGCGGGTGCGCGGCGAGGTCGAGGAGCTCACCGATCAGCTCGGACGCCCGCCAGGACTGGCGACGGTGCTGGTGGGCGACGACCCCGCCTCCGCGATCTACGTCCGCCGTAAGCACGAGGCCTCCGAGGAGGTAGGCATCCGCTCGTTTGACCACAAGCCCGCTGCCGGGATCACCCAGGAGGACCTGCTCGCGCTGGTAGGCGAGCTCAACGACGACGACGCGGTCGACGGGATCCTGGTCCAGCTGCCGCTGCCGGAGCACCTGGACGCCGATCCGGTCGTGGCCGCGCTCGATCCCGCCAAGGACGTCGACGGCCTCAGTCCGACCAGTGCGGGCCTGCTTGCCCGCGGTGAGCCCGGGTTGGTGCCCGCCACGCCGCAGGGCGTGATGGAGCTGATCGCTTCGGCCGGGGAGGATCCTGAGGGCAAGGAGGCGGTGATCGTGGGGCGCTCCAACCTCGTCGGCCGCCCGCTCTTCTTGCTTCTGCTCGGCGCGAACGCCACGGTGACCATCTGCCACAGCCGGACGAGGGACCTCGGCGAGGTCTGTCGTCGTGCGGAGATCCTGGTCGCAGCGGCGGGGCAGCCTGGGCTCGTCACGGGCGACATGGTCCGCCCGGGCGCCACCGTGATCGACGTCGGCACCAACCGGACGGACGATGGCTTGGTCGGAGACGTGGACTTCGAGGCGGCGAAGGAGGTCGCCGGAGCGATCACCCCGGTGCCGGGCGGGGTCGGCCCGATGACGATCGCGATGCTGCTGGCGAACACGGTGCAGGCGGCGCGAGCGCGCGCCATGCAAAGCGCTCCCACCTCCGGCTGAAGTAGCACCAACCGCGTTCACATTTGCCGGTCTGTGTAGGGTCACGGCGCTCTCGCTCACACCCGACGGAGGAGGGACATGACTGGAAGGTTGTCTCAGGGGCAGATCATCGCGGCGGTAGGCGCCATCGCCCTGCTGGTGGCGATGTTCCTGCCCTGGATCGGGGTGAGCGGTCCCTCGATCCCGGCCGGCATCCCCGTGCCCTCGGGCGTCAGCACCAGTTCGACCGAGGACGTCTGGAAGGGCTCCACGCTCGACATCTACCTCCTGGTCACGGCCGTCGTTGCCCTCTTGCCCGCGCTGCTCGCGCTCACCGACGCCTCCGAGGAGTTCTCCTTCGTCTCGGCGGCGACTTTCCTGCTCGGCGTGGTCGCAGTCATCCTAGTGGCCGCGTTCCTGACGGTCGACTTCCCCGATGGCGCCGATCGCAAGTACGGGGCGTTCATCGGACTGGCGGCGGCGATCGTGATCGCGGTCGGAGGATTCAGGGCGATGCAGGAAGAGGTGGCCGGAGAGATATAGGCTCGGCCGTGCCAAGACGGCTCTAGCCAACAACAGAGGAGGCCAATTGGATTCGAACAGGTTGTCTCAGGGTCAACTCGTCGCCGCAGTGGCGGCGATCGCCCTGTTCATCATCAGCTTCCTGCCGTGGTTCGGCATTTCGGGAGCCGTCACCGTGGGTGGGACGACGATCGGGGGATCCAAGAACTTCAGCCTCTGGGAGGCTGAGAACCCGCTCGACATATATCTGCTGATCGTTGTCTTGGTTGCGTTGGTACCGGCGGTGATGGCGCTGCTGGGCGACGGGGCGGACGCGCCGATGGCGCCATTCGCGACGACGCTGCTTGCGGGCGTCGGCACGCTGCTCATCCTGTACCAGGTGTTCGACACGCCCGGTGACGCCGATCGGAAGATCGGGCTGTTCCTCGGACTGATCGCCTGCGCCGGGATAGCCGTTGGCGGATATCTGTCGATGCAGGAGGACGCCGGAGGCGAGCGGTACTGAGTCGCGGGTTGAGGCTGGGCGAGCTGGCCGGGGCCGTCGGAGGCGTCGGCCTGCTCGTCTCCAGCTTCCTCCCCTGGTACTCGGCAGGCGGGCAGGACGCGACCGCCTGGCAGGCATTCAGCGTCACCGACCTCGTCCTGGCGGCCGCGGCCGTCATGGGCGTGTCGGTCGCGATTTGCGTGCTGGCCCGTATCTCGGTGAGCTATCCGGTTGCCGGGAGCTCGGTCGCCGCGGGTCTTGGCGCCGTGGCGCTCATCCTGATCGTCATCCGCTTGATCGACCCGCCGGGCGAGGGCGAGGTCGGCATCGAGATCGGAGCCTGGCTCGGCCTGGTCTCGGCGATCGCCGTCACCATCGGCGGCTATTTGGGCATGCAGCCGATGAAGGCGCCCCGAACGGCCTCAGCCCGCTAGAGAGCCTGCGACGTCGCCCGCCACATGCGTGGCGCAGGCGATGACGGTCATCATCGGGTTCACCCCCACGGAGGTGGGCAGCAGGCTCGCGTCCGCCACGTGGAGGCCCTGTACCCCCCGTACCTCGCCGCGCGGGTCGCAGACGCTCTGATCGGGGTCGGCGCCCATCCGGGCGCTGCTCATCGGATGGAACGCCTCGAGGCGCAGGTCGGCCGGCTTCAGGCTCATCGACTCGAACCGATCCAGGTTGCCGCGTGGGATCACGGAGACGGGACCCACGTTGGGATAGACCTCCGTCGCCCCGGCTGCGAAATGGATCTCCGCGGCGCGCGCGATCCCGAACTGGATCTGACGAGCCTCCTCCTCCAGCAGCCGGTAGGAGAGCCGCAGGGAGCCGTTCGAGGTGAGGCCAACCCGCCCTTCGGAGCGGTCGTGCAGGTGCACCCCGATCGAGGCGATGTTGCCGAAGTGAGCGACCCGGTCTGAGAAGGCGGCGCCCACGCCGGGCAGCCACTGCGCGCCGAAGGAGAGCGGGGTGAAGGTGGCCTCGAGCAGGATGCCCTCCGGCTGCCACTGATCCACGTAGTAGCTCTGCATGACTCCCACCCAGCCGCGGACCTCCTCCTCATAGCGCGCGCCGATCCAGGCCGCGGGGTGGATGTGGAGATGCCGGCCGAGGGCGGGGTGGCGAATGCCCGAGCGCAGCAGTAGTTCCGGCGTGCCGAACGCACCGCCCGCGCTGATCACGGTCCTCGCGCGGACCTCCCAGTCGCGTCCGGCCGCCGGCCGTCCGTTTAGCGCCAGCTCCTCGGAGCCGCTGGTCGGCAGGCCTGCTCGGCAGGCGAGGCCGGTCGCCCGGCCGCCCTCGGTGAGCACCCGCTGCACCTGGACACCGGCGCGCACGCGCGCCCCGGCCGCCACGGCCCGCGGCAGGTAGGAGACGTGCGCCGCCCGCTTCGCATCGAGGCGACAGCCGAGCGGGCAGGAGCTGCACTGCACACACCTGCCGGCGTTCCGGCTGATGGGGCCGCCGCTCGCACCCAGCGCCTCGGCGCCCTCGGCGCAGAGCTGGCCGTTGCGGCCCAGCGTCTCGAGATCCAGCGGTGTCACGGCGAGCGTCTCCTCGGCAGCCGCATAGAGCGGGTCGAGGTCGGCCGCCCATTCGACGCCCTCGCCCTCGCGCCATTCCCGGAGGACCTCGGCCGGAGCCCGGAAGCAGGTGCCGGAGTTGATGACCGTGGTGCCGCCAACCGTCCGACCGACCGGGACCGGGATCGCGGGCTTGCCCGAAGCGATCGTCATGCCGCCGTCCCGGTAGAGCAGCGGCAGTCCGTCGAGCGGATCGGTCGGGTAACCGGTGTGGTCCACGTAGGGCCCGGACTCGAGCACCATCACGTCCAGCCCGGCCTCCGCGAGCAGTGCCGCCGCCGCCGCACCGCCCGCTCCGGACCCCACGATCGCCACGTCACACTGCTCGCCGTCTCCGCGAGGCTCGAGGTCGCCGAGGCCAGCAGTGACCGGCGGGGCGCCGTCGGCGACCGCGCAGCGCGACTCGAAGCCGACCGCCCTCCGGACCCGGTCATCGCGGGCCCAGCCCACCATCGCCAGCAGCTTGGCGAGCAGCAGCAGGTCCCGGTAGAGCGAGAAGCGCGAGCTCTCCATCTTCGCCATGTACTCCGCCCGCGCCTGAACGCTCATCCGGCTGAACCGCCAGGGGAAGGGCAGCCACTCGAAGGCGCGGAGCGCCAGTCGCACCACCTGTACCGTGCGCCCCGGCAGCTTGGAGAGGAAGCGGGCCAGGGGCTCCGCAACCGGGACCTCGGTCTCGGCCGCAGGGAGCCCGTCCTCACCAGGGGCGATGGCCTCGGCGATCGCTCGCAGAGTCCGCACCTCGGCGGCTCCCAGCCCCGGCGGGCGCCTTCAGGGCGGAGCGGCCGGGGAGCCGACGCGGCCTGCAAGCGACCAGAGCAGCAGGGAGGCGAAGACGAGCGAGCCGTCGACGATTCCGTTGAGCAGATAGGCGAAGACGTCGTCCTCGACGAAGAAGATCAGCGAGGTGATCGAGGAAGCGGCCTTGCCCGCGGCCAGCGCCAGGATCATCGGCCGGTAGCGGACCACGTCCGTGGAGGCGATCCAGGCGAGGAATGTGATCACCACCATGTAGGCGAAGCCGAGGGAGAGCCAGAGCCGCTCCTCGGTCTTCGGGGCCGGGGTGTGGAAGCCGAAGTGGTGGCCGAGCTCCGTGATCCTGTCGAGCGTGCCGTCGGGCCAGGCGATGAAGAAGAACCCGGTGATGGCGAAGCCGATCGCCATCAGGCGCAGGTTGAGGACGACGAAGCGCTCGGCCTTCTCCCCGGTCATCTTGGACGGATCCTATTCGGGCGCCCCGGCGCGAGAGTCGCTACCTATGATCAGCTGCATGATCGAGAAGGAGCAGGTACTTCACGTCGCCAAGCTCGCGAGGCTGAAACTCAGCGACGACGAGGTCGAGCGGATGGCCAGTGAGCTCAGCGGGATCCTCGAGCATGTCGAGCACATCAATGAGCTCGACCTTGACGGGGTCGAGCCGACAACTCACGTGATCGAGCTCCAGAACGTGCTGCGAGAGGACAAGCCCAGGCCCAGCTGGTCCCGCGACGAGGTGCTCGAGCGAGCGCCCGATCCGGCGAGCGGGTCATTCCGCGTCCCCTCACCGCAGGCGTAGATGAGCGAATTGATCGATCTGACGGTCGCGGATGCGGCCGCTCGAATTCGCTCCGGTGAGCTCTCCGCGGATGAGTACTTCGACGCCTACCGGGAGGCGGCCGCCGGGGACTCCCTGAACGCCTTCCTGTGGACCGCCGAAGACACTGCCCAGGCCGACCTGGAGGGAACCCGCACCGGGAGCGAGACCTCGGATGGCGAGCGACCGCTCGCGGGAATCCCGGTGGCGGTCAAGGACATCTTCTGCACGGAGGGCCTCCCGACCACCGCCGGCTCGAGGATCTTGGAGGGCTACCGGCCGCCCTATACGGCGACCGCAGTCCGCAAGCTCCACGCCGCCGGGGCGCGCGTCCTCGGCAAGGCGAACATGGACGAGTTCGCGATGGGGTCCTCAAACGAGAACTCCGGCTACGGCCCAGTCCTCAACCCCTGGGACTCCGGGCGTGTCCCGGGAGGGTCCTCCGGCGGTAGCGCCGCGGCCGTCGCCGGCGGCCTCGCGCCCTGCGCGATCGGTACGGACACCGGTGGCTCGATCCGCCAGCCCGCGGCACTCTGCGGGATCGTAGGGATGAAGCCCACCTACGGCGCCGTCTCGCGCTACGGAATGATCGCCTTCGCCTCGTCGCTGGACCAGTGTGGCCCCCTGACGAGGGACGTGACCGACGCCGCACTGATCCTGCAGGCGGTCCAGGGACGTGATCCCTGCGACTCGACCTCGCTGGGCATCGAGGGCGGGATCGAGCTGCCCAGCCGCGAGGACCTGAAAGGCCTTCGCTTCGGCGTGCCGAAGGAGCTCGCCTCCGAGGCGGAGGGGATCGAAGCGGGCGTCCGCGAGGTCTTCGATCAGACGGTGAGGCTGATCGAGGAGCTTGGCGGGGAGGTCTCCGAGACGGAGCTGCCGCACGCTCCGCACGGGATTTCCGCCTACTACGTGCTCGCCCCTGCCGAGGCCTCGGCGAACCTGGCTCGTTTCGATGGCGTTCGCTACGGGATGCGAGTCGAGGCCGATGACCTCACCGTGATGTACGAGGAGACGCGGGCGAAAGGCTTCGGACCCGAGGTGAAGCGCCGAATCATGCTCGGCACCTACGCGCTCTCCTCGGGCTACTACGAGGCCTACTACGGGCGCGCGCAGCGAGTACGGACCAAGATCGCCGAGGACTTTTCGAAGGCCTTCGACCGATTCGACTTCGTCGTTACGCCCACTTCTCCCACGGTCGCCTTCAAGCTGGGCGCGAAGACCGATGATCCGCTGGCGATGTACATGAACGACTACTGCACCGTGCCCATGCCCCTTGCAGGGATCCCGGCCATCTCCATCCCTGCCGGGGTGGCGCAACCCGATGGCGGAGGGCTGGACCTCCCGGTGGGCTTTCAGATCGCGGGACCGGCCTTCAGCGACGCCGCCATGCTCGACGCCGCCTTCGCGCTCGAGGGCGCGATCGGCTTCCGCCGCAACGGCGACGGAGGTGCGAGTTGAGGTCCGCGCCCCCGCTCACCGACGAGCAGTTCTACGAGCCGGTCATCGGGCTGGAGATCCACGTCCAGCTCTCCACCAAGACCAAGATGTTCTGTGGCTGCGCTCTCTCCTTCGGCGACGAGCCCAACGTTCACACCTGCCCGGTATGTCTCGGTCACCCGGGCTCCCTTCCGACGATCAACGAGCAGGCGATCCGCTACGCGCTGATGATCGCGGCGGCTCTGGAATGCGAGGTCGCACCCCGTTCGGTTTTCGCCCGCAAGAACTACTTCTATCCCGACCTGCCGAAGGGCTACCAGATCAGCCAGTACGACGAACCGGTTGCGGTCAACGGCAAGCTGGGGGACGTCCGCATCCATCGCGCCCACCTCGAGGAGGACGCCGCCAAGCTCAACCACGTCGGAGAGTCGGGGCGGATCCACGGTTCCGGCGCCACACTGGTGGACTTCAACCGAGGCGGCACGCCGCTGGTCGAGATCGTCACGGAGCCCGATATCCGCTCGGCGGCGCAGGCTCGCGAGTGGGCGCAGCTGCTCCGGACGACGATCCGCCAGCTCGGCGTCTCCGATGTGAACATGGAGGAGGGCAGCCTCCGCGTGGACGGGAACATCTCGATTCGCCCCGCCGGGTCCGACGAGCTCGGCACCAAGACCGAGCTCAAGAACATGAACAGCTTCCGCTTCCTGGAACGGGGGATCGAGGCGGAGATCGCGCGACAGCGGGAAGTGCTCGAGAGCGAGGAGGAGGTCGCCCAGGAGACCTTCCACTTTCACCCGGAGGATGACTCGCTCACCCCACTGCGCTCGAAGGAGTACGCGCACGACTATCGCTACTTCCCCGAGCCCGACCTGGTCCCGGTGGCGCCGACCGAGCGGATGCTGAAGGAGGCCCGCGAGTCACTGCCGGAGCTGCCGGCGGCCCGCCGCGAGCGCTACCTGACGGAGGTGGGGCTCTCGGAGGAGGCCGCGACGACCCTGGCCTTCCACTCCGAGTTCGGCGAATACTTCGAGCGCGCGGTCGCGGCCGGCGACGGTGTGCCCGCGAAGGCGATCGCCAATTGGGTCACCGGAGAGCTCGTCGCCGCGCTGCGTCAGGCCGATGCCGACGAGGACCCGCTCGCCTCCAAGGCGACCCCCGAGGCCGTCGCCGCGCTGGCCGGTCTCGTGGAGGGAAGAACGATCTCCCACGGCGCAGGCAAACAGGTCTTGGCCAAGCTGGTGGCCGACGGCGGGGACCCCGCGCAGATCGTCGAGCGGGAGGGGCTCGGGCAGATCTCCGACACCTCCGAGCTCGAGGGGATCGTGGACCGTGCGATCGAGGCGGAGGCCGAGGCCGCCGAGCAGGTCCGCCAGGGCAACGAGAAGGCGATCGGCCGGATCGTCGGCGCGGTGATGAAGGAGAGCAAGGGCAGAGCCGATGGGGGCACCGTCAGCAAGCTGATCAAGGAGCGGCTCTGAGGCACATGGCCGGCGCTCCCTACGTACTGATCGCCCTGCTCTTCGGCATCGCCACGGGCTTCGTGGGCCGGGGCAAGGGCAGCTCGTTCTTCATCTGGTTCCTGGTGGGCACCGTCCTGCCGTTCTTCGGCCTGATCGCGGCCATCCTCTATCGCTCCGAGCACGACGAGCCGGAGCGCCGGTGCCCGACCTGCAACAGGATCGTGAAGCTCCACGTCCAGGTCTGCCCGCGCTGCGGGACCGACCTCTACCTGCCGGACCCTTCAGAGGTGCGGCCGGGCCCCACGTACAGATAAGGGTTGCGCAGATGCGAGGGTGCGCGATAGCGCAACCCGTTTATGTCGGCTCGCACCTACCTGAGCCAGGTGCGGACGATCGCATTCGCGAAGCCGAGGCCGTAGCGCATCACGGCCGGCTTCTTCGAGTGGCCGTGGGTGCGCTTGGCGACCGTCACCGGGACCTCCTTGGCGGGGATGCCGCGCTTGATCGCCTCGATCAGGAACTCGGAGGTGTGGAATTGCTCCTGGCGCAAGACGAGCTGGGGAAGGACGGTGGTGCGAACCGCTCGGTAGCCGTTCGAGCAGTCGCTGACCTTGGTCCGCGTGATGAAGGAGACGAGCTTGTTGAAGAACACGATGCCGAACTCCCGGGAGCGGGAGTCCGGGTCCGCATCTCCGAGAACGCGAGAGCCGTGGGCGACGTCGACCTCGTCGTCGAGCACCGGCTTCACCAGGCGCTCCATCTCGCTCGGCAGGTGCTGGCCGTCGGCGTCCAGGGTGACCACCACGAGGGCGCCCGACTCGGCCATCAGGCGGTAGCCGGTACGCAGCGCGGCCCCGCCGCCGCGGTTGATCACGTGACGGGCGACCACGGCGCCAGCCTTCGCGGCGCCCTCACTGGTGTCGTCCCGGGAGCCGTCATCAACCACCAGGATCGCGGTCGGCTCCCCGCAGACCTCGGCTGGGATCTGGCGGATCACGTCCGCGACGCTGTCCGCCTCGTTATAGGCGGGGATCACGACGGCGACCTTGTCGCGGAAGCGCTCCGGCAGGCGTGCCTCCCGGAACTCCTCCCAGGCGAGACCCTCGAGCAGTGCGGAGAGCTGCTGGTTCATGCGCGCGCTCTCCGTCAGGGCCCGCAAGACGAGCAGGAAGAGGATGGCGATCGCGAAGACGGCCAAGCCCAAGATCCGGCCTCCGTTGCCCTTCTCGAACGCGAAGGCCGAGAGGAGCTTGTCGAGCAGCTCTGTGCCCGAGACGATCGCGAGGGCGAGGCCGCCGAAGATCGCCAAGAGCACTGCCCCGTTGGAGAGCGCGTGGCGACGCCAGATCGCGAAGGCGATCAGCAGGACGGCGAAGATGAGCCCGAACACGCGCAGCGTGGTCAGCTCTTCGGGGAAGACCGAGGCAAGCAGGGGGACGTTCAAAGCGGCGCCAGAATAGGCCCCGCGCCCCCCATTAGGCGGGTTCTCGCATTCGCGAGACCCTCGCATTACGGGCACGACGATGCGTCGCCGGGGGCGTTACCCTGCCCCGTCTCATGCGCGTCCTCATACTCGGGGGCGATGGATATCTCGGCTGGCCGACGGCGATGCGCTTCTCGGCCCGTGGCCACGAGGTATCCGTCGTCGACAACTTCTCCCGCCGTGCCTGGCACGAGAAGCACGGCACCGACTCGCTCACGCCGGTCCTCGAACTGGAAGAGCGCATCGCCGCCTGGCAGGAGATCTCGGGGAACCGGATCCGCTCCTACGAGGGTGCGATCGAGAACGCCTCGTTCCTCGAGGAGGTGATCGTCGAGACCAAGCCGGAGGCGGTCATCCACTACGGGGAGCAGGCCTCGGCGCCGTACTCGATGGCGAGCCGCGAGCAGGCGGTAGAGACCCAGCACACGAACGTGATCGGCACGCTCAACCTGCTCTTCTTCCTGCGCGATCATGCTCCGGATTGCCACCTGGTCAAGCTCGGCACGATGGGCGAGTACGGGACCCCGAACATCGACATCGAGGAGGGGTTCATCGAGATCGAGCACAAGGGCCGCCAGGACACGCTGCCCTTCCCGAAGCTGCCGGGCTCGCTCTACCACCTCTCCAAGGTCCACGACTCCAACAACATCCACTTCGCCTGCCGGATCTGGGGGCTGCGCTCGACGGATCTCAACCAGGGCGTCGTCTATGGCATCGAGACCGACGAGACGGCGCAGGAGGAGCGCCTCGCCACCCGTTTCGACTACGACGAGTGGTTCGGCACGGTGCTCAATCGCTTCTGCGTCCAGGCGGTCGTCGGCCACCCACTCACCGTCTACGGCAAGGGCGGGCAGACCCGCGGCTTCCTCAACATCCGCGACACCCTCCAGTGCGTCGAGCTGGCGGTCGAGAACCCTGCCGACGCCGGCGAGTATCGGGTCTTCAACCAGTTCACGGAGCAGTTCTCGGTCGGCGAGCTGGCCGAGCTGGTCCAGCGCTCGGCCGCCGAGCTCGGCATCGAGATCGAGATCGAGAACGTCGAGAACCCCCGCATCGAGGCCGAGGAGCACTACTACAACCCGGTGCACACCAAGCTGCTGGACCTGGGGCTGAAGCCGAGCTACCTCGGCGACGAGCTCGTGCGCTCGATGCTCAAGACCATCGAGCGTCACCGTGACCGCGTGATCAACTCCGCGATCGATCCGCAGACGCGGTGGAAGCCGTCACCCGAGGCTGCTCGGGCAGGCTGACCGGCTTCGCCACCAAGCGCTGCTGCAGTGGCCGCCCTGCGCTCCGGAGTTCAGCGGCCTTGCAGCCGTTGGCTACCATCGGCCCATGCGCGCGGCTGATGCACTTATGGAGGCCCTCAAGGCGGAGGGCGTCGAGCACATCTTCGGGATCCCCGGCGGGGCCAACCTGCCGATCTACGATGCGGTCCATGACGCCGACCTGACCCACATCCAGGCGCGTCACGAGCAGGGCGCGGGCCACATGGCGGAGGGCTATGCCAAGGCCTCCGGTCGGGTCGGAGTCGCGTTCGCCACCTCGGGCCCGGGGGCCACGAACCTGGTCACGCCGATCGCCGACGCGATCATGGACTCGGTCCCGACCGTCTTCATCACCGGGCAGGTCCGCACCGAGCTGATCGGCACCGACGGCTTTCAGGAGGCGGACGTGAACGGCATCACGATGCCGATCGTCAAGCACTCCTTCATGGTCCAGGACCCCCGCTACATCCCCGATTACGTCCACGCCGCCTTCCACATCGCTTCGACCGGGCGTCCCGGACCCGTACTGGTGGACGTTCCGCAGGACCTCTCGCGCGCGGACATCGACTACGAGCCGATCACCGACACGCCGATCCTGCCGGGCTACAAGCCCTCGACCGAGGGCAACATCAAGCAGATCCGGATCGCCGCCAGGGCGCTCGCGAACGCCCAGCGGCCGGTGATCTACGCCGGCGGCGGAGTGATCAACGCCAACGCGGCGGAGGAGCTGCGCGAGTTCTGCCTGGCCGACAACTTCCCCGTCACCTGCACCCTGATGGGTCTCGGCGGCTTCCCTGCGAGCCACGAGCAGTGGCTGGGGATGCTGGGCATGCACGGAACCCGCACCGCCAACTACGCGATGGACAACGCGGACCTGATCGTCAACGTCGGCGCCCGCTTCGACGATCGGATCACGGGCAAGCTCTCCGAGTTCGCCCCGCGCGCCAAGTTCGTCCACATCGACATCGACCCGGCCGAGATCTCCAAGAACGTCCCCGCGCACATCCCGATCGTCGGTAACGCGAAGGAGGTGCTGCCGAAGCTCGTCAAGGAGTACCGCGCTTCGCAGGCCGACCGCTCGCGCCTGGATGCCTGGTGGGAGCAGATTCGCGCCTGGCAGAAGGAGTACCCCCTGAGCTACGAGGACTCCTCCGATGGCGAGATCAAGCCTCAGCGCATGATCCAGGCCATGTTCGCCGCCACCGATGGCGATGCGATCGTCACCTCGGACGTCGGTCAACACCAGATGTGGGCCGCGCAGTACTACGGCTTCGACAAGCCGCGCCGCTGGATCAACTCCGGCGGGCTCGGCACGATGGGCTTCGGACTGCCGAGCGCGATCGGCGCCAAGGTCTCCAAGCCCGACGAGACGGTCGTCTGCCTGGCCGGCGACGGCAGCCTGATCATGACCTGCCAGGAGCTCGCCACCGCGGTCCGTCACGAGATCCCGGTCAAGGTCTTCCTGATGAACAACGGCTACTTCGGCATGGTCCGCCAGTGGCAGGAGCTCTTCTGGGACGGCCGCTACTCGTCCGTCGAGATGGGCCCGAGCCCGGATTGGTCGAAGCTGGCCGAGGCCTTCGGGATGCGCGGCATGATGGTCGACGACAAGAACGAGGTCGAGGCCGCGATGCGCGAGGCGCTTGCGACCGAGGGCCCGGTCCTGCTCGATTGCCGCGTCACGAGGGAGGAAAACTGCTACCCGATGATCCCGGCGGGTTCCGCCGCCCGGGACATGGTCGGCTGAGGCCGGAGCGATGGAAGCCGGCACGCCCGACCTGATCAAGCTCGAGGACCTGGACGCCGCCGCCGGCGCGCTCACGGGCCGCAAGCATCTGCTCTCGATCCTGGTCGAGAACCGCCCCGGCGTGCTCGCCAGGATCGCGGGCCTGTTCAGCCGCCGCGGGTTCAACATCGACACTCTCGCCGTCGGCCCGACCGAGGATCCCGAGGTCTCGCGGATCACGCTGACCGTGGATGGCGCCGTTCACCCGATCGACCAGGTCACCAAACAGCTCCACAAGCTAGTTAACGTGATCAAGATCAGGGACATGGAGCCGGGCGAGACCATCGCCCGGGAGATGGCCCTGTTCAAGGTCTCCGCGCCGATCGAGAGCCGCGCCGAGATCATGCAGTTCGCCGACATCTTCCGCGCCAAGATCGTTGACGTCTCGCGCCGGTCCCTGACCATCGAGGTGACCGGCAGCGCCGACAAGATCGAGGCCTTCGAGCGGATGATCCGCCCGCACGGCCTGATCGAGATGGTCCGCACGGGCGAGATCGCGATCGGGCGCGCCAAGCCCGAGTCGTGATGCGAGCCAGCATGAGACGGGTTGCGCTGGCGCGCACCCTCGCATCTGCGCAACCCGTTTGACGAGGGTGAGCGTCGCCCTCGACACCGGGACGCTGCTCGCCGAGCTGGAGGGAGCGCTGTCGCGCGCCGCCGCCGGCAGGCTGGTCTCGGCGACCGTCGAGGTCGATGGCGATTCGGATCCAGTCGCGTTGGCGGCCGGCTCCAGACTCGCCACCGATCGCTGGTTCTGCTGGGAGCAACCCGATCGCGGCTTTGCCATCGGCGGGCTGGGCACCGCCGCCGATGTGATGAGCAGGGGGAAGATCGCTTCCGCGATCTCGCCGACGGCTGCGCCCGGATCACCCACGACCGGGTCGCGGCGGAGCCGAGCGGCCTCCCGGCCGGCGCCGGGCCGCTCTGGGCCACGGGCCTGGCGTTCGCGCCCGTTGGTGGGACCGAGCCGATCTGGTCCTCGTTGCCACCCGCCCTCTCCGTCCTGCCGGAGGTCGGCATCGTGCGCAGTGAGGGCCGCTGCTTCCTGACCGCGTCCGTGATCCCGGAGCGTGGGGCCGACGCGGATGCGCTGCTGCAGCGAGTGGAGGGCAGGCTGGGCTCGCTCCGCGCGGCGCCACTGACCCCGGCCGATCCGCAGCCGGGCGCCCCCATCCGGATCTCCGGTCGCTACCCGCCCGAGCGCTACGAGCGGATCGTCGCCGAGGCCGTCAGCCGTATTCGGTCCAGCGCGGTCGACAAGGTGGTGCTGGCTCGAGAGCTGACGGTCGAGGCTCCCTACGCCCACGACCCGGCGGCGAAGCTCGGCGCCCTGCGCGACCTCTTCCCGTCGTGCTTCTGCTTCTGCTTCGGAACGCCGGAGGCGGCCTTCATGGGGGCCAGCCCGGAGCTCCTCGTGCGCCGTTCGGGCGCCGTGGCGGCGACGGTCGCTCTGGCCGGGACGACCTCGCGCAGCGCCGACCCCGCCGTCGACGACCACCTGGGCGAGGCGATGCTGCGCAGCCCCAAGGTCAGAGACGAGCACGGCATCGTCGTGCGCCGGATCGAGCGCACGCTCCGCCCGCATTCCGTCTGGGTCCACGGCGAGGGAGAGCCGTTCGTGGTCAAGGTCGGCAACCTCCAGCACCTGGCGACCCCGATCCGCGCCCAGCTCGCCGAATCTCACAGCGCAATCGAGCTCGCGGGCTTCCTCCATCCGACACCGGCAATCGGCGGCGAACCGCGCGAGCCGGCACTCGAGCTGATCGGCGAGCTCGAGGGGATCGACCGCGGCTGGTATACGGGCCCGGTCGGCTGGATGGACGCCGCCGAGGACGGGGAGTTCTGCGTCGGCCTGCGCTCGGTGCTGCTCCGGGACCGCGAGGCCCACCTGTTCGCGGGCTGCGGCATCGTGGCGGACTCGGAACCCGCCGCCGAGCTTCAGGAGTCCGAGCTCAAGTTCGAGGCGCTGCTGCCGCTGCTAGCGAGCTGAGCTCCTGGTGGAGCTCGAGGTTGCGGGCGCGGTCGGTGCGGACCACGATCATCCGAGCGTCGCCCGCGAGCGCCTCGTCCAGTTCGCCTGGAGTTGACGGAACCTCAACGCTGAGCCCGAAGAGCTCCGCGGCGCGAGCGGGGTCCACGCCGTACGGCGTCCCGAGCAGCGCCTCGAACTCGTCCTCCGGTAGGGCCTCGGCCTGCGGGAGGAAGTGGAAGATGCCTCCGCCGGAGTTGTCGATCACCAGCACGCGCAGGTCCGGGAGCTCGCGAGCCGCCGCCAGGCCTCCGAGATCGTGGAAGAGGGCCAGGTCTCCGAGCACGGCCCAGGTCCGGGCGCTGCTCCCCGCCGCCAGCCCGGCCGAGGTCGAGACCAGACCGTCGATCCCGTTGGCGCCGCGGTTGGCGGCGAACCGGATGCCTTCGGGCCCTGGGCGAAGGAACAGCTCGAGGTCGCGCACGGGCATGCTCGAGGCGGCGAGAACGGTGTCTCCGTCGCGCATGGCACGCCCAAGGGCACCCCACACACCAGGCTCGCTGAGCTCGTCGAGATCCTCCAGCCGGGTGTCGACCGCCCCGCGGACATCCTGCTCGGCATCCAGCCAGGCGGAAGCGAATGGCGAGCCGGCCACAGCGCTCGCTCCGGGGCGAAGGCGCGCCAGCCGCTCGGTCAGGGACCGTGCGGTCGCGATCGGCTCGGCACGCACGATCATGTCGGCCCTGCGGGTGGGCTCGCGCCATTCGCCGAGCGGGTCGACGACGATCTGCTCGAGACCCCCGATCCCGGCGAGCCACTGGCGCAGGGGCTTGCTGGTCGGCAGGTCCCCGAAACGCAGGATCAGCTCGGGCTCGAGCTGTGGCGGGCGTTCGCGCGCGATGTGGTCATAGGCCGAGACGAGCAGCGAGCGGTCATGTGGGCCTCGGCGAAGCTGCGAGGTGGGCTCGGCGAGGACCGGATAGCCCGCGGCGGCCGCCAGGGCGGCCACGGGCTCGGCGAGCATCGGGTCAGGCTGGCGGCCGGCGATGATCAGGCCGTGGGGCGCGCTCTCGATCCGTCCGGCGAGCCGGTCGAGCAGGGCCTCGTCGGCTCGGTGAATAGCGGGCCCGACCAGGTTGAGCGGGGCCTCGCCCCGTCCCTCCAGTGCGAGGAGGTCGGCCGCGGTCACCTGTCCCTCCGCCGGTTTGGGGGCGAGCGGCTCGCGCCAGGGGACGTTGAGATGCACCGGCCCGGGGCGAGGATCGCCGGCAGCCGCGGCGTAGGCGCGGCAGGCGACCGCCCGGAAGTGGAGCAGTCCCTCGTCGTCGGCCTCGTGTGTCCCAACCTCGCAGAACCAGCGCACCGCGTCCCCGTAGAGCTTGAGCTGGTCGATCGTCTGCCCGGCGCCGATGTCACGCAGCTCGGGAGGGCGGTCGGCCGTGAGCACGATCAGGGGCACGCTCGCCTCGTCCGCCTCGGTGACGGCCGGATGGAGGTTCGCGGCGGCGGACCCCGAGGTGCAGAGGACGGCGGCCGGCCGGCCCGTGGCGAGGGCTGTGCCCAGCGCGAAGAACGCGGCGCTGCGCTCGTCGAGGATCACGGTGACCTCGATTCCGGGCTCGCGCCAGAGAGCCACGGCCAGCGGTGTCGAGCGGGAGCCGGGGGAGAGCACCGCCCGGTGCACGCCGCAGCGCGCCAGCTCCTCCGCCATCGCCGAGGCGAGGGCCGTGTTGCGGTTGGTGAGGTCCATTTTGAAAAGGGTTGCGCCTGGCGGCCCAGCCTCGCAACAACGGTAGATCAGTCGAGGTGCCTGGCCGCAAGCGCGTCTTCGTCGAGCTCGACGCCCAGGCCGGGGCGGTCGGCGACGACGAGCTGATCCCCGTCAGCGACGACCCCGTTGCCCACCGACTGCGAGAAGAGCCGCTCCGTCGCCAGCCCGTGGGCGACACCCGCGTCGCCGGCGCCGGCCCGTAGCGCCTGCACGGCGTGCGCGGCAGCCGCGATGCCGACCGGCCCCTCGAGCGCGCTGGAAAGATAGGAGGGGATCACCTCGGCGATCTCCAGCGCCGCGCCGAGACCGCCCACCTTGGCGATCTTCACCGCAGCGACCTCGCAGGCGCCGAGCTCGCGAGCCCGGCGGGCATCGAACGGTGAGACGAGGCTCTCGTCCGCGGCGATTTTCACCCGGACCCGTTTGCGCAGCTCGACCATCTGCTCGAAGGTGCCGACCGGCTGCTCGGCGAGCTCGATCTCGTGCCGCGCGAGCGCCTGCAGCCGCTCGGCCGCATCGTCGACGTCCCAGGCTCCGTTCGCGTCCACGCGAATCACCGCACCGGGTCCGAGCGTCTTGCGCACCGTCGCCACCTGGGTCACGTCGCCGGGCAAGCCGACCTTGAGCTTGAAGGTGTGAAATCCCTCGGCCGACCAGGCCTCAGCCAACGCTCTGGTCGCCGCCGGGTTCGCCGCCGGCAGGGTCGCGTTGCAGACGACCGGTGCGGCCTCGCGGGCCCCAAGCAGTCGCCAGACCGGGTCGCCGGAGGCCCTGCCCATCAGGTCGTGCAGGGCGATGTCGACCGCCGCCAGCGCCTGTGCCGAGGCGCCGCGGTTGCGGCAGCGCGCGATCGCCGACCAGATCCGATCCCGCTCCACGCCGCCGTCAAGCAGCGCGGGCCAGCAGCGCTCGCGGATCTCCGCGGCGATCTGATCGATCCCGATCCCGCCGCGCAGCGCGAGGGCCGCCGTCTCGCCGAGGCCCTCCACGCCCTCGCCGCGGAGCCTGACGAGGAGGAGCCGGCGCTCGGTCAGCTCGCCGCGCGCCGTCACATATGGCTCCCGAAATGGCAGCGAGTAGGGGATGACCTCGATCTCCTCCAGGAGCATGACGCGATCGTATGACCGGCTTCGCCATCAGGTCGCGATCAGAAGGCCGAGCGCGACCAGCAGGCTGAACACGCCGAGCAGTGCCCCAGTCCCCGCCAGCGCCCCGTTGAGCGCCGGCCCGTCCGTCCGCGTCACGACGGTTTGCGCGGTCCGGATCGTCAGCGGCGCGGAGAGCAGACCGAGCAGCGCCCACCACGGGCCGCCCCGCTGGGCGACGATCGCGAGAAGCGCAGCGTAGGCAGAGACCAAGAGGCCGACGTAGAGCTTCCGTGCCCCCTGCCGCCCCATCCGTACGGCGAGCGTCTTCTTGCCGGCCCGCCGGTCCGTCTCGATGTCGCGGACGTTGTTGACCACCAGGATCGCCGTGGCCAGGCACCCGACGGAGATCGAGAGTCCGAAGGGCAGCCAGTCGAGGCGCTCGAGCTGCACGTAGTAGGAGCCGTTCACGGCCACCAGTCCGAAGAAGAGGAAGACGAAGAGCTCGCCCAGTCCGGCGTAGCCGTAGGGCCTCGGGCCGCCGGTGTAGAGAACCCCGGCGGCGATCGAGACGACGCCGACGATGATGATCAACCAGCCCGCGACCGTCGCCAGATAGATCCCCGCCGCGACCGCGATGGCGAAAGCGATCCAGGTCGCAACGAGGACGCGCTGCGGCGCGACGAGGCCGGAGGAGGTGACGCGAACAGGCCCGAGGCGGTCGACCGTGTCGGCGCCGCGCTTCGCGTCCGAGTAGTCGTTGGCGAGGTTGGTCCCGATCTGGATGAAAATCGATCCGATCAGGGCGGCGATGAACGCCCCGACACGGCGGAGGTCGCCGTAGTGCTCGACCGCTGCGGCGGTCCCGACGAGCACGGGCGCGATCGCAGCCGGCAGCGTTCGCGGACGTGCCGCCATCAGCCAGATCCTCAAAGCCGGCACCTCCTCCGGCACCTCACGGGTTGCTCCTGCTGAGCACCCTCGCATTTGCCGGGGGTGCCGGGTTAGGGCGCAGGCACCCTGGCGATCCCGTCACGGTCGTTTTGGATATTTGGTGAAGTCCGGGCTGCGCCCCTGCTGGTAGGCGTTGCGGCCCTCCTGGCCCTCCTCGGTCATGTAGAAGAGCAGCGTCGCGTCGTGGGAGAGCTGCTGGATCCCGGCGAGGCCGTCCTCGGTGGCGTTGAAGCTCGCCTTGAGCAGCCGAAGGGAGAGGGGGGAGAGGGCGGCCATCTCGCGGCACCAGGCGACCGTCTCGCGCTCCAGGTCGGCCAGGGGGACGACGGTATTGACAAGGCCCATCTCGTGCGCCTCCTCGGCGTCGTAGAGCCGCGAGAGGAACCAGATCTCCTTTGCCTTCTTCACGCCGACGTTGCGGGCGAGGAGCGAGGCGCCGAAGCCGCCGTCGAAGCTCCCGACGCGCGGGCCCGTCTGCCCGAAGAAAGCGTTGTCCCCTGCGATGGTCAGGTCGCAGACCAGGTGGAGAATGTGGCCGCCGCCGACCGCATAGCCCGCCACCATCGCGACCACCGGCTTCGGCAGCCTGCGGATCTGGACGTGCAGGTCGCCGACGTCGAGCCGCCCGACGCCCTGCTTAGCGACCTCATCGTCGCCGATGTAGCCGTCGTCCCCGCGGATCCGCTGGTCACCGCCGGAGCAGAACGCCTCGCCGCCAGCCCCTGTGAAGATGATCGCCGCGACCCCGGTGTCGTCACGAGCCCGTGTGAAGGCGTCCCGCAGCTCCGCGAGGGTCGGTGGCCGGAACGCGTTGCGGACCTCCGGGCGGTTGATCGTGATCTTCGCGATCGCGTCGCCGCGCTCGTAGATGATGTCCTCGTAGTCGCCCTCGGGACTCCAGTCGATCGCCGCGTAGAGGTGCTCCTCGGGGGGCGCGTCCTTGTGTCGTCTCGGCATCCGGGCGCTTAGGCTAGGGGACCGTGAAGCTCGACGACTGGCTCGCCCAGCGAGCAATCAGCTGTCCCGAGCGGACCGCGCTGGTCACCGAGGCGTCCAGCGTGACCTACGCGGAGCTCGAGGCGGAGGCGACCTGGGTCGCTCGCAGGCTCGCCGCGTACGGGGTGAGGAGGGACGGAAGCGCGGCGCTCACCATGCACCCGCGCCGCGAGGAGGTCGTCCTCCTGCACGCCCTGATGAAGCTCGGGGCAGTGGCTCTGCCGCTCAGCCCCCAGCTCACCGAGGCGGAGCGCGCGGCGGTGCTCGCGGCCGAGCGCCCCACCGTGGACCTGAACGACGCGGCCGAGCTGACCCAGACCGAGGCGGACCTGCCGCTGCTCGGCGAGCACGACATGGACGACCTCCAGTGCCGCATCCTGACCAGCGGGACCTCTGGCAGGCCGCATCCGATCGGCCTCACCTACGGGAACTTCCTGTTCAGCGCGGTTGGCTCGGCCTTCAACATCGGCGTCGAGCCCGAGGACCGCTGGCTCTGCTGTCTGCCGCTCAGCCACGTCGCCGGCCTCTCGATCATCCTCCGCTCGGTGATCTACGGGACCACCGCGGTGCTCCTCGACGGCTTCGACACCGAGCAGGTGGCGAGCACGCTCGTCTCGGGGGATATCAGCCTGCTCTCGCTGGTCCCGACCCAGCTGATCCGCCTGCTCGAGGCAGGCGCGGACCTCTCGCGGCCGCGCGCGATCCTGATCGGCGGTGGGCCAATTTCCCTGGACGTCCTGCGTGAGGCGCTCGACCGCGGGGCGACCGTGGTGCAGACCTACGGCATGACCGAGACCTGCTCCCAGGTGACGACCCTGGCGCCGGCCGACGCGGAGCGCAGGATCGGATCCGCCGGACGGCCGCTGCTGACGACACACGTCCGGATTGAGGATGGGGAGATCCTGGTCCAGGGCCCAACGGTCTCCCGCGAGGCGATCGATTCGGACGGCTGGCTCCGCACCGGCGACCTGGGCCGCATCGACGAGGAGGGCTTCCTCTACGTCACCGGGCGACTGAGCGACGTGATCGTCACCGGCGGCGAGAACGTGATGCCCGCCGAGGTCGAATCGGTGCTCTTGGCTCACCCCGCCGTCGCGGACGCAGCGGTGGTGGGGCGACCGGACCCGGAGTGGCAGGAGGCCGTCTGCGCGCTGGTAGTCCTGGCCGACGGTGCCGAGGCCGCGGAGGAGGATCTCCGCTCACACTGCTCGGCCTCGCTGGCCCGGTACAAAGTCCCGAAGCAGGTCGACTTCGTCTCGAGCCTTCCCAGAACCACCTCCGGCAAGCTCCTGCGGGGGCAGTTGCCCGAACCGGCTGGTCGCTAGCATCCGCCGCCTCATGGCCGCCGACGAGGTCCTCTACGACAAGGACGCGGACCTCTCCGTCCTGGAGGGGAAGACCGTCGCGATCCTGGGATACGGCTCCCAGGGACACGCCCATGCGCTCAACCTGAAGGACTCGGGGATCGACGTCGTGGTCGGGCTCCGCCCCGACTCCTCCAGCCGGGCCGACGCCGAGGCCGAGGGACTCGAGGTGCTGGACGTGGCGGACGCCACCAGCAAGGGCGACATCGTGATGATCCTGCTGCCGGACGAGAAACAGGCGCAGATCTGGCGCGAGGAGATCTCGGACGGGATCGCCGACGGCAACCTGCTCATGTTCGCCCACGGCTTCGCAATCCGGTTCGACCAGATCGAGCCGCCGCCCGGTGTCGACGTGGGCATGGTCGCCCCGAAGGGGCCGGGCCACCTGGTCAGGCGGGAGTTCGTAGATGGTCAGGGCGTGCCCTGCCTGATGGCGGTCCATCAGGACGCGACCGGCAACGCCCGCGACCTCGTCCTGGCCTACGCCTCGGGCATCGGCGGCGGCCGCGCCGGGATCATCGAGACCACCTTCAAGGATGAGGCCGAGACCGACCTCTTCGGCGAGCAGGCGGTGCTCTGCGGCGGGGCCACGGAGCTCGTCCAGGCGGGCTTCGAGACCCTGGTCGAGGCGGGGTACGACCCGCGCCTGGCGTACTTCGAGTGCCTGCACGAGCTCAAGCTGATCGTCGACCTGATGTACGAGCACGGCATCCAGGGAATGCGTCACTCGATCTCGAACACGGCCGAGTACGGGGACATGACCCGCGGCCCGAAGGTGATCACCGACGAGACCCGTCAGGCGATGAGGAAGATCCTCGCCGACATCCAATCGGGCGAGTTCGCCAAGGAGTGGATCGCCGAGAACGAGGCGGGCCAGGAGAACTTCCAGCGCATGCGTGAGGAGGCCGCCGGCTCCCAGGTGGAGCAGGTCGGCAAGAGCCTCCGCTCGATGATGCCTTGGATCGAAGACTGAGCGGGCCGCGCGGGGCCGCGCTCAGTCCCTAATCCAAATTTTCCTAGGCGGTGCCGGCTATCGGCGCGGTGCCGGCCGCCGGAGGCGGACCGTAGTCGTTCTCGCCCGGATCGCCCTCGCGCAGGAACCAAACGAGCCAGAGGATGAAGCCGACGATCGGGACGATAAAGATCAGGATCCACCAGCCGCTCCGGTTGATGTCGTGCAGGCGGCGGATCGCCACCGAGAGGTTCGGCAGCAGGAGCGCCAGCCCCGCGAGCCCGCTCACCACACCGAAGCTGCCGAGGATGGCGTCGATGATGTTGGCGCCGATCCCGACCAGGATCGCGAACAGGAACCACCACCAGTAAGCGGGCCTGGAGGCCCGACCATCGAACTTCACGTAGTGATCGAAGCCGGACTTGACCGCTTCGCTAAACGTCATTTCTCTTCTCCCTCTCTTGCGACCGAGCGTCAGGGGTTGCGCCCGATTCCAGACACACGCTAGATGACCAAGCGGCGTGTCACTAGACCCCGGCCCGATAGACAAGCCCGAGCTCGGTGAGTGTGTCCAGTTTCGACGGTTTCGACTACTCCTGACGACTCGCGGCGTCGCTGCTGATCTGGCCGGCCGGGGCTGCCCCACCCTCCTCATGGGAGAACGGAGGCCAATCCTCCGTAAGAAGGAGGAAGTATCCGCCGGCACGTGCGAGGTAGGCGGAAGCATTGCGCATCGGCTCGAACAGTCCCTGCGGGAGCTTGCCCGTAAAGAGAATTGCGAACCAGGCAATGAATGAAACGACGGCGAGGATCAGGGACCAGACCCACCCCAGGATCATCACGGGGATACCAACGATGAAGCGGAAGCCGGTCTTCAGTCGACTGTAGGTATCTAGCGGTTCGGGAACACCAACCCTGACCGGATAGCTGGGCGCCTCCTCGCCTCCAAACGGTGGCCACTCATCGTTCAAGAGGTAATAGAAGCCATTCACGCGGGTTGTCATCCGGAGGAAACCCGCGTTGAAGTCGTAAAGGCCTCGCGGGTAGCGACCAGTGAAGACAATGGCGAACCATGCGATGACCGCCGCGAAGAACGCGGCAATCCCGTAAAGGGCAGCAACTATGTGCCACGGGATGATGAGCAAGTATCGGAAGAACGTCGTAAGGCGACTTCTACCGTCCAGAATCGCGTCCGCCTCATAGCTGATGGGGTACATAGATCTCTCCAGGTCGAGGTCGTGGGGATTCCGCACGCCCCCGGCACGGCCGGCCCCTTCGGACGCGCGGCCACCCTACCCCACGCACCAGAGGGCAGTCCAGCTTTGCCGCCTAATACATTGAATCGGTGACACGAACACTTGTTGAGATCCCAGCTGCGCTGAAGCCGGCCGACGGACGGTTCGGCTGCGGTCCCTCGAAGGTGAGGCCGGAGGCCCTCGCCAAGCTGGCGAGCCAGAGCCACCTGATGGGGACGTCGCACCGGCAGGCGCCGGTGAGGGACCTCGTGGCCCGGGTCCGGGGCGGACTGGCTGAGCTCTTCGACGTTCCCGAGGGCTACGAGGTCATGATGGGCAATGGCGGCACCACCGCCTTCTGGGACGCGGCCGCAGCCTGGCTCGTCAGCAGCCGGGCGCTGCACCTGACCTACGGCGAGTTCTCGTCGAAGTTCGCGAAGGCCACCGCCGGCGCTCCCTTCCTGGCCGATCCGATCCTGATCGAGGCCGAGCCGGGCGACGCCCCAGCCCCGGTCGCCGACCCGGAGGCAGACGTGATCGCCTGGGCTCACAACGAGACCTCGACCGGCGTGATGGTTCCGGTGGAACGGCCGGAGGGCTCCGGCGACGGGCTGGTCCTGATCGATGCGACCTCCGGCGCCGGGGGGCTCCCGGTCGACGTCCGAGAGGCCGACGCGTACTACTTCGCTCCCCAGAAGGCCTTCGGCTCGGACGGAGGCCTCTGGCTCGCGCTGATCAGCCCGGCCGCGATCGAGCGGATCGAGGAGCTCGACGGGGCCGGCGACGGCCGCTGGCAGCCGGCGTTTCTCTCGCTCGCGATCGCCCTGGAGAACTCGCGGAAGGAGCAGACCTACAACACGCCCGCGCTGGCGACGCTGTTCCTGCTCGCCGACCAGATCGAGTGGCTCCTCGACGGGGGTGGGCTGGAGTTCGGTGTCTCGCGCAGCCGCGCGTCATCGACGCACCTCTACGGCTGGGCCGAGGCGTCGGAGCTGGCCGCGCCCTTCGTCGCCGATCCCGCGAAGCGCTCGCTGGTTGTCGGCACCATCGACTTCGCAGACGAGGTCGACGCCGCGGCACTCGCTGCCGCCCTGCGGGCGAACGGCATCGTCGACGTCGAGCCCTACCGCAAGCTGGGCCGCAACCAGCTACGGATCGGCATGTTCCCCGCGGTCGATCCGGCGGACGTCGAGGCCCTCACCGCCTGTATCGACTGGGTCCTTGAGAACTCCGACGACGTGAGGCGATGAGCGAGAAGCCGAAGGTCCTGGTCAAGGAGAAGATCGCCGACACCGGCGTCGAGCTGCTGCGCGAGAGCTTCGATGTCGAGCTGGGGCTCGACTGGGACGGCGACGAGCTCCAGCAGCGGATCGCCGACTTCGACGGGATCCTGATCCGCTCGGCCACCAAGCTCACCTCGGACCTGATCGGGCAGGCCGAGCGGCTCAAGGTGATCGGCCGGGCGGGGACCGGCGTCGACAACGTCGACGTCGAGGCCGCCACGAAGCGCGGCATCGTGGTCGCCAACGCGCCCGAGGCCAACTCGATCGCGGCGGCCGAGCACACGACGGGCCTGATGCTCGCCCTCTGCCGGAACATCCCGCAAGCGCACGCCTCGCTGGCCACCGGACACTGGGACCGGGGCAGCTTCAAGGGGACCGAGCTCTACGGAAAGACGCTCGGCGTGCTCGGCTTCGGGCGGATCGGACAGCTGGTCGCGGCGCGGGGGCAGGCCTTCGACATGCAGGTGGTCGCCTACGACAAGTTCGTCACCGCCGAGCGCTTCCGCGAGCTTGGGGTGGAGGGCGTCGAGGAGCCGGAGGAGCTCTATGCGCGCGCCGACTTCATCACGTTGCACCTGCCGAAGACTCCGGAGACGGAGAACATCATCGATGCGGATGCAATCGCGAAGATGCGCGAGGGCGTTCGCATCGTCAACTGCGCGCGCGGGGAACTGATCGACCTGGACGCGCTCGTCGAGGGTCTTGAATCGGGCAGGGTCGCCGGCGCCGCGCTCGACGTCTTCCCCGAGGAGCCCTTCGGCGGCCATCCGATCCTCGAGCGCGACGACGTCGTCGTCACACCCCACCTGGGCGCGTCGACCGCCGAGGCCCAGGATCGCGCCGGCGTAGTCACGGCCGAGCAGGTGACCGCCGCCCTCACCGGCGGCGTTGTCACCACCGCGGTCAATATCGCCGCCGTCCGTCCCGAGGTCATGGAGCAGCTGGCGCCCTTCGTGCCCCTCTGCGAGAAGCTCGGCCGGCTGGCGCAGGCGCTCGGAGACGGTGCGCCAGAACGCGTCGAGGTGGAGTTTCGCGGCCGCTTGGCCGACCAGGACACGCGCATCCTGAGCATCGCAACATTGGTCGGGATCCTGACCGGCCACACGGAGGAACCGGTCAACCTGGTCAATGGGCCGCACATGGCGGAGGAGCGCGGCATCGAGCTGACCGAGACCCGAGACGCCGCCTCAGAGGACTTCACGGAGCTCGTCGCGGTTCGCCTGCACAGCGGGGGCGAGACGGTCGAGGTGGCCGGGACCGGCGTGGGCCCGCGCAACATCCCCTACCTGGCGCGGGTCTGGGGCGACGACTTCTACCTGCCCTTCGCCGACCACCTGGCGATCTTCCGCTACACCGACCAGCCGGGCATGATCGGCCGGGTGGGGACGATCTTCGGCGAGGAGGGGGTCAACATCGCCTCGGCGGCGGTGGGTGCGGAGCCAGGGGGCGACACCGCCGTGATGGCGCTGACCACCGATGCGCCGGTGAACCCCGGGACCATCGAGAAGATCCTGGAGCTCGACGGCTTCTCGGTCGGCCGCGCGGCCAGCCTTTAGGAGTAGGGTCCAGCCCATGAGGGCGGTCGTGCAAACCGGCCACGGAGGGCCGGAGGTCCTGCAGGTTCAGGAGCGGCCGGATCCGCCGGTCGCGCCTGGCGAGGTGCGCATCGCCGTGCAGGCGGCGGGAATCAACTTCGCGGACACGATGGCCCGCGTCGGCCTCTATCCCGACGCGCCGAAGCCACCGTGCGTCCTCGGCTACGAGGTCGCGGGCGAGGTGGAATCCGTCGGCGATGGCGTCGATGAGCTCAGCGTCGGGGATCGGGTGATCGCCGGCAGCCGCTTCGGCGGCCAGGCATCGATGGTCACCGTGCCGGCCGACCAGGCGTTTCCACTCCCGGCCGGGTGGAGCTTCGAGCAGGGAGCCGCGTTCCCGGTCAACTACACGACCGCATTCGTCGCGCTGGTGATGATGGGCGGGATCCGGAAGGGCGATCGGGTCCTGATCCACGCGGCCGCGGGGGGCGTCGGGATCTCCGCGACCCAGATCGCCCGCTCCAGGGAAACCGAGATCTTCGGGACCGCGTCCGCCTCCAAGCACGACGCGATTCGCGCGCAGGGGGTGGACCACCCGATCGACTACCGCACCCAGGACTTCGAGCAGGAGGCCAGGCGGATCACCGGGGGCGAGGGGGTCGACCTGATCATGGACGCGACGGGCCCGACCAACTTCCGCAAGGACTACCGCCTGCTCAGGCAGGGCGGGAAGCTGATCATGTACGGCGCCTCGGAGCTCAGCACCGGGAAGGGCCGCAGTATGGGGACCGTGGCGCGCGGGCTGCTCAGGATGCCCATGGCCACGCTCCCCTGGTGGAAGAGCCTCTCCGTGATGAATGAGAACAAGGGGGTCTTCGGCCTCAACATGCTCCACTGGCAGGACGCTGAGGGCCTGGACCGCGTCCTAGAGGCGCTGAACGCCGAGCTCGAGGGCGGATTCATCGAGCCCGTCGTCGCCGAGGCCTTTCCGTTCGACCGCGCCGGTGAGGCTCACAGCTTCATCGCCGAGCGCCGGAACATCGGCAAGGTCGTCCTCGTGCCCTAGGCGGCGTTTCCGCTTGGCGTCCTTTCGGGCGCGATACTGAGTTGGGTGATGTCGCACGAGAACGTGGAGACCGTTCGGATCGGCTATCAGCGGTTCGTGGCGACAGGTGAATTCGCCGACGAGATCGTCACGGCGGACTTCGTCTGGGACATGTCGAACTTCCACGGCTGGCCCGAGCAGCAGGTGTACGCGGGGGCTGACGGTGCGCGGACCTTCCTCAAGGACTGGACGGACGCGTGGGAGGACTGGCAACTCGAGGTGGCGGACGCTCCGGGGTGGGAAGGAGGCCCGGATGGAGATGTATTCCGATCCGGACGAGGCCCTTGAAGCCGCGGGGCTGTCGGAATAGCCGCTCTCTTTGCCTCAGAGCCGGGTTACGATCGACAGAGATGCGCCCAGGGAGACGAAACCTCGTCCTCGTGCTTGCACTGCTCGCGATCTGTGCGGCCGTCGCGTCGGCATCCGCCTCCGCCCGGCCGGGGCTGAAGGACGCCGTCTGGACGGTGCACGGGCACGGTGCCTCGGCCTCGGCCTCGATCAACGTCCTCACCCTCAACGACCAGCGCGGCATCGACAACCGGATCAGCGCCTACATGTCATCCAGCGGGCGCCTCGTCCTGACCGCGCCGGAGGGCCTTGGCGACCCAGACGGCGGCGGTGCGAACTGCGGCCTCGACAACGCCAAGGCGGGGGAGACCAGCGCAACCGAGGTGAGCTGCGCCGCCGGCTATGTCGGCGCGATCGTCGGCGATTTGAGCGGTGGCAACGACACGTTTGACGCAGGCTCTGGTCTCACCGTGATGGTCGGCAGCGTGATCGATGGCCAGGCGCGGCCCCTCGCGGGCGGGCCCGGGCGTGATCGGCTCGTCGGCGGATCTCTAGCCGACCTGCTCCAGGGTGGTGGCGGCGCCGACTCGATCGCCAGCGGAGGCGGGATGGATCTGCTGCTCGGCGGTCCGGGCGCGGACAACCTGGGTGGCGGCGCCGGGAGCGACAGTCTGCTTGGCGGCGGCGGGCCGGACAAGCTCAGCGGCGGGGCGGGCAAGGACGTCTGCCGCGGAGCGGGCGGAACGGACTCCGCCAAGGGCTGCGAGACCGCTCGCGGGATTCCGTAACGGGCCTCGTTAGCGTTCTGGCGGTGTTGACCACGGCCAGCATCGGGAGCGCGTACCAGCACGGGATCGTCGACACCGGGCGCGAACCGCATTTCCTCTTCTTCGTCGCCTTCTTGGTCACTTTCGGCTTCATCCGGACGAGCGCCCACATGATCAAGGCGCAGGTGAAGTGGTGGCCAGGCAACGTCTCCGTCGGCGGCACGCACATCCACCACCTCGTCTGGGGCATCCTGCTGCTCCTGACCTGCGGCTACGTCGCCGTCGCGATCGCTCCCGACAGCCCGTGGCGCGAGCTCGTCGCGGTGCTCTTCGGCATCGGTACCGGCCTCACGCTCGACGAGTTCGCTCTCTGGCTCAACCTCAAGGACGTCTACTGGGAGAAGCAGGGGCGTGCCTCCATCGACGCCGTAGTGATCGCGGCCGCGCTGTCAGGTCTGCTGCTGATCAGCCTGCGCAGCTGGATCGACGTGACGACCAAGGTCGCGGATGAGATCCAGGCAATCGTGGGGGCGGTCGGCCTGCTAGGCGTCGTCGTCGCTCTCGTCAACGCCGCCCAGGAGAAGTTCGGGATGGCGATCTGGAGCATCTTCGTCCCGGTCGTCGGCATCCCGAGCGCCTTCCGCCTCGCCAAGCCGCACTCGGTCTGGGCGAAGCTCTTCTACCGGCACGGCAAGAAGGAGCGCTCAGAGAAGCGCTATGCGGGCAGCCCTGGCAAGCCGTTCTGGAAGCGCGGGGACGAGCTACTCGCTCGGCTCAGGCTCCGCCCCAGCGGTGCCCGGGGGACCTGAGAGCACCAGTTCGTCGATCACGACGCCGAGCGATGCGGCCGTGGGGATCGCCAGCAGCGCGCCGAGCACGCCTGCGAGCTCGGCACCGACGATCACCGCGACGATCGCGACGGCGGGGTTCAGCTTGAGCGCGCCGCCCTTGTAGAGCAGCGGCTGGATGACCCGGTCCTGGAGCTGTTGGTAGATCAGGAAGAGGGCGAGCCAGACGATCGCGTCGCCGGGACCGCCGTCGATCATCAGCACGGCGAAGACCGCGAAGCCGCCGACCGTCAGGCCGATCAACGGGATCAGATCGAGGAAGGCGACCAGCACAGCCAGCGGCACCGCGAGGTGGAAGCTCTCGGCCTGCAGGAATCCCCAGGTCAGCACCCCCGCGGCGATCGCCAGCAGCAGGTTGACGCTCACGTAGGCCTTGACGACCTCGGCGACCCGGCTGTCGATTCTCCGCGCGCGGCCGCGCTGCGGCTCCGGCAGCCGCCCTGTCCCTCGCTCAACCATTCCACGGCCGTCAAGCAGCAGGAAGAGGGTCAGCGTGAGGACGGTGATCGCCGCCAGCAGGTGCTCGAGCAGGCTGACGGTGAGCGAGCCCAGGGTGCTGGCGCCACTCGACAGGTGGGAGGGGAGGGTGGCTCCCTCCTGGCTCAGCTTTGCGGTGATGTGGTATTTCGCGTTCAGGTCCTGGAACTGCTTGTTGTTGTCCGCCCAGTGCTCGAAGTCATGGACATAGCCGGGCAGCTTCTTCGCAAGGCCCTCGATGTCGTGGACGATCGGCGGGAAGACGTTCAGGACGAGGAAGACCAGCAGCGCCGCCGCGGCGACGTAGACGAGCAGGATCGCCAGGACTCGGGGCATATGGCGATCGCCGGGCCACGCCCGCTGGATCAACCCCACGGCCGGATCGAGCGCCAGGGTCAGGAAGATCGCGGCGGCGACCCACTGCAGCGTCGTCCGGGTGTGGAGCAGCGCGATCGCGAACAGGACCGCGACCCCGGCCCAGAACAGAGCGACCAGAACGATCTTGGCGACCGCCCGCGCCTGGATCTGGTCCGCGCGCATCGCCTGGAACCTAATGAGCACCCCGGACCCAACCTCAACCCGGAGCGGCTGCGCTACTCTGCTTGGGCTTCGATGACGCACCGGCTCGACAGCCTCGCGCTTCTCCTTCTCCTCCCCCTCCGGGGGGAATAGCGCTGGGCGGCGCGTCAGCCGCGAACTCAGGAACAGGTCATCGAAAGCTTTAGGAGAAGGAGGTACTCATGAACGACGTAGGCGGAGTAGCCAAGCCGGTCTCAGACGAGAACCGGGTCCATATCTTCGACACGACGCTGCGCGACGGCGAGCAGTCCCCGGGCATCTCGCTGAACACGCAGGAGAAGGTCGAGATCGCGCAGCAGCTCGCCCGCCTCGGGGTGGACGTGATCGAGGCCGGCTTCCCGATCACCTCGCCCGGTGACTTCGAGGCCGTGGAGTCGATCGCCCACAGCGTCGAGGGACCGGTGATCTGCGGCCTCTCCCGCACGCACAAGGCGGACATCGATGCCGCCTGGAACGCGATCAAGGACTCCGAGCGGCCTCGGATCCACACCTTCATCTCCACGTCCGACATCCACATCACCCACCAGCTCCAGACGACCCGCGAAGACGTCAAGGGGCAGGCCAAGGCGGCCGTCGCCCTCGCGAAGTCGTACTGCGAGGACGTCGAGTTCTCCCCGATGGACGCCACGCGGGCAGACGTCGAGTTCACGGCCGAGGTCTGCGCGATCGCGGTCGCCGAGGGCGCCAACGTCATCAACGTCCCGGACACCGTCGGCTACACGACGCCGGAGGAGTACGCCGCCTATTTCCGCAGGCTCTACGAGCTGGTCCCCAAGCTCGAGGACGTCGAGGTCTCGGTCCACTGCCACGACGATCTCGGCCTCGCCGTGGCCAACTCCTTCGCGGGTGTGATCGCGGGAGCGCGCCAGGTGGAGTGCGCCGTCAACGGCATCGGTGAGCGCGCCGGCAACTGCTCGCTCGAGGAGATCGTGATGCTGCTACGGACCCGTCGCGACGCACATGGCCTCGACACCTGCGTCGACGCGCGCGAGCTGGCCCGCACCAGCCGCATGGTCTCCCGCCTGACCGGCTACTCGGTCCCGCCCAACAAGGCCGTGGTGGGACGGAACGCCTTCGCCCACGAGTCCGGCATCCACCAGGACGGTGTTCTGAAGGAGCGCTCGACCTACGAGATCATGGACGCGACCGAGGTCGGCCTCGAGTCCAACTCGATCGTGCTGGGAAAGCACTCCGGCCGCCATGCACTCCAGGACGCGCTGCAGCAGCTCGGCTTCAAGGTCGAGGGCGGCGCTCTCAACCAGGCGTTCAAGCGCTTCAAGGAGATCGCGGACAAGAAGAAGCAGGTCACCGCGCTCGACCTGGAGGCGATCGTCTCGGATGAGATGCGCGAGAGCGCCGAGGCCTACAACCTCGGCTGGTTCGAGGTGGAAGCGGGCTCGGAGCGGCCCCCGAAAGCCCGGGTCTCCGTGACGCTGCCGAGCGGCGAGGAGTCCGTCGCGGAGGCAACCGGCGACGGCCCCGTCGACGCGATCTTCGGTGCCATTCGCGAGGCGACCGGCACGAATGCGGAGCTGCAGCGCTATGAGGTCGAGGCCGTCACCGGTGGCACCGACGCCCTCGGAGAGGTGAGCGTCTCTGTCCGGGTCAACGCCCGGCTGGCCAGCGGCCAGGGTGTGGCGACGGACATCCTCGAGGCATCGGCCCGCGCCTTCGTGCGTGCGATCTCCAACGCGCTCGAGGGCGTCGCGATCCGCGAGGCGGAGGAAGCGACCGCCGACGCGGTCGTCGAGCGGACACCCGGTCCCTGACCGAATAGCCTGCTGCTGTGAGTCCGCGGCTTCCCGACGCCCCTCAGGCAAACTCGCCCTTCTGGTGGATCTGGGAGCGGTTCACCGACGTGCACGCCGTCGCATATAGGGCGAGCCACGGCCGCGTCGGCGGAACCTACGGGAAGGCACCCGTCGCGCTCGTAGAGTCGGTCGGGCGCAAAAGCGGGAAGCGGCGAACGCACCCGCTCCTCGCAACGAAAGACGGGGAGAACATCGTGATCGTCGCCTCGAAGGGCGGCGTCCACAAGCACCCGGCCTGGTACCACAACCTGATGGCGAACCCGGAGACGAGCGTCAACTGGTACGGGAAGGTCCGCCGCATGCGCGCTCGGGAGGTGGAGGGAGCGGAACGCGATCGCCTCTGGAAGCAGATGACCGACGTGTACCCGACCTACGAGAGCTACCAGCGCCGCACCGACCGGCAGATTCCGGTGCTCGTCCTCGAGCCTGCCTAGCCCGGGCACTCGGTTAGGCTGCCGGCGATGACCCGCGCGCAGCTCACCGAGGAGATCCTCGCGGCCAAGCACTCGCGAGGGGTGAGTTGGGCCGAGCTGGCGGAGCGGCTGAACGCACCGGTCGAGTGGGCGACGGCGGCGCTGCTGGGCCAGTTCCCGCTCGACGAGACCCAGGCCCGAGCCGCCACTGAGGCGTTGGGCCTGCACGAAGATGCCATCCCGGAGCTGACCGCGTCTCCGATGCGGGGTGGGCTGGACGATGCGGTGCCGACCGATCCGACCATCTACCGGCTATACGAGATCGTTCAGGTCTATGGACCGGCGCTGAAGGAGCTGATCCACGAGGAGTTCGGCGACGGGATCATGAGCGCGATCAACTTCGGCTTCACGGTTCGGCGCCTGCCGGACGAGAAGGGAGACAGGGTGGAGATCGTCCTCAACGGCAAGTTCCTGCCCTATGAGTGGCGAAGGCAGGACTGATCACGCCTGAGACGGCAGGTCCGGGCTAGGCGACCGGCGCGGAGGCGGGCTTCTCGACGCGATCGGGCACCGGGGGGAGCGCGGGAGCCGCGACCGGGCCGACGTGCGGAAGCCACTCGAGCCAACGCGGCAGGTACCAGTTCCAGTCCCCGAGCAAGGTCATCGACGCGGGCAGCAACACCGCACGCACCAGCGTGGCGTCGATGAGCACCGCGACGCCGAGTCCGACGCCCAGCTCCTTGAAGAAGACGAGCGAGAGCGTCGCGAACACAGCGAAGACCGCGACCATGACGACGGCGGCACTGGTCACGACGCCGGCCGTCGTCTTGATCCCGTGCGCGACCGCCTCATCGGTCGGCATGCCGCGGTCGTAGGACTCGCGGATCCGCGTGAGGATGAAGACGTGGTAGTCCATCGACAACCCGAAGAGGACCACGAAGAGGAACAACGGCATCCACGAGATGATCGCGCCGGTCGAGTGGAAGCCCAGGAACGACTGGAGGTGACCGTCCTGGAAGATCCAGACGATGATCCCGTAGGCGGCTCCCACCGAGAGCAGGTTGAGGATGATCGCCTTGATCGGGATGACGATCGAGCGGAAGGTGAAGAGCAACAGCAGGAACGCCGCACTCAGCACGAAGGCGAAGACGAGCGGCAGGTGTGACTTGCTGGCATCGTTGAAGTCCTTCGATTCGGCCGTGAAGCCGGTCACATCGGCGCTGACACCGGGCACGGCCCCGATCGTCGCCGGAATGATCTTGTCCCGCAGCTCGTCCAGCGCCTCGTTCGACTTCGAGTCGGTGCCGTTGCCGACGACCGGGATGTTGACCTGGGCGACGGTCCTGTCCGGGAAGGTGTCGAGCGTGATCGGGGACTTGAACAGCGGGCTCGCCTTTGCCTCTGCCACAAGGCGGGCGATGCCCTGCCGGACCTGCGGGGTCGGACCGTTGTCCGAGCTGACCACGACGACGGCGGGAATCCCGCCTCCCGGGAAGGTGTCCTGGATCCGGTTGTAGGTCTGGATCGAGGAGACGTCCTGTGGAAGCGACTCGACGCTCTCATTCGCCGTGTGCAGGCGTAGTGCCGGCAGCGCCAGGAACACCAGCAGGCCGCCGGCCAGGAGGAGCGAAACCACCGGATGCCGGAGCACTGGATCGAGGACCTTCGCCCAGATCCCGCTCTCGCCGGCATTCCACGGCTGGTTCTTGATGATCGGGACACCGCCCTTCTCCACGCGGTCGCCGAGCCACGACAGGATCGCCGGCAGCACGGTCAGCGAGCCGACCAGTGCCACAGCGACGACGAGGATGGTGCCGGTGGCGAACGACTGGAACGTCGGCGTTCCCGCCAGGTACATCCCGGCCATGGCGATTATCACCGTGAAACCGGAGACCATCACGGCCCTGCCCGAGGTCGCCGCCGCGGCGGCGAGCGCCGCCTCCTCGCTGCGACCGGCCTCGCGCTCCTCGCGCTCGCGGCGCAGATAGAACATCGAGTAGTCGACGCCGACCGCGAGTCCGATCAGCAGGATCACCTCGTTGATCGAACTGTCCACTCCGCCGATGATGTGGCTGAGCGGGCCCATGATCCCGATCGTTGCCATCACCGCGGTCAGGGCAAGCAGCAGCGGCACGCCCGCGGCGACGAGCGCGCCGAAGGCGATCAGCAGGATGATCAGGGTGACGGGCAGAGACGTGATCAGGGCCTTTCCGAAATCGTCCTGAATCACCTTGTTGATCTGTTGCTGGGTGCTGGCGTCGCCGAACTCGCCAAGCGTGAAGCCCGGGTGCGCTTTCTGCGCGGCGGCGACCGCCTGAACGGCCGGCTTGACTCGGTCCATGACCTCGGAGTCGTTGCCGGAGATCTGGAAGCGGAGCAGCGCCGAGCGCCCGTCGCTCGAGATCAGGTTCGCGTTCGCCGGGTTGAGCGGGCTCTCGAAGTTCTTGGTGTCGGGGACCGCGGCGAGCCTCCGCTGCGTGTCCGCAACCACCGCGTTGAAGGTGGGTGAGCCTGCGGTCGCCCCGGAGCTCTGGATCAGCACCATCTCCTGGGCATGCTCCGGAGCGGCATCGGCGATCGTCTGGTCGGCTCGCCCGGACTCACCGACCCCGGTCTGGGTGTGCTCCAGGGTCTTGGTCCCGACCGCGTTGCCGATCGCAAGGGCCAGGAAGACGAACGCGAGCCAGCCCCAGATGGCGGTCTTGCGGTGCTGGGCGCTCCAGACACCGGCGCGGGACGCGATTCCGCGAGGACCGCTCGACGGGTCCTCGTGGGGGTGAGGAGACGCCATGCCGACCTCCATATCGTAGACGTGCAAATCGACCCTACCCCATCGAGCCGGCGATACACCTCGAGCCGGCAACACATCTAGCCGGTGATAGCGAACGTACGTGTGTATGTGATAACGTACGCAAAGCGATGGCGAGCGCACCGCAGGTCAAGAAGATCAAGGCTCCGGCGGTCTCCGAGGACGGGGCCGTCGGCGCGCGCGTCAAGAGCCTGCGCGAGGCGATGGATCTCTCGCTCCGCGATCTGGCCGAGCGCAGCGGCGTCAGCGCCCCCATGCTCTCCCAGGTGGAGCGGGGCGACACCAGCCCCACGCTGGTCGTCGCCCAGAAGATCGCCTCGGGGCTCGACCTGACGCTGTCGCAGCTGCTGCGCCTCGACGAGGACCGCCATGTGGTCGTCGTACGGCGTGCGGAGAGACGAACTCGGAAGCGTCGCGGCCACAAGGTCCAGGAGCTGACGGCGCCCCTGCCGGGTCAGCGTGCGGACGTCTCGGAGCACACGCTTGCGCCGGGCGCGGCGACCGGTGCTCGCGACGACCCGCCCATGCACGAGCCCGGCAGCCGCGAGACCGCCGTCGTCCTGGATGGCTCGGTCGAACTCTTCATCGACGGGCAGCGTCACGAGCTGACCGAAGGCGACAGCGTCACCTTCGACGCGGATCTGCCCCACCATTTCGAGAACAATGCCGCGACAGAAGCCAGGCTGATCGCCGTGGTCGCCGCGGGGTTGAGGCGAGGCTAGGAGGATCGATGTCGAAGAACCTGTTCGAGAAGATCTGGGACGCCCACGAGGTCGACGACGACCTGATCTACATCGACCTCCACCTGGTCCACGAGGTCACCTCTGCCCAGGCCTTCGACGGGCTGCGCCTTGCCGACCGGAAGGTGCGCCGCCCCGGCAAGACCTTGGCCACGGCCGACCACAACGTCCCGACGGATGGCACCCCCACGGCGCAACTGATCGCTGACGAGCTCTCGCGCGTGCAGGTGGAGTCGCTGGAGCGCAACTGCGAGGAGTTCGGGATTCCCATCTATTCGCTCGGCTCAGACCGTCGCGGCATCGTCCACGTGATCGGCCCGGAGCTGGGCGTCACCCAGCCCGGCATGACGGTCGTCTGCGGCGACTCTCACACCTCGACTCACGGCGCCTTCGGGGCCCTCGCATTCGGTATCGGCACCTCGGAGGTCGAGCACGTTCTCGCCACCCAGTGCCTGATACAGCGACGGCCGAAGACGATGCGGATCGTCTACCCGGGCGAGCTTGGCTTCGGCGTCACCGCAAAGGACCTGATCCTGGCGACGATCGGCCGGCTCGGCGTCGGCGGCATGCGGGGCTATGCCGTCGAGTATGCGGGCCCCGCGGTCGAGGCGCTCTCGGTGGAGAACCGGATGACGGTCTGCAACATGACGATCGAGGGCGGCGGGCGCGCCGGCATGGTCGCCCCTGACGAGATGACCTTCGAGTACGTGCGCGGCCGCCCGGGAGCTCCGGCCGATTTCGATGATGCGGTCGAGCGCTGGCGAGAGCTGCCCAGCGACGAGGGCGCCGGCTTCGACACCGAGGTCGAGATCGACGCCGGCGCGATCTCCCCGATGGTCACGTGGGGGACGACCCCGGGAATGGTGGTGCAGGTCACCGACCAGGTGCCGGACCCGTCCGGGATGGACTCGGCGGCGGACCGCGAGACCGCGGAGCGCGCCCTCGCTTACATGGACCTGCGACCGGGGACGCCGATGACCGAGATCCCGCTCGACCGGGTCTTCATCGGCTCGTGCACCAACTCGCGAATCTCCGATCTACGCGAGGCCGCCACGATCGTCGACGGCCGCCAGATCGCCTCGAGCTTGCGCGGCATGGTCGTGCCCGGCTCGCAGCAGGTCAAGGCTGAGGCGGAGGCCGAGGGCCTTGACGAGGTGTTCCGGTCGTCCGGATTCGAGTGGCGCGAGTCGGGCTGCTCCGCCTGCCTGGGGATGAACCCCGACATCCTGCAGCCCGGCGAGCGCTGCGCCTCGACCTCCAACCGCAACTTCGAGGGACGCCAGGGAGCCGGCGGGCGTACGCACCTGGTCAGCCCGAAGATGGCCGCGGCCGCCGCACTCGAGGGGCGCTTCGTCGACATCAGGGAGTGGAGCTGAGCCATGGACCCGATCGACATCATCGAAGGCCGCGTCGCCGTGCTCGACCGCTCCGATGTCGACACCGACCAGATCATGCCCAAGCAGTTCCTGAAGCGGATCGAGCGCACCGGCTACGGCGAGTTCCTCTTCTACGACTGGTTCCGCTCCGGTGAGATCGAGCTCGAGGCGCACCCGATCCTGGTCACCGGCCGGAACTTCGGATCGGGCTCCTCGCGCGAGCACGCCGTCTGGGGCCTCAAGGACTACGGCTACGACGCCGTCATCGCACCCTCGTTCTCGGACATCTTCTATTCCAACTGCACGAAGAACGGGCTGCTGCCGGTCGTGCTCGACGAGGAGCACTGCCGCGCCGTCGCCTCCGCCGGGGAGGCCCGCATCGACCTCGACGATCAGACCGTCACCTGCGCGGAGGGTGTTTTCAAGTTCGAGATCGACGAGGACATCAAGCACCGCCTCTCCGAGGGGCTCGACGAGGTCGCGATGACGCTGCAGCGCGCCCAGCGAATCGACGAGTTCGAGGCGGCCGGTAACGCGGACTCCGGACCCGTGACCACAGCCCTATGAGCTCCCAGTCGTTCATGAATACCGGGCCCCGTGAATGGGACGCGGAGACCTACGAGCGCGTCTCCGACCCGCAATTCGGCTGGGGACTCGAGGTGCTGGACCGCCTGGAGCTGAAGGGCGACGAGACCGTGATCGACGCGGGCTGCGGCACCGGACGCGTCACCCAGAGACTGCTCGAGCGGCTCCCGGAGGGCAAGGTCATCGCGGTCGACGGGTCGGATGACATGGTCGACGCGACAGCCAAGCGGTTCAAGGACGATGACCGGGTCACCACGATCCCCTCGGATCTGCTCGAGCTGACTTCAGGTCTGCTGAAGCGAAATGACTGCGAGCCGGCGGTCGACGTCCTCTTCTCGACCGCGACCTTCCACTGGATCTCTGACCACGAGCGCCTGTTCGAACGAATTCATGACGTCCTCCAGCCGAGGGGCAGGCTGCACGCGCAATGTGGCGGGTCCGGCAATGTCGCCCGGCACGCCACCGCGATCGTGAAGGTCGCGTCACGCCCGGAGTTCGCACCGCATTTCGAGGGCATGAGGATCATCTGGAACTTCGCGACTCCAGAGGAGACCGCCGAGCGCCTGCGCGCCGCGGGGTTCGCGGAGGTGAGCTGCTCCCTGGAGGAGAAGCCGACGCAGCCCGAGGATCCGCGAGCCTTCACCCGGGCCTCGACCATGGGCCCACACCTCGCGCGGCTTCCCGAGGAACTCCAGGAGCCGTTCATCGATGCGGTCCTCGAGGAGTCAGGCAAGCCGCTCGTGCTGGACTACGTGCGCCTCAACATCAACGCCAGCCGTGCCTAGGATCGTCCTGTTGCCCGGCGACGGGATCGGCCCCGAGATCGGCGCCGCGGCGGTCCGGGTTCTGGCGGACCTCGGAGACTTCGAGATCAGCGAGCACCTGATCGGGGGCGCCTCGATCGACGAGCACGGCACCGCGCTGACCGACGAGGTCCTGGAGGCGTGCCGGGCGGCCGATGCGGTGCTGCTCTGCGCTGTCGGCGGGCCCAAGTGGGACACCACCGACCCCGACAAGCCGCGTCCCGAGCAGGGCCTGCTCGGCCTGCGGAAGGGCCTCGGCCTGTTCGCGAACCTGAGGCCCGTGCGGCCCAGCGAGGCGCTGCTCGATGCGAGTCCACTCCGCCGCGAGCGGATCGTCGGAACCGACCTCCTGGTCGTGCGGGAGCTGACGGGCGGCATCTACTTCGGCGACTCGGGGCGCGACGGCGATCGCGCCCACGACGACTGCGCCTACACCGTCGAAGAGATCGAGCGGATCGCCCGCGTCGCCTTCGAGGCGGCGGGGGAGCGCAACGGCCGGCTGACCTCGGTCGACAAGGCGAACGTGCTGGAGACTTCGCGTCTCTGGCGGGAGACCGTCACCGGGCTCGCACCGGAGTACGACGAGATCCAGCTCGATCATCTGCTCGTCGACAACGCCGCGATGCAGCTGGTCTCGAATCCCACGGGCTTCGATGTGATCGTCACCGAGAACCTGTTCGGAGACATCCTCAGCGACGAGGCGGCGATGCTAACCGGCTCGCTCGGCATGCTGCCTTCGGCCAGCCTCGGTGAGGGCGGCCCCGGGCTCTACGAGCCCGTGCACGGGTCCGCCCCCGACATCGCCGGCACGGGGAAGGCGAATCCGCTGGCCACCCTGCTGTCCGTCGCGATGATGCTCCGCTACGGGCTCGGCATGCACGATGAGGCCGACAGGCTCGACGCGGCCGTGGACACGGCCCTCGCGCAGGGCCTGCGCACCCCCGACCTCGCCGGAGGGGAGGGGACCCGCGAGACCGGCACGGAGGGAATGACAGAAGCTGTGCTAGAGGCGTTGTAGAAGGGACCCTTCGGCATATCCGGGCGCCACAAACCCCGCGCCCGAATCACATGGGCCATAATCATCGACTCGTGGAGAAGGCTGAGCTCATCTGGAAGAACGGAGAGTTCGTCCCCTGGGACGAGGCGAACGTGCACGTCCTCAGCCACGGGCTGCACTACGGGACGGGCGTCTTCGAGGGAATCCGCTGCTACGACACGGAGATTGGGCCGGCGATCTTCCGCCACCAGGACCACCTGGACCGCCTCGCTAAGTCCGCCGAGCTCTACTACCTGCCGCTCGACCGTTCGCTCGAGGAGATCCGCGAGGCCACCAAGGAGCTGATCCGCCGCAACGGGCTGCGCAGTTGCTACATCCGCCCGCTCGCCTTCCGCGGTTACGGCGAGATGGGCCTGTACGCCAAGAGTGCCCCGGTCGACGTCTTCATCGCGGTCTGGCCCTGGGGCGCCTATCTGGGGGAGGAGGGCAAGCGCGAGGGCGTGCGCGCGAAGGTCTCCTCCTGGCGGCGGATCTCGCCGGCTGGGCTGATTCCCCATGCCAAGGCCTCCGGCCAGTACCTCAACTCGATCCTCGCCAAGACGGAGAGCGCGAATGCCGGCTACGACGAGGCGATCCTGCTCGATGAGCGCGGCTTCGTCTGTGAGGGCTCGGGCGAGAACATCTACCTCGTCCGCGAGGGCGAGATCGTCACGCCCGGGCACACCTCCTCGATCCTCGACGGCATCAACCGCAAGTCGGTGATCCAGATCGCGCGCGACCTCGGCTACACAGTGGTCGAGCGGGACATCGCCCGGGCCGAGCTCTACCTCGCCGAGGAGGTCTTCCTGACGGGCACCGCCGCCGAGCTCGTCCCTGTCCGGGGAGTCGACGACCACGACCTGGGCCAGCCCGGGGAGATCACCCGCGTGATCCAGGGCAAGTTCGACGATGCCTTAAATGGGCGGCTCGAGGAGTACCGCGAGTGGCTCGATCCGGTCGGCGAGCCGACCGGCGAGGCCCCTCGTGAGCCAACGCCTGCAGAGGTGGACGCCGAGGAGGTCGGCGAACCGGCCTCCGGTACCCTGGGCTCCTGATGCTGCACCGCTCCACAGGGCGAATTACGGGCACCGCTGCCGCTTAACGGCCAGCGGCTCTCGCACGACCCCGTTCAGGGGTTCACCATTCACCCTCGAAGAAAGGCAGCGATGCGACAGGTACTCCTCTACGACACGACTTTGCGAGACGGCATGCAGGGCCAGGGCATGTCCCTATCGGCCCAGGAGAAGGTCCGCGTGGTGCGCAAACTCGACGAGCTCGGCATCCACTTCATCGAGGCAGGCTTCCCCGGGTCGAACCCGAAGGAGCTGGAGCTCTTCGAGATGCTGGCCGAGGTCGAGTTGGGCCAGGCCGAGGTCTGCGCCTTCGGCATGACCCGCCGGCGGGACACCGAGGCTGCCGAGGACGAGGCGCTCCGGATGCTCGCCTCCGGCTTCGCTCCCGCGGTGACGCTGGTCGGGAAGACCTGGGGCCTCCACCTGGAGAAGGTCACCAAGGTGAGCCGGGACGAGAACCTGGCGATGATCCTGGACTCGGTCACCTATCTGAAGCAGGCCGGCAAGCGCGTGATCTACGACGCCGAGCACTTCTTCGACGGCTACCGCGACGACGCCGGCTACGCGCTCGACTGTCTGCGGGCAGCAGCCGAGGCCGGCGCCGAGAACGTCACCCTCTGCGACACGAACGGCTCGAGCCTCCCGGGCCAGGTCGCAGAAGCGACGAGGGCCGTCGTCGACGCGCTTGACACCCCGGTTGGGATCCACACGCACAATGACCTCGAGTGCGCGGTGGCGAACTCCATCGCCGCGGTGGAGCAGGGCGCGAGTCTCGTGCAGGGGACGATCAACGGCATCGGCGAGCGGACCGGGAACGCCAACCTCACCTCGATCCTGCCCGGCCTCCAGCTCAAGCTCGGCTACCGCTGCGTCACCGACGAGCAGCTCGCTCGGCTCACCGGGATCGCGCACTTCATCGACGAGCTGCTCAACATCACGCCCGACCCGGACCAGCCCTTCGTGGGCCGGAACGCCTTCGCCCACAAGGGGGGCATGCACGTCGCCGGGGTAAGCGCCGACGCTCGCACCTTCGAGCACATGGACCCGGCGGAGGTGGGCAACGAGCGCGAGATGGTCGTCTCTGAGCTCTCCGGCAAGGGGACGGTCCTGTCGCGCGCTGAGCGCTCCGGCATTCCGCTCGACGACGAGCAGGCCGCCCGGGCGCTCCGCACACTGAAGGAGCGCGAGCATCGCGGCTATCACTACGAGGCCGCCGACGCCTCCTTCGAGCTGCTGCTCCGTCGCGAGACCGAGCAGTACGAGTCCCTGTTCAGGCTCGAGGGGTTCCGTGTCCTGGTCGAGAAGCGCGAAGACGGCAAGGTCGTGACCGAGGCGACGATCAAGGTCTGGGTCGACGGCGAGCGCTACCTGCGCACCGCCGAGGGGAACGGTCCCGTGAACGCGCTGGACAAGGCCCTCCGAGGGGCGATCAGCGACCGCCATCCGCACCTCGCGGACATCGAGCTCACCAACTACAAGGTCCGGATCCTGGACGAGCACCACGGCACCGGCGCCGTCACCCGCGTCCTGCTCGACTCGTCCGACGGCGAGCGCGAGTGGGGCTCGATAGGCGTCTCGGAGAACATCATCGAGGCGTCGTGGGAGGCGCTGGTCGACTCCCTCGAATACGCCTTCCAGCCACGGCCGGAGAGCAACGCACCGAGTGAACGAACCGATCCCGCTCGCACGACCTGACCTCGGCCCTCGCGAGGAGGAGCTGCTGCTCGAGGTCGTCCGCTCCGGCTCGCTCTCACTCGGGCCGAAGCTGGAGCGGTTCGAACACGACTTCTCCGATTGGATCGGTGGCGACGTCTACGCGGTGGCGGTGTCCAGCGGAACCGCCGCGTTGCACCTCGGCGTCAGGGCCAAGGGATGGTCGGCTGGGGACGAGGTCATCACCAGTCCCCTCACCTTCGTCGCCTCTGCCAACTGCCTGCTCTACGAAGGCGCCAAGCCAGTTTTCGCCGACATCGATCCGGTCACGCTGACACTCGACACTGAGGCGGCCGCCGCCACGATCGGGGAGAGGACCGCCGGAATCCTGCCGGTGCACATCTTCGGTTACCCGGCTGACCTTCCGGCACTCGGCCAGATTGCCTCAGATCACGACCTCGGCATGCTGGAGGACGCCTGCCAGGCGCTCGGGGCGCACGACAGCACCGGTAAGAAGGTCGGGACGGACGGGAACCTCGCCACGTTCGCCTTTTACGCCAACAAGCAGATGACGACGGGGGAGGGGGGGATTCTGATCACCCAGGACAAGGACGTCGCAGAGCACGTCAGAAGCGAGCGCAACCAGGGGCGGGCGCCCGACATGGGGCTTGTCGAGCACGACCGGCTCGGCTTTAACTACCGGCTCACCGATCTGCATGCCGCGATCGGCATCGCCCAGCTCGAGCGCCTGGACGAGATGCTGAACGCCCGCGAGAACGTAGCGGCGCTCTACCGCGAGCGACTCACACAGCTGGGCGCCACACCGGCCGGCAGCCACGACGAGCACGACGTCGTCCTGCCCTGCGAGAACCGCGGCGATGAGCGGCGCAGCTGGTTCGTCTTCTGCGTCCAGCTGCCCGACGGGACCGACCGCGACGGCGTGATCGCCTCGCTCGCCGAGAGCGGCATCGCCTCGAAGGCCTATCTGCCCTGCGTCCACCTGCTGCCGCCGTACCGAGAGCGCTTCGGCTTTGCGGGAGGCGAGTTTCCGGTCGCGGAGCGCGTCGCGGAGCGCTCGCTCGCGCTCCCGTTCTTCACCGCGATGACCGAGTCGCAGGTGGACCGGGTCTGCACGGCGCTCGGCGAGGCGCTCGGAATCCAACCCTAGACTCCGAGTCATGTCCCGCTTCGGCGAAGACCAGGACCCGCTCTTCCGGCGGATCAACTCCTCGATCTCGTTCGACTGGCGCCTGGCGCCGTTCGACGTCGGGCAGTCGAAGGCGCACGCCCGGGCGCTCGCCAGGCTGGGCGTGTTGGACGACGAGGAGCTGGCGAAGATCACGGAGGGTCTCGAGCGAGTCGGAGGAGAGCTCGAGCAGGGGAGCTTCGAGTTCCGCGATCACGACGAGGACATCCACATGGCGATCGAACGGCGCCTGACCGAGGTGATCGGGCCGCTCGGCGGCAAGCTGCACACCGCCCGCTCCCGGAACGACCAGGTCGCCACCGACCTCGCCCTGCTCGTCAGGGCGCACGCGGCGCGGGCGATCGCCCTGCTCGAGAGCCTGATGGAGGCCCTGGTGGGGCAGGCCGAGGCGCACCGCGACTGGCCGGCCCCCTCGTACACCCACCTGCAGCGCGCGCAGCCCGTCTACCTGGGGCACCACCTGCTCGCCTACTTCTGGATGTTCCAACGCGATGCGCAGCGCTTCTTCCGGGCGGCGGAGGCGACCACGGACATGCCTGCCGGTTCCGGCGCGCTCGCCGGGCTCAACTGGGACGTCGACCGCGAGGCGCTCGCTGGGGACCTCGGCTTCGAGCGTCCCTATCCGAACTCGCTCGACGCGGTCTCCAACCGGGACTTCGCCCTCGACTACCTCTCTGCGGCATCAATCTGCGCGATGCACCTCTCGCGCCTCGGCGGTGAGATCGTGCTCTGGTCGAGCCAGGAGTTCGGCTTCTGCGAGCTGCCCGACTCGTTCGCCTCGGGCTCGAGCATCATGCCCCAGAAGAAGAATCCGGATGCCGCCGAGCTGCTGCGCGGCAAGGCCCCACGGATCGCGGCGTCACTGGCGAGTCTGCTGGGCACGATGCACGCCCTGCCGCTCGCCTACAGCAAGGACCTCCAGGAGGACAAGGAACCCCTCTTCGACGCGGTGGACAACCTGGAGCTCTGCCTGGCGGCCGCGACCGGCATGGTCGCTGCGATCGAGTTCAAGCGGGAGCGCCTGGCCGCCGCGGCGGAGGACGAGATGCTGGCGGCCACCGATCTTGCCGACGCGCTGGTGAAGGAGGGAATCCCGTTCCGGGAGGCGCACGGCCTGGTCGGTGGGCTGGTCAAGGCCGCTGTCGATTCCGGCAGGCCGCTCTCCGAGCTCGCAGACTCGGAGCTCAACGGCGTGCCCGAGAACGCCCGCCAAGCGGTCCGGCGAGCGCTGGAGTCGGGACAGACGATCGAGTCGAAGGTCTCGTTGGGCGGCACCGCCTCGGGTCCGCTGTCCGACCAACTCGAGCGGGCGCGCGAGGCGCTCAGCGCTCTGCGCGCGTGAACCGCGACTTCTTCGACCGCTCCGTGCACGAGGTGGCGCGCGAGCTGATCGGCTGCGAGCTCGCAGTCGCCCAGACGGCCGGGGTGATCGTGGAGACCGAGGCGTACGACGCGACGGATCCCGCCTGCCACGCCTACATCGGCCGGACTCCCCGGAATGAGGTGCTCTTCGGGCCTCCCGGCCACGCCTACGTCTACCTCTCCTACGGGATCCACAGTCTGCTGAACGCGGTGACCGAGCCGGAGGGGAGCGCGGCGGCGGTCCTGATCCGCGCGCTCGAGCCGACGGCGGGCGTCGATCTGATGCGCGAGCGGCGGGGGCGCGAGGAGGTGGAGGAGCTCTGCTCGGGGCCCGGCAAGCTCACCGAGGCGCTCGGTGTTGGGCTCGCGCTGAACGGGGCGGACCTGCTCGCACCGCCGTTCGAGCTCCTCGACCGGGGCGAGCGCTGGAACCGAACCGAGATCGTCGCCTCGACCCGGATCGGCATCACCAAGGCCGCGGACCTGCCCTGGCGCTACTCCGCGGAGGGCAACAGCTACGTCTCGAAGCCGTGGCCGGCGTCTGTCGAGGCCCGGCGAGCAGCCTAGAGCCCGGTACCGCCGGTCCCACCGGTGCCGCCGCTGGCGCCACCGCCGCCTCCACCGCCTCCGCCACCACCGCCAGCGGGAGCCGTGGCGTGGCCGCCGCCTCCACCGCCTCCGCCGCCTCCACCGCCTCCGCCTCCGCCTCCGGACGAGGAGCCGGAAGACGAAGGGGAGGAGTACGAGGAGGTGTAGGTGCCGGTCGTGGTGGTGGAGCCCGAGTTGCCCTTGTGGTTCTCGGCCGCCTTTTGCTCTGAGTAGATGTTCTCGATAGCCGCCATGATCCGGCCCCAAATCTCGGCCGGGTAGGTGCCGCCGTCGACGGGACCGCCGTTGAAGTCGGTCGACATCGACTGGGTGCTGTCCGGGTGCCCGACCCAGACGCAGGTGGTGAAGTGCTCGTCGCCTCCGCAGAACCAGGCGTCGCCGTTGTTCTCGGTGGTCCCGGTCTTGCCCCACTCGGTGTCATTGCCGAACTGGGCGAGCTTGCCCGTGCCCCCCAGGATGTTTGCGTGGAGAATGGTCTTCACCTCGTTCGCGACGCTCTCCGAGAGGACGCGGATCTTCTTCGGGTGGTTCTCGGCCACGGTGTCGCCGTTGGGCGCCGTCACCTTGTCGATCGCGACGGGCTCCAGATCCGCGGGCTTGTTGTTCGCGCCCGGGCTGGCGTCGAGGTTGCCGCCCACCCGCTCGCCGCCGGTGGAGATCGTCTCGTAGGCGTGTGCCATCTCGATCGGCGTCACTCCAGGGTCGATCGCGCCGAGGACCATCGACGGGTTGGTCGAGAAGTTCGTCTGGATGCCCATCTCGTGGGCGGTGTGTGCGATCCGCTTGGTGCCGCCGCGGACCGCGGGGCTTCCGCCACACCCCTGGACGCACCTGTCGGTTCGGCCCAGCGCGAGCTCGGCGTAGACCGAGTTGTCCGAGTGGAGGGTCGCGTCATAAAGCGAGGAGCTGCCGAAGTACTCGTCGTTGTAGTTGTGGACGTCGAAGTACTCGTGCTTCGAGTGCGGGACCTTGAAGATCTTCTCGTTCGAGGCGTAGCTGTTGTTGGGGGAGATCCCCTGGCTGAGCGCGGTCGCGAGGGTGAACGGCTTGAAGGACGAGCCGGGCTGGCGGTGTCCGTTCGTCGCAAGGTTGAAGGGGTGCGTGTCGTAGTTGTTGCCGCCAACCATCGCCTTCACCTCTCCGGTTGAGTTGTCGATCACGACCACCGAGGCGGTCGGAGCAACTCCCGAGAGCGTGCTCTGCGCGATGTCCTGCGCCACGTTCTGCATGTCCAGATCGAGCGAGCTGTGGATTTGGTACCCGCCGCCGAAGGCACGGCCGGCGCCGTAGAGGTCGACCACCTGCTGGCGCAGCCAGGAGGTGAAGTAAGGGGAGAGCGAGTCGTCGGTCGGGTGGTGGATCTGAGACGCGGCAGGGACCGGGTGCGCAAGCCCCTCGTTGTATTCCTGCTGGGAGATGTCGCCCTGGTCGAGCATGTTCTTGAGGACCAGGTTCCGCCGGTCGGTCGCCGCCTGGGGGTTCGCCCTCGGTGAGAAGGCAGACGGCGAGGCGATGATGCCGGCGAGCATCGCGGCCTCCCATGGGTAGAGGAGCTTGGCGCAGGGATCCTGGCCGCTGTTCCCGCAGCCGGGGTGGTTCCAGCCGAAGTAGGTGTGGGCGGCCGCCTCGATCCCGTAGGCGCCTTCGCCGAAGTAGATGGTGTTGAGGTACTCGGTGAGGATCTTGTCCTTGGTCCAGTGGCGCTCGAGCTGGGTCGCGAGCGCGGCCTCGCGGAACTTCTCGAAGATCGTTCGGCTCCCCTGCGCCTCCAGTGCGTTCTTGACGAACTGCTCGGTGATCGTCGAGGCGCCCTGCGTCGACCCACCCGGCAGGACGTCCTGGATGCCGGCTCGGATCATGCCCTGGAGGTCGACGCCGCCGTGCTCGTAGAAGCGCTTGTCCTCGATCGCGACCGCGGCCTGCTTCATGTAGGGCGAGATCTGGTCGGAGTCGGCCAAGATGCGGTTGTTGTTGTTGAGCAGGCTGCCGATCTTGTTGCCCTGGTCGTCGAGGACGACGGAGTTCTTGGCCTCGGCGAACTCCTTCTTGTTCTCGAGCTGCGGCAGGTCCTGCGAGATCGCCATCATCATCCCGAAGAAGGTCGAGACGATCGCCAGCAGGCCGAGGCCGAGCAGGACGATCAGCAGCCGGAGCTTCTTGATCCGCCCCGGCTTGGGCTTGCGCGGGCGGCGGGAGCTGATCCGCCGCGGGAGACGCGGGGGAGGGGGCTTGCCGGCGCCGCCGCCGACATCCGCGCTGCCCGGCTGCGGGATCCGGGATGGGACCCGCTCGCGGAGCGCCTGCACACGGTCGCGGCCCTCGGCGATGCGCTCGCCGCCGACGCGGCGCAGGCTTTGGATCCCGCCCTCGAAGGCGTCCCTGATCGCCGAGCCGCGGCGGGCGACACCGCTCTTCTGCGGCTGCCGGGAGAGCATCGACTCGAAGTCGACGTCCTCCTCCTCGGCGTCCTTGCTCTCGAGGCGGGCCCGCTCCTGATCGAGGTCGAGGATGGGACTCGGACGACGTGAGGCCCGGCGGCGGGCCTCCTTCGCGAAGTTGCGGGCCTCACCGGGGGTGGGGGGGCCGGCAGGACCGTCGTCGCGCGTGCTCAGCGGGGAGCGGATCCCGGGCTCGAAGTCGTCGTCGCCGAGGCTGAGCCAATCGCCCTCGGCGGGCTCGGGCGGTGAGCTGGGGGCGAAGCGGCGAGACCCGTTGCCGTTGCTGCGCCCGTTCGCCCGCGAGCCGTTGCCCCGGGAGCCGTTGGCCCGGGGGTTGCCGCGGGAGCCGTCACCCTCGGCGTATTCGGGGTCGGGCAGCTCCCGGCCGTTGCCGGTCCCAGGAGCGTCCTTGTCCTTCGGCTCGCGGTTCTCGGTCCGCGAGGCCGATCGGCCCCGGTCTACGTCGAAGTCGAAATCGAAATCGTCTGTCATGTCGCGTACTGGCGACGCTTGGCGCCCGGTCCGTATCCGGATCCAGCTCTCGCCTGTACGTCAATCTAGGGGCGCGCACGGACCTTCGCGCCCGGCCAGGCGGAAGTCGGCAGTCTAGCATTGGCCTCGTGGCGGAATTCGGGTCAGATCGCGCGCCGGCGCAGGCGCGGCTCAGGCGTGACTGACCTCGACATCCTCACCCGTGGGGCGGAGGAGGCGCTTCCCGAGGGACAGCTCGCCAAGCAGCTCGCCTCCGGCGATCCGCTCCGCGTGAAGCTCGGCATCGACCCGACCGCGCCCGACATCCATCTCGGCCACGTCGTCGTGCTGACCAAGCTGGCCCAGTTCCAGCAGCTTGGGCATCGGGTCGTCTTGATCATCGGCGACTACACCGCCAGGGTGGGGGATCCGAGCGGGCGCGATTCCCAGCGGCCGATTCTCACTCCCGACGAGATCGAGGCAAACGCGAAGACGTTCCAGGACCAGGCGTTCACGGTCCTCGACCGCGAGGCGACCGAGGTGCGCTTCAACAGCGAGTGGCTCGACATGCCGGCCCAGGAGCTGTTTCGGTTGATGGCGAAGGTGACCGTCGCGCGACTGCTCGAGCGGGAGGACTTCACCAAGCGGATCAAGGCGGACCAGCCGATCTCCTCCCTGGAGCTGCTCTACCCGATCCTCCAGGGCTACGACTCCGTCGCGATCCGCTCCGACGTCGAGCTCGGCGGCACCGACCAGAAGTTCAACCTGCTCTTCGCCCGCGATATCCAGCGTGCCTACGCGGTGCCGGAGCAGTCGATCATGACCATGCCGATCCTGCCCGGGATCGATGGAGTGCGGCGGATGAGCAAGTCGCTCGGCAACTACGTCGGGGTGACCGACCCGCCCGAGGAGATGTTCGGGAAGCTGATGAGCCTGCCGGACGACGCGATGGGCACCTACTGCGAGCTGCTGCTCGGGGAGGGCGTTCCGGAGGGGGACCCGATGGCGGCGAAGCGAGCGTTGGCGCGGCGCATCGTGGAGAGGTTCCACGACCCCGCCGCCGCAGAGGCCGCCGAGGCCCGGTTCGACACGGTGCACGTCGCGAGGGAGATCCCGGCGGACATCCCCGAGCTCTCCCTCGCAGGGGCGGACGGCGCCCAGGAGGACGGCGGGGACGTCCACCTGCCCGCTCTGATCGCCGGCGCCTTCGGCATCTCGAGCAGCGAGGCGAGGCGCCTGATCGCGCAGGGTGGGGTGAAGCTCGACGGGGAGGCGATCGCTCCCGATCGGCTGGACCTGCCGGCGAAGGAGCTCGGCGGGCGAGTGCTCCAGGTGGGGAAACGCCGCTTCGTCCGCCTCAATCCTTGAACACGGGGGCTTGGGCGGGCTATACTCCCCGGTCGCTCTTGCTTTTGATCACGAAAGGAGCAGCCTCATAAGAGGAGCCCAAATCGGCCGAGAACTCGGCCGGCGCGTCACCGGGCCCCTCGGCGAGGGGCCTTTTTCGTGAACGAAGCCTGAGTGGTGAGGCGACGAGACCCGTCGATCCCGCCGAGTGGTCTTTGAAAACTGAGCAGCGCGCGACGAGGGACTCAAGTCCTTCGTCGCTCGAGCCCGACCCCCGCCCATCATGCACCGGGTGGGGGTTGATAACTCCGTCATGTTTCGCCGCCGCTCTGTGTACGCGGTGGCAAGTAGTCAGCGACATGACAGCTCTCTTGTGACGTACGTTTGACGTCACGTCACGCTTTTTACGGAGAGTTTGATCCTGGCTCAGGACGAACGCTGGCGGCGTGCTTAACACATGCAAGTGGAGCGACGAACCGGGCTTCGGCCCGGGGCAAAGCCGCGAACGGGTGAGTATCACGTGGGTAACCTGCCCCGATGACCGGGATAACCCGAGGAAACTCGGGCTAATACCGGATGTGCTCTCCATCCATCAGGGTGAAGAGCAAAGGAAGCTTCGGCCTC